>NZ_JAMPJY010000020.1:0-103214 GCF_039961875.1 Trichocoleus sp. ST-U2 | reverse complement strand
GCTACTAGCGTTGTGGAACCACACCGACTCCATCCCGAACTCGGAGGTGAAACGCAACTGCGGCGAAGATACTCGGTGGGTGACTGCCTGGGAAAATAGCTCAGTGCCAGGTTAATTATCAAAAAGCTCTCTTGCCCAATGATTATGGATGCAAGTGAGCTTTTTTGCTTTTTGTATTGGGGGATAAATACTTTTGCTTAATTTCTTGAATAACCTTTAACCTAGAATTGTTGAACGAGAGATTGAGCTGTGGATGCCATATTAGAGCGATCGCATGAATTAAAACAAGCCTTAATTGAGTTTGTCTTGGAGGCGGAAGGAGAGCTGGCGCAATCGCTAGAAGCTTATGCCGCTGCTCAGCAACACCGAGAGCGTCAGGATATTGCACAAAGAGACCTAATTATTGATACCTTCTTAACTGAAGGAAAAGTAGGGGATGGGGATAAAGACGTTTTGGATTTGTTTCTGGAGAGCCAGCCAGAATTGTCCGAAAACGATCGCAACTTAGTCAGTAGCTGGCGGTGCAGCTTCATTGGCTTGTTTGCTACGCTTCAAGTCTTATCAGATGGCTTTGAGTTGATGAACTGGCTGACCGCTAAGCGCTACATCGTCAAGCCAAACACGCTTCTAACATGGCAGGAGATGAGCCGGTTTAAAGAGGGAGAAATTTTACTCACTCGCATTGCACCTGTAACCGAGAGCGTCTGGATGTTTTCTGGTCCTTGTATCCCAATGGGGAGATTAGGAAAACCCAAGCTGGCAGTGGCAATCGGAAATTTTAAGGAAAATTACAACAAATCGCTTTATAGTGACGCTCCAGAACTTCTAGAACTGGCATGGCAATCAGTAGAACAATATCACCAGGATTTTCTGAGCTTTTTTGGTAGCGACGAAGTCGTAATGCCTGGGTACCAGATGAATAAGAGGATAGAAGAATTTCAGGAATTACTAACTAAGAAACGCTTAGCAGCGGCAGGCATTGATGAAAATAAATCGCTCTCGGAAATAGCCGCAGAAGCTGGGGTTACAGAAGAGGAAATGAAAGCAGCCGCAGAAGAATCAGGTGCCGATTCAAAAGCGATCGCTCAGATGTTTGACAGCAAAAACCCAACTAAGATGGTGACACCTAAAGTTGAGTTGCCTGCAAATCTCAAGAAAGCCGAACAGCTAACAGCCCTCACCCATCCTCGTTGGGGTCAAATATTTCTGCCTACATACAGCCGGTTCAAGGCAATGCTAGAAGCAGAAGACTGGCAGAACAACATTGAAAACACTGAGAAGCTGGTTCGTCAGTATCTAGAAGACTCGACGATTAATGCCTTCATTTGGCATCGCTTAGCCGAAACTTATCCAGCCCAAATGGAAAAGCTGTTGAAAACAGTGTTACAGCGTCCAGAATTGAAAATTGACCGCGATTTAGACGCTTTACTCCAAGAATATAACAAGGCGTTAGAGCCTGATTTACCGGAGATTGCCAGTGTGCCAGTGCATTTACATGATTTATTTCAGGAAGCGCTGGCAGATGTTAATAAATCAAAATCTAAGGGCAAGAGTAAAAAGAAGATAGGAATAGGCTTTCAAAAGTAGCGATTGGGGCTGAAGTGGTTACTGTAGCACTTCTCAGTTGGATGGAATGTATTGGGGTTCTAAGGTTTGGTAGGGGCTTTTTGATTGCCATGCCCCTACAGATGTATCGCAACCCAATCGAGAACTGCTATAACTCCAGTGCTATCTTCAGTGTCAGCAATTGGTAGAATCACTATTTGCAACTTCATCCCAGTCCCTCTTCATGCCAGCCGCAGTTGTCACGCTAAAAAACACTGAAAATCAGGATCGTTTAATCATTCAGAATCCCGCAGCAGGGCTATCCTTGCAGGGACGTATTCGGGTACCAGGGGATAAATCTATCTCCCACCGGGCTTTGATGTTGGGAGCGATCGCCCAAGGAGAAACCACCATTCAGGGACTCCTCTTGGGAGAAGATCCCCGCAGCACTGCTAGCTGTTTTCGGGCGATGGGTGCCGAAATTTCGGAACTGAATACGGAAATGGTGCGAATTCAGGGCATCGGACTCGGCTGCCTACAAGAACCAACCTCAGTCTTGGACGCCGGTAACTCAGGTACTACCTTGCGACTGATGCTGGGGCTTCTCGCCTCTCATCCGGGACGTTTTTTTGCTGTGACGGGGGATAGCTCGCTGCGCTCGCGCCCAATGTCTCGCGTTGTTAAACCGTTACAAGAGATGGGCGCTCAAATTTGGGGACGTCAGAACGACTCTTTAGCGCCTCTAGCAATTCAAGGACAACAACTGCGACCGATTCACTATCACTCTCCGATTGCTTCAGCACAAGTCAAATCTTGTATCCTCCTAGCTGGATTGATGGTGGAAGGACAAACTACCGTTACCGAACCCGCCCTCTCCCGCGACCATAGCGAACGGATGCTCAAAGCTTTCGGGGCAGAACTCAGCATCGATCCAGAAACCAATAGCGTCACCATTACTGGCTCAGCCAAGCTGCAAGGGCAGCCGGTGGTTGTGCCTGGGGATATCAGCTCAGCTGCCTTTTGGCTGGTTGCTGGGGCGATTGTACCGGGTTCGGAGTTGTGCGTGGAAAATGTAGGGGTCAATCCCACCCGCACCGGCATTCTGGAAGCTCTGGAGAGGATGGGCGCTGACATTCAGATGGAAAATCAGCGGATTGTCGCGGGTGAGCCAGTAGCAGATTTGCGGGTACGTTCCAGTGCCCTTAAAGCATGTGAAATTGCTGGCGATCTAATTCCTTGCCTGATTGATGAGATTCCGATTTTGGCTGTAGCGGCAGTGTTTGCCCAAGGAACTACTGTAATTCGAGATGCAGCAGAGTTGCGGGTCAAAGAAAGCGATCGCATTGCCGTTATGGCATCTCAGCTCAACCGCATGGGTGCCAAGGTTACAGAAAGACCCGATGGGTTAGAAATTACGGGGGGCACTCCTCTCATCGGCACTGATGTTGATAGTCATACCGACCATCGAATTGCCATGAGTTTAGCAATTGCTGCCCTGAATGCAGAAGGCACTACCACAATTGGGCGTGCCGAAGCAGCCGCTATTTCTTACCCGGACTTCTTTCAATCCTTAATCGGGATTATCAAGTGATATTTAAGCTCAGATGCTTACAGCATTTGCGTTTTTACTCTAGTTATTAAAAAAAGCAAGGTGGGTAGTATCCACCTTGCTTTTTAAATGAGGAATCACACAGCGGTCGCCTTAGCTTTAGGCGATAATTGTTCGCGGTTATGAGGTTCCTCAAAATCAATTAACGGCCCTTTCGGAACAATTCTGGTGGGATTAACTTTTGGGTGGCTTTTATAGTAATGGCGTTTGATATGGTCGAGGTTGCAGGTTTCCTTTACCCCCGGCACCTGGTAGAGGTCTTTCAGGTAATTCCAGAGATTGGGGTAATCCACAATCCGGCGTAAATTGCACTTGAAGTGGACATAGTAAACGGCATCGAAGCGCAAGAGAGTGGTAAACATACACCAATCTGCCTCGGTGAGGCTTTCTCCACACAGATAGCGGTGCTCCGCTAACACTTTTTCCCAACGATCGAGAGCATCGAATAGTTCCGTCACCGCTTCATCGTAGGCGGCTTGGCTAGTCGCAAATCCTGCCCGATAAACGCCATTATTAATCGGTTGGTAAATTGCATCAATCGTCTTATCAACCACCTCCTGCAATTCTGTTGGATAAAAATTCATCTCAGACTTGGCGAAATCATCGAATTCTGTATCAAACATCCGAATGATCTCGCGGGATTCATTATTCACAATCGTGGCAGTTTCTTTATCCCAAAGAACTGGGACAGTCACCCGCCCATTGTAATTAGAATCCGCTTTAAGATAAACTTCCCACAAATAGCGAGTCTTATTTACCGTATCGGGGATAGAACCTGGTTCTTCTGAGAATTCCCAACTATTTTGATCAATTTCGGGTGCCACAACTGAGAGACTGATAACATCTTCTAATCCCTTCAATTGGCGCATAATTGCGGTTCGTTGCGCCCAAGGACAAGCCCAGGAAATATAGAGATGATAGCGACCCGGTTCAGCCTTAAAGCCACTATAACCATCAGCTGTAATTTTGTTGCGGAAGGTTGTTGATGGGCGAATAAATTTTCCTTGGGAGTCTTCTTGTTCTCGTTCGCTAACCCACTTTCCATCAATCAAAAGACCTAAACCCATAACGTTCTCCTTTGAGAGTATGAAGGGCAACCCCAGGAAGATTGCCCCACACTTATTGGGTCAGGTTCTCACCTAAAATTCATCGGTCTTAGGTGCAAAATAGGGCGATTACCTTACTCAGCGCTGAGGATTTTTGGCACTTTGAAAAAGTCACCCTCTTGATCTGGGGCACCTGTGAGAATAGCTTCCCGGTTGGGAAAGGGTTGCAGTTCATCAGGGCGTGTCACATTGCTGACATCAATTGCCCTTGTTGTGGGTTGCACATCACTGACATCAAGTTCGCTTAATTGTTCAAAATACTCCAAAATACTGCCTAGTTGGGTTGTAAATTGGGCTTCTTCTTCGGGGGTCAGTTCTAGGCGAGCCAGATGGGCAACTTTGCGAACTTGTTCGCGGTCAATCATAACAGTGGTAATGGCTTATTGGTAATTGGTCATTGGATAGTAGGTAGTAGGTAATTTTTTCTCTTTTGTTGATTACCTATTCCCTGTTACCTAAAAGAAGATATCCATCGTAGAGCGCCCAGTCGTTTTGAGCCAATTTTGGGCTTCGATGTAGTTATTCGGAGCCATACTAATCGCTTGTTTCCAATATTCTCCTGCTTTGTCAAACAAAGCTTCAGCAGCTTCGGGATCTCCATCTTCCTTGATCTTTTCACCCTGGAAGTGGTAAATGACGGCAATATTATTCAACGCTTGAGGCAGGCGGGGATTACAGTCAAGCGCTTGGTGGTAGTATTCCAAAGCCTGCTCGTGGTCACCATTGCTGGCGTATATCAGCCCCATATTGTAGAGGATATAACTGCGGTCGTAAGTGTCTTCCTCTAGCGTTAGGGCTTCTCTGTAATTGTCTAGAGCTTCGGCGTATTCACCATCTGCCTGCGCTGACATACCATCGCGGTAGTAGATGAAGGCTTCTTTTGCTTTCTTGTTGGCAGGCAGGATTTTCAGGATTATATCCGCCATTACCGTGAAGCTCTTGTCAATGAAGTTATCGTTTTTTTGCGTTCTTGGCATATCCGGCTCTGTAATGCTGCGCTAATTAGGAGAGTGTAGACTGGTCAGTTTATCGCTCAGTGATGCTCTTTAAGCTAATTTAACGCGCTCTGGGAGTCAACTGGATTGAGATTAACAAATGCGATCGCGCATTTGTTGTTCTTTCCTCAATCAACCGAGTTCCTCAGTATTTTTTTCGCAGACGTATTATTTTATACAAAATAAATACTAGTTCTTGTGTATATTTAGAGAATGGAAATCTGTGCGCTTATATATACGGAATTAAAGCTTGGCGATCGCTCAGCCGTAAGGCTAATGCACCCTTGACTATGGTTGGGTTTAATAATGCAAAGTGCCATCTGGGAGAATTGCACTATTGAGCTGGACGCCTTCGAGAAGCGCATTCTCAAAATCAGCATTTCGCAAATCTGCCCCCCGCAAGTCCGTTCCTCGGAGAATGGCATTGCTCAAGTCAGCACTAATCAGATTAGTTTCCCGCAAATCAGCCTTTGTGAGGTCAGCGCCCGGTAACTTCGCCATCGTCAACTCAGAACCGGCAAGGTTAGCGCCTGTGAGATTGGCTTTAATCAACGCCGCTAAATTCAAATTAACGCCGCTCAAGTTAGCACCGCTGAGGTCACTATTAATAAAGCTGGCACCGCCTAGATTTGCCCCACCAAAGTTGGCACCTCTTAAATCGGCAGCACTGAGATTGGCACCGGCGAGATCGGCACGCCTCAAGTCAGCCGCCCTTAAGTCCGCATCTCTCAACTCAGCACCCCTCAAGTCACACTGAGGACATTGTTTAGTTTTTAGCAAATGTTGAACGTGTTCCAGATTGGCTGCTTTGAGTGGTGTGGTTAATCCCAAAAGTGAGAATAGGAGAGCGAACAGCCACGTTAGCGTTGCCAAGCGGCGCTTCGGTTTAGGGTGGCATACGCTAAGAGCGAATAGGTTAAGAGCGATCGCGCGAGTTCTTGGTTTCATAATCTGCCTGCTGGAATTTGCCAAAATTTTATACTGGTGATAGTAGCCTCCGTCCTTGAGGAAAGCACATGGCTCCCAATCCCACCCTCATGCAAGCAGTTGAACACCTGGGCTACCGTGTCACAGTTGGCGATGTGGCAACCCAAGCTGGGTTAAATGTCAACATGGCTCAGGCTGGATTACTCGCTCTGGCATCCGACGCCGGTGGACACTTGCAGGTAGCAGAAACCGGCGAGATAGTCTACCTTTTCCCTAAGAATTTCCGGACAGTTCTCCGCAATAAGTTCTTGCGGTTGCGACTGAAGGAATGGTGGGAAAAAATTTGGAAAGTTTTGTTTTACCTGATCCGGATTTCCTTCGGGATTATCCTGATTGCTTCCATTGTCCTAATTTTTGTCGCGATCGCAGTTATTCTAATCGCCGTCAATAGCAGCCGCGACAGCGATGATTCCGGCGGCGGTCATCACGGTGGCGGCGGTATGGTTTTTATGCCCCGCTTCTGGTTTGGCCCTGACATCTGGTGGTTTTTCTATCCAGACTATAGCGATCGCTACCAGCAGCGTCGTGTCTCATCCCCCGAAGGCAAGAGACAGATGAACTTCTTAGAAGCCGTCTTCTCCTTCCTGTTTGGCGATGGGAATCCTAATGCCGATTTAGAAGAACGCCGCTGGCAAGAAATTGCCACTGTAATCCGCAATAACCAGGGTGCTGTCACCGCCGAGCAAATCGCACCTTATCTCGATGACATGGGCAAAGGCTGGGGCAAAGAATACGAAGATTATATGCTTCCCGTCCTCACTCGTTTTAATGGGCAACCAGAAGTCAGCCCAGACGGGGAAATCGTCTATCACTTCCCAGAATTACAAACTACAGCGCAAGAGCGAAATTCGCAGCCGGTGGCTGCTTATCTTCGAGAGCGTCCTTGGCGCTTTAGCCAAGCCGATAGCGGACAAATTATGCTCTCTGCTGGATTAGGTGCCGTGAATATTATCGGTGCTTTAGTTCTTAATTCCCTGTTACGGGGTGAGATAGGAGTTCAATTAGCACAATCTGGCGGACTCATCGCCTTCGTGCAGTCAATTTACTGGATTTTACTGAGTTACGGCATCGCCTTCCTGTCAATTCCCCTAATCCGCTATTTCTGGATTCAGTGGAGAAATCAGCGAATTGAAGCCCGAAATCAACAACGACAAGAACGAGCCATCTTGTTGAATCAAGCGAATTCTGCTTTGCAGAAGAAAATTGCTTATGCTCAACAATTTGCTGCGAAAACAGTAATCGGTCGCGAGGATTTAGCCTACACGACCGAAACCGAGCTGATAGAACAGGAGATTGAGCAAGCCGATAAGATTGATGCAGAATGGCAGCGTCGCCTCAACCAAAGTGGTTCATAAAGATTCTTTGGGGCGTTTAAAAATCAAGAAACCATAACCATAACCCGGATGGGAATTCACGCCGGTTAATTCCCAGCCTTCCTGTCCTAGTTGATTGGATAATTCATGGAGAGGTGGGAGGTCTTGTTTATCTCGAAAGTCTTTTTCGTTGACACTTTTGGGTCGGAGATCGCCTGCAAAGTAGTCAAACCGAACAAAGAGATACTCCCACTTTTTCACAGCAATCCTTCTGGCGTTTGATTAAGTCAGCTGAAAAGCAAGGAGCGATCGCTCCGGGATGAGCGAAGCGATGTCACTTGGTGGCTACCGCTTCGCTCATCGCGACTTTGGGGAGGTAACAGCCCCGCCTCTACTGCACTTTCATGCTAGCGATCGCGGTGCGCTGGTAATAATGCCCCAAAATTTGCTGGTAGTTTGTCCCCTGCTGAGCTAAATTGTAAGCCCCCCACTGGCTTAAACCAAGACCGTGACCGAAACCACGACCGTTGAGCTGAAAACCCGTTCCTGTAGAGCTAACCGTGAACAACGTACTCCTAAGCTTCAGTGCTTGACGCAGCTGACTTCCAGTCATCCGCCGCGTGCTACCACTTCCAACGACTTTCATCGTCATAATCCGTCCGCTAGGAGTGGTGCGTTCCGGTATCAAAGATTTAACATTGCTTACACCCAGAAGCCGACTAAGTTCGTTGCGGGAGAAGCTTTTCTGCCACTGGTAGCCCGGTGTCCCTTGGTCGTAGTCTGGAACGCCGCGCAGGTAAGCCAAGGGTTCCGACCAAACATTTTCCACATTTTCCGTGTGTCCTCCAGAAGCGGAGTGGAAGACAGCAAGAATAATTTGACCGTTGTAGGTTAAAACTTGCCCAGCCGTGGCATTCACAGCCATTTGCGTTGACTCGGCTTCGGTTTCCAGACCTTTGTAAACTTGCCAAGTCTGGGTATCGCCGACATCAAAAACGCTATTGCCAGCAGTTTGACGCTTATACAGGGCGTAGGAACGAGCGGCGACAGCTTGCGCCTTCAAGGCTTCCAGAGGCCAATTAGCACTCATTTCCGAGCCTAAGACGCTGTAAAGATATTGTTCTAAATCAACTTGGTTGACGGCGGTGAGTCCTTTGCCGGTGCGAACCAATCGAGTGCGTCCCCGATACCAGCGATCGCCGATCCAAACATAACCGCCAGCCGTCGGTTCCACTATCAGTTGCGTGCTTTGCTCTCCGCCCAGCGCCACGCCACCGCCTGTAGGACGGGCTTCCATGCCATCCATTGCCGCCATTTGCCCTACTACTCGACCGGCACTATCGCGGATTACGGCTTTGGTGGAACTGCCCACGGTAATCTTGCTGACGCCTTCTTGAATCGCTACGCGCAGTTCCATCGCTTTCGCAGGAGCAACCAGCATGAGCCACAACAAAAAAGTCAGCCACCATTTAGAAGGATGTAGCCGCCCGGAGGACGCCTTCCCGAAGCCTAAGATGAAGCAAGAAGTCTGAAGCATGAAGGATTTCTGTTTGCCTAGGAGCTGTTTAGTTACCATCTATTAAAATCTCCTCACACGATGCCAAATAGAGTGCTAGGGATAGTCATTATTAAATTCCACTTAAATTGAACATGAGAGCAAGAATCCCGTCCTTGAACTTCTCTTAGGAAGGTGGATTTATTAAGTCCCAATTCAAAAGCGTATGGGTATGGCACAGAAAAAGCCCTTACATGAAGATGAATGAGTGTCAGTTATTTAATCCACGTTCCTTAGTTCAAGACCCTTGAGAGCTGATCCGCTTATAAATTGGCACAACCCACTGACTTTTCTTATCGTGGATATATTTACCATGTTTGCTGCCGGAGTGCTACTCATAAACCTTGTGAACTTTTATCCTGAGTCTTCAGCGGAACTGCGTGTTCCTCAGATGCTGTGTCAGGATAGTTACGGAAGGCAATTCCTAGACTTTGTGACCGTTTTCTTGCCAAAATGCAAATTACTTTTTTAGGGACAAGCTCCGGTGTACCGACGCGATCGCGCAATGTGTCCAGCGTGGCTTTACGGCTACCTCAACGAGGAGAACTCTGGCTGTTTGACTGTGGTGAAGGTACCCAACACCAGCTATTACGGAGTGACCTGAAAATCGGTCAACTGAACCGTATTTTTATCACCCATATGCACGGAGACCATATATTCGGCTTAATGGGTCTTTTAGCAACCTGTGGTTTGGCTGGCAATGTTCAACGCATTGACCTCTACGGTCCCCCCGGTCTCAATGAATACCTGCGTGCTTGCAGACAATACTCTTCAACCCATTTTTCCTACCCGGTTCAGGTTCACATCGTACAGCCTGGAGTGGTGTATGAAGATGAAGAATTTATCGTTACCTGTGGTCCCCTGAAGCATCGCGTCACTGCTTTTGGCTACCGAGTCACCGAAAAAGACCGTCCGGGGCGCTTTGATGTAGAAAAAGCCGCAGCCCTCTCAATTCCTCCGGGTCGGGTCTATGGGCAACTCAAACGCGGCGAAACGGTGACGCTGCTAGATGGGCGGCAAATTCATGGGGCGGATCTGTGTGGACCGACAGAAATCGGTCGCAAAATTGTTTACTGTACCGACACAGTTTATTGTGACGAGGCGGTGGAACTTTCGCAGGATGCGGATGTGTTAATTCACGAAGCGACCTTTGCCCACCAAGACGCCCAGCTAGCTTTTGATCGCTTGCACTCCACTTCAACGATGGCGGCTCAAGTTGCTCATACTGCTGGTGTTAAGCACTTGATCATGACTCATTTCAGTCCCCGCTATGCCCCCGGTAATGCCATTGTGCTGGATGACCTGCTTACGGAAGCGCGTGCCATTTTTCCGAGTACGGAATTGGCTTATGATTTTCTAAATTATGAGGTGCCTCGGCGGCGGGAAGAGGAATTAAAAATTAAAAATTCTCTTTTTTAATTTTTAATTGTGCATTGTTACTGTTTACAGACCGCTGGCGTTCCGCAGCCGGTCGCGTATTTCAACGAGACGGTTTTGACTGCTGATGGGCGATCGCGGTAGCGGAACTTCTGTGTTGGGCCAGCCGCTGAGATCGTTACAAGGACACGCTAAAGGCGGCATTCCTACAGTCCGGACGGGGACGGGCATGGTGCAACGAGAACAGGGTGACACATCCCATGCTGGTGTCAGCAACTGGGCAATTGGTTCTGCGGTGCCCTCTAAGTAGCAGTCCCCCGAGTCTGGGGAGAGGATTTGCTGCCAGCAGTTTTCAAATTCTTGCGAGTAGCGATCGCCCCGAATCACGGGTTGTGGCAGCAGCGCTTCTTGACCATTCCGAATCAAAACTTTTTTGCCTAACTGAAACCAATAAGCAAGATACTGTTTGACTTGGTGTTGAGATGCCATAGCAAAGGAGTGAATGGTAATAGGTATAGGGTAATGAACAACTCGCTTTTTCTCAATTAGCAATGAGTCATTCGCAATTGCCAGTTTGCCTTTAAGTCTTTCTATGCTAGCGCCTATGATAATTTTGGTAACGGCGTTCCCAGGTGGCTCAGGTTGAGAACGTGACCGGCAGTAACTAAGTAGACTGGGTTAGCGATCGCGCCCACTCGACGCACCAGCCTTCCCAAGCGATCGCGGAACATTCGACCGAGGGGATAGGCGGGAACAACGCCCCACCCCGTTTCCTCTGCCACCAAAATCGCATCACTGACGCTACTTTCCAAACTTTCCAGCAACTCCTGGCACGTCCTTTCCCAAGATTCATCGTCTTGGTCTAAAAAATTCGCCACCCAAGTTCCCAAAGAATCAACGAGGAGACAACTAGAATTCTGAGATGCCCGAATCGTTGCCGCCAGTGTTAGCGGCACTTGCAGCGTTGTCCATTCCCTAGGGCGTCGTTGTTGATGTTGTTCAATTCGAGCCAGCCATTCTAGATCGTTGGGGTCAACGTGAGCCGTTGCCACATAGATAACCGGCTTACCCGAACGCATTGCCAGAGTCTCCGCCCACTCACTTTTCCCGGAACGGGCTGGACCAGTCACTAAGATTAAATGCTTAACAGAAGTCATTCAGATGCGATCGCAAAGAACTTTTTTATCCGTTTCCGGCGAGTTGTGCATTAAAGTTAAATTCAACAGTGGCAGGATTTGTATCTTACCCACCTGTACAGTGTCCGGGTTATTCTAGCGGTCAGGCTTCCCATAAATTTTCATTTTGTGCATCGAGACCGTTAATCCTACCAGACAAATAAACAAATAAAATAGAAACACAAAGCATAGAAACACAAACCAAGTAGAAATACCAGGAAAAGCACCAATCCCAATCTTTTAGAGATTCTAGCGGCAGTTAACAGGTTTGATTTGCAGGAGTGGCGTCAGATAACTATGAAACCAGAATTAAAACGGATTGAGACAACACTGGATCGATTGGCGGATCAAAGTCCTGTCATAGACAATCCGTCCCCTTGGGAAGATCGGCCCGATCCGAAGGGGTGGGGTTCAGAGGCATCATCAGATGCCAATCGCTCAATTTCAATGACCGTACAGGCTTTCTCTGACCAAAAGCAATCTGGCAAGACACCCGTCCTGCCAAAATTAAAAACTCCCAGTTTCACTAACCATCGGAACGCTGCCAATCCTGCCTTGGCGATGACCCTGTTGCAAGAAATTGAAGCGATTGTTGGGGGTTGGCAGAAGGAACTTCATCAAACCTTGCGCCAAATTCAAGATATTTATCTAGAAGGGCCGATTGTTGATGGTTGGTTAGAGTCTCATTCCCGCGAACCAGAGGTTGGGGTTGAGGCGCTGCGTCAGGTGGTAGACAAGGGTCATGCCAAGTCCGTACACCAGCTGATGGACTATGTAGAAGAACAGTGCAATCAACCCGATGAAAAGGTGACTTGTGAATCTCCACGGGCTGGATACCGCCTGGTAGGAATGGATGAGAATGGTCAATTTTGGTCGCGTCCCTGTCCACCCGAACAGATTCCGAGTGTGAGTGTCGCGATCGCTCGTTATCAAAAGCTGCGCTTGCTGCTGAATCGCAAAGAGGATCTGGAAACCCGCCTCAGCCAACTGGCGGAAACACTCGTTGTTCTACATAGTCATCTAAGTGAGAATTAAAAATACAAAATTAAAAATTAAAAAGTTCAGAAATTCCTGATTTTTAATTTTTAATTTTGCTTTTTTAATTGAGCTAGCCCTAACCCCAAATTTATGACAGAGCCTAAAATTTCTGCGATTATATGTACTCACAATCGAGAGCAGTATTTAGGTGCTGCCATTGATAGTTTGCTGAATCAGGATTTTCCGGATTTTGAAGTCGTGGTAGTGGATAATGCCTCCAGCGATCGCACATCCGAGATAATCAAAGCACGACCGGGGGTAAAATACGTCTACGAAGGCGTTATGGGTCTATCTGTCGCCCGCAACACGGGTGCCAAGGAAGCCAAAAGTGAAATTCTCGCCTATTTAGATGATGATGCCGTTGCTAGCCCGTCTTGGCTGTCGGCACTCTATGATGCTTATCAAAGCAATGAAAAACTAGCGATCGCGGGTGGCAAAGTTACCTTAATCTGGCCCGATGGCATCACGCCTCCTCTGTGGCTTTCCCCTGGACTATCTGGGTGCTTGGGAGCATACGATTTAGGAGATTCCATCGTCTATATCAAACAACCTGGTATGACCCCCAGAGGCTTGAATTACTCGCTCAGACGTACGTTTTTAGAGCAAATTGACGGGTTCGATGTTAATCTGGGTCGAGTCGGAAAAAATTTGTTATCAAATGAAGAATTACACATGACAGAACGGGCACTCAAATTAGGTTGGCAAGTTGCCTATCTGCCTGACGCCTTAGTTGCCCACAATGTCTCCCCCGAACGCCTTGAACAAGCTTGGTTTTTAAGCCGAGGCTGGTGGCAGGGCATTAGTGAATGTTACCGCGAACAAATCGCTGGTAAGGCAGGACCGCGCCAGCTACTGTTAGGAGGCGAACGACTCGTGCGAGGTCTCTACAAATCTGTTAAATATTTTGGCGATGCCGCCCAACGCTTCGATAATCTCGTGTATGCCTACGGTCAAGTGGGTTATTTGAGTGCAGCAATTCAAGGGATGTTATCTGCTCCTTTCAAAGTGCAAAACCCAGAGCCGGAATTAAAAATTGAAAAAGAAAATTCTTAATTTTTAATTCTTAATTGCTAATTTCTAATTGTTCTTTCATCCTTCACGGTCATGACCTCCACACCCTCCAAACTTCCTGTTTCGGTTCTGATTCCCGCTAAAAATGAACAAGCAAATCTGGCGGCTTGCCTGGAGAGTGTAGCCAGGGCTGATGAAGTGTTTGTCGTAGATTCCCAAAGTAGCGATCGCTCGATTGAAATTTCCGAAAGTTACGGCGCAAAAGTTGTCCAATTTCACTTCAACGGTCGCTGGCCTAAAAAGAAAAACTGGGCTTTGGACAATCTGCCTTTTAGTAACGAATGGGTGCTAATTGTTGATTGTGATGAGCGGATTACCCCCGAACTCTGGGATGAAATTGCAACTGCCATTCAGAATCCAGAATACGAAGGCTACTACCTGAACCGTAAAGTATTTTTCCTCGGCAAATGGATTCAACATGGCGGTAGGTATCCCGACTGGAACCTGCGTTTGTTTAAGCACAAAACAGGTCGCTACGAAAACTTGGGGACAGAAGAAATCCGCAACACAGGCGACAACGAAGTTCACGAACACGTCATTTTGCAAGGCAAAGCAGGCTATCTGAAAAACGATATGCTGCACATTGACTTTCGGGACGTGTTCCACTGGTTGGAACGACATAACCGCTACTCGAACTGGGAAGCCCGCGTTTATTTAAATATCCTGACTGGCAAAGACGAAAGCGGTACGATTGGCGCTAATTTGTTTGGGGATGCGGTACAGCGCAAGCGGTATCTCAAAAAAACTTGGGTGCGCCTTCCATTCAAACCGTTGATTCGGTTTATTTTGATTTACATTATTCAGCGAGGCTTTTTGGATGGGAAAGCTGGATACATCTATGCACGGTTGATGAGTCAATACGAGTATCAAATTGGCGTCAAACTTTATGAATTAATGGAGTTTGGCGGTCAGTTGAACGTAGCGGCTTCCTCCTCCGTGCCTCCCCAGTCCGTACCCCAGCCAGATTCATTAAAAGGAAGCGTGTAGGGTGTTGGAACCAGGCGAACAACCGCCAGCGATCGCGTCGGAATCTCTTGTTGATTTACGCCGCTACGACCAATCCTGGTTTGACAGAGGACGACCGGGTTGGTTTGTCTTGCTGTGGTGGTTGGTACAAGCGATCGCCTTTCCCTTAACTCCCCATCCCTCTAGCGGTATCCGCTGCTGGCTTTTGCGTCTGTTTGGGGCAAAAATCGGCAGCGGCTTAGTCATCCGACCAACCGCCCGCTTTACTTATCCCTGGAAAATCGAAATCGGAGATTATAGCTGGATTGGGGATGATGTCGTTTTATACAGCCTTGACCGCATTCAGATCGGTCAGCACTGCGTCATTTCCCAAAAAAGCTACCTCTGTACCGGCAGTCATGACATCCAAGACCCAGCTTTCAAGCTAATGACAGCCAGTATCACGATTGGCAACGGCGTCTGGATTGCCACAGATTGCTTTATTGCGCCTGGGGTTGAAATCGGAGCGAATTCTGTGATTGGGGCACGTAGCAGCGTTTTCGGTAACATTCCACCCCAGCAGGTCTGCTGGGGCAGTCCTTGCCGTCCCCACTACCCTAGAGAAATTAAAAATTAGAAATTAAAAGTGGTGGAAAGAATCCCTTTTCTTTAGTTTTTAAGTTTGCATTTTTAATTATTCATTCATTCATATTCCGATAAGTAGCAACGGCTGACGGAGAGATTCGGTTTAAGTAGCGGAAAATCCAATACTTAAATATCGTGTCCAAAATGACGGGAAAGGTAGCAATAAATAGAAAGTTAAAATCTCTGTTTTCTGGTAAGCCTAAATGCCTTGCCGTTCCTTCCAGAATCACTTCCCAGCCGTGAGGAGAGTGAAATCCCACAAAGATGTCAGTGAACAAGATAATAATAAAAGCTTTAGCACTGTCACTGAGACCATAAACTACGTCATCTATAAAAGCTTTGAAAACTGCAATTTCTCTTTGGCTATTAAGCAGCAAAAGGTAAAGAGATCCCGCTGCAATAAGATCGGCAAAAACATTTTTGATAGCGTTGGCACTTCTGTAACTATATTCTTCCCCAATTTTTAATGCCTTCTCTTTAACTTCTTCTTCCATTTCCTCCTTAGATAATTGAGGAGCTACACCGATTAAGCTTTTGAATTTTAGTAATTCTTCAAATCTTTGCAATTCCTGAAAGGCTTCTTCTTCTAGATCAACATTCAGGAAAATTTCAGTTCTGTTTGGCTCCCGGAAGCGATCGACAAGAGGGCCGACGAAGAAAGTTTTACTTACTTGTTGAGTTAATAGAGGAACTAAAATTAAAACTAAAATAAACCGAATAGAAACAATGGTTTTCGTTTGAGAAGTACGAAAACTTTGAACAACTTCTTCTTCTGAATTCGGGTCAAAGTTTCTCTTGAGTCGATCTAGCGTACTCAAGATTGAGCGAGGCACAAAACTGGTTGTGTCAGTCATTGTTTCTGCCTCATCAGCCACTCGGTCGTCTGTAGAAAACAAAGTTGGCTGATTGACTAGATTCTTCGCTTCAATCCGGTCAACCTTCCTCAAATTTACTTCTACAGATTTAGATTTAGGAACAGGGACTAAGGCTGATGAGGAACGATTTTTTTCAGGCTTGTATTTAGATAAAACATCATCAATAAATTTAAGCTTTTCTAAAGTTATGGATTGTTTATCTTGAGGTTCAAAATCTTCTGTTCTAAAATTTGCCGCTCCAGTCGTCCTTGTTTTTCTTGTTACATCTGGATTAGAACGAGTCACTACTGAAGTGCTGGCCTGAAACTCTGCTAGCCCAAATTTAGCCGTTTTTAAATATTTTTTAAGTTTCGTTTCAAAAAAAGACATGGCATTTTCACGGTATTTTTGACCATCGGGGGAGATTTTTTTACCGTCAAAATGTTCATCTTCCAAAGCCTTAATCATTAAGGCTGCCTTATATGCGCGATCCAAGGCTCTCTCAGGAGTTTCTGAGAACCACTGGTTGGCAGTTCCTAAGTAAGATTGGAGCTGTGACAAGAAAGATAGTTTCATAATAGAAACCGAACGATTACACAAGTATCACTCAGCGTTTAGCAATGTTAACGCAATCGCAGACCATCTGGATCGTCGGGCCGACTCGCAGTGGAAAGACAACTCGCCTCGTAAACCTGTTTTGCCAGTGGGTTGAACGGGGATCTCAACCGCGAGGTTCGCGTCGGAAGGCGGGAAGGCGGGAGCAGGCACCGACAATTTTAGTCTTTGCGGCTAATGATGATAATCGGAGCGAATTAGCTGACCGCTTGGCTACGGCAACACAGGGGCGGTATCCGATTCAATCTAAAACGCCTTTGGGTTTCTTTCAGGATGAGGCGATCTTATTTTGGCCTTTATTGATTCAGCGGTTGAATCTTAGGGCACAATTTCCAGTTAGACTGCGCCCAGAAACTGAGCAGGAGTTAGCCACCCGGTTGTGGCGTCCGGAGTTGGATAATGGTAGCCTTCAGTTGTTGGGGGTGAGCGAGTCTCGTTCGGTGCGTCGCATTCTGGACTTGTTGCAGCTGTGCGCGATCGCAGGACGACCTATTGAGGAAATTCCCAGTCTTCTCGAACAAGGTTTCGCAGAGCAACAAGGGTTTGCCAGGGACGACGATCCGGTGGTGGAGCGCCCCGACTGGGAAAAAATCGGAAAATTGCTGATTGATTGGCGGCAATGGTGTTTAGACCGGGGATTGCTGACCTATGGGATTATTTGCGAACTTTATTGGCGTTATCTGCTGCCAGACGAAGCTTATCAGCAGCACTTGATTCGCCGGTATCAGGGAGTACTGGCGGATAATGTGGATGATTATCCAGCGATCGCCTGCGATCTATTCAACTTCCTTTTAGATAAAGGAGCAGCCGGAGCCTTTACCTATAATCCGGATGGGGCAGTGCGACTCGGTTTGAACGCCGATCCAAATTATCTAGCCAGTCTAGAGTGGCGCTGTCAGGTAGAAACTTTGAGCCAGGAACCGAGCAGTGTGGCGGCACTTTACGGAAAGCCGGTGGTGGAAGCGGTGAGCGACCCCATGTTTCTGTTGACCTTACCAGAGTCGGTACAGTTGATTCAAACCACATCCCGCGCTCAGTTGTTGCGAGAAACCGCTTTAGCGATCGCAACGGCGATACACAACGGACAGGTGCAGCCTCAGGAAGTGGCAGTGATTGCCCCTGGTTTGGATGCGATCGCCCGCTATACCTTAATCGAAATCCTCAGCAGCCAGGAGATCCCCGTCCAAACCTTGAGCGAACAGCGCCCCCTGAATGCTTCCCCGACGATCCGGGCGCTGCTGACGCTGCTGGCGCTCGTTTATCCAGGCTTGGGGCGTCTGGTAGACCGGGATTCCGTGGCGGAAATGCTGGTGGTACTGAGTCAGGAGTCCGGATTCAGGAGTCCGGAGTCAGGAGGTAGCACCCATTCATCCCCGATCGTTCATCCTTCATCCTTCAAGATTGACCCAGTCAGGGCGGGTTTATTAGCCGATTACTGCTATTCCCCCGATCCAGAGCAACCCCGGTTGCTGCCGGTGACGTATTTCCCCCGCTGGGATCGGCTAGGGCACTCAGCCTGTGCTGCTTATGAAGAGATTTTGCAGTGGCTAGAAGTGCAACGAGGTCAGCTGGAACAGCGTCTGATTCCCAACTGCGTCGCCCTGCTTGACCGGGCAATTCAGCAGTTTTTGTGGAAAGGCAGCAATCTCCCCTACGACCAGCTAGCCGCCTTACGCGAACTGATGGAAACCGCCCAACACTACTGGGAAGTTGATGGACGGTTGCGGCAGAGCGATCGCATTGAAACCCCAGATTACACCACGATCGATCGGTTTATCTGCTTGTTGCGTCGCGGTACTGTCACCGCGAACCCTTACCCCGTGCGCCCCCTCGGTCTTGACCGTCACGCCGTGACTTTGGCAACCATCTTCCAATATCGGGCGGCTCGTCGGTTCCACCGATGGCAATTTTGGCTGGATGCCGGTTCGCACCTCTGGTCAAAAGGCGGTGCTGCCACTCTCTACGGTGCCCCTTTGTTTCTCAAGGATTGGTCGGGAGAGGCGCTAACCGAAGAAGATACCCAAGAAGCAGATGAGCAAAGACTGCGGCGGATTTTGCTGGATTTACTGGGGCGAGTGGGGGAGCGAATTTATCTGTGCCATAGCGATTTGGCGACCAATGGACAGGAGCAAACTGGCCCGTTATTGTCCTTAGTCAATGCTTCAATTCCTTTGAACCCTGATTATGCACTCAGCTAACCACGCGATCTTGGCGAGGTTTTTAGAGGGCATGGAGAAAAAGGGTGAGTATCCAGATATATGCCCAAGCCATCGGTATCCCGATAAATAATCCCGCGATCGCCCAGCCTCTTTGATGGGCTTTGAATTGTTCAATACTCCGCCATTTTTTACTTTTCCAAGCCCATTCATTGCCCTTAGAACCGAGGGCGAACCCCATCAACCAACCGACACTCGGTATCCAGGCTAAAAGTCCAATCCAAACATGATTGCTCAAAGGCCATAGATAAGGCATCAGAAATGCGCCCCAATTCCAACCTTTGATTTCATCGGGTACTGGTACTGTCTCATCCAATAAACCGCCTTGCCCAGAATTATTGACCAGGGTTGGTTGCTTTGAAGGTTGGATACCCGTTGAAGTTTTAATCTTTGTTCCTTCTTTAAGCGCTTTCAGGGCAGATTTTGCACTCGCGAACCGTTCCTCTGGAGCTGGTTCTGTTAACTTTTGAATCCAGCTAATGAATGGGGGACTGATGCTCACCTGTTCAGAAAATTGAATCCGCAAGTTCCGAGAAGGCAAATCTGCCGGTGCCGTACCTGTCAACAAATGAATTAAAGTGGCTCCCAGGGAATACAAGTCTGAAGCTGGAACAGACCTTCCGCCAAATTGTTCCATCGGCGCATAGCCGTAAGTTCCGACGACAGTAAAGGTAGCTCCCTCTTTCGCGGCTTTATCTTGCACCGCTCCAAAATCAACCAAATATACCTTGTCGTCATCACCCCAAATTAAATTGCTCGGTTTGATGTCTCGGTGTAGGACTGGGGGACTCAGCTCGTGTAGATAAATCAGAATATTCAGAATTTCCGAGGCAATCTTACGGACTTCCTTTTCAGTGAACTTTTTCCCTTGTACGAGTAATTCCTTCAGAGAGGTACCGGGGATGTGTTCTTGGACTAACCCGAACCAGAGCGATCGCTCATCGATACAAAAATCATCCCCATATTTAGGAATTCGGGGATGATTCAACTGCTTAAGGATTTGTGCTTCTCGCTCAAACAGTTTGAGATCGTCCCACTGTACCTCGCCGCCAAATGCGAGGAGTTTGACAACGACTAAATTTTTTTCTTCAGTTTCAATATCCGTCGCTAACCAAGTTTGTCGTCCCGCATTTTGTCCCAATCTTTGTTTGAGTTGATAACGCCCCTGTAATATCTGTTCGGCTTGCAGCATTATTCGTTATTTTCCGTAGAAAGCTGAGATGAGGGATTTAGAAACTTAGTATTTGCCTTCACGTATACTGATAATTCGGTTTTTCATCTTGTCACAGCGCCCTTATCTACCTTCCTATCTGCTCTTTTGGTATCTCTAGTGTGCCCGCAGGACAGGCTGGTTTGCCATTGTTATAAATTGGCTCTGGTAGTTTGGTAGCACCAACAGCATTAGATTCACACAAAATTGCTATTGTTTTCATCTTGCCCTTAACAGCATCTGAGGATTTTGCAGGTACTATAAACACACCTCCAACATAGCTTTTGTTATTACGATGGGGTATTGCGTAGTTAAATGCAGCTTTACTCGCCAGCACACGAGTTGCATATTCGTAGTTTCCTTTCTGAGTTTTCATGCCAATTCCTAGTTTTTCAACCGAATTAGAAAATTCATTGTTTTCTATGAAATAAGCTTTCTGACCACGATTCATCGCCCCAACAGATTGTCTTGCTTCGGATTTTTCAATGATTGCCCGTTTGGTAAAAAAACTTGGCAGAGCAATAGCCGCGATGAGAGCCATAAAAGTAAATAATGGCAGCGCAGTTGAAAGTGCTAAACGACCATAACGAACCGAATTGCCATTTGCCTGAGCCTCTGTTTCGCTATCGGAGCTTTTAAAACTTTCCACTTGTTGCAAAGCTTCAAGTGCCTCGCGTGCCGTGCTGAATCGTTTTTCTGGAGCTGGCTCTATAAGCTTCTCAATCCAACTGCTGAAATTGGGATTGAGGCTGACTTTATCGCTAAATTGAATCCGCATCTGATGCTGCGGTAACTCAGAAGGCGGCGTTCCAGTTAACAAGTGAATTAGGGTGGCTCCTAGCGCATAAAGGTCTGATGCTGGAACTGCACGTCCCCACAACTGTTCTGGCGGCGCATAGCCACTGGTTCCTACCACAGTAAAGGTAACACCCTCTGCCTTAGCGCGATCTTGAACCGCACCAAAATCAACCAAATAAAACTGCCGATCTTCCCCCAAAATTATGTTGCTAGGTTTAATGTCTCGATGTAATACAGGTGGACTTAATTCGTGCAGATAAATTAGAATTTCTAGGATGTCCGTGGCAACATAGCGTACCTGCTCTGGTGTAAATTTTTTGCCTTTATCTAATAGCTGGCGCAGGGAACTGCCGGGAATGTAATCCTGCACTAATCCAAACCAAGGTAAGCCACCACCCGCCTGTTCAGTGAGAGAAAAATAATCTCGATAGGTTGGAATTCTGGGATGGTTTAAGTTTTTCAAAACTTGAGCTTCCCGTTCAAAAAGCTTGAGTTCCTCCCACTGCATTTGAGGACTGAAAGCTAGCAATTTAACAATTACCGATTCGCTGGGTTCTGCTTCTAAATCTTCTGCCAGCCAGGTTTGACGCCCTGCATTTTGTCCCAGTTGTTGTGTGAGCTGATAGCGACCCTGTAAGACTTTTTCTGCTTGCAGCATGGTAATTTTCCTTGATTAGTTGCATTTAAGGATTACAAATACCTAGTTTGGGATGGCCCTTGGTCATTCGCTCCTATCTCAGCCAGTCTTGGATCTGTCGAGCTATCCAGTTACGTTCAGGTTCAGTCAGGTTCTGAGCGAAACAGTATTTCAGCAACCCTGTTTCGAGAGTGACTCCTTCTAAAGGAATTGCTTCAACATTTTTGATGCTGGAAATTTTCCCCCGATGGCTAAGATATTTCAACCCAAACAATTCCCTTTTAATTACAAAGTTATCTTGATAGAATTCGATGCAATAATCTCCCCAATAATTGAGCAGGGGCCATTTCAAATCGGCTGGAATTTTCCACAATTCATTGTGTAGGCTCATCCATAGCCGACCCAAAAACAGCGTTGATAGAATGGGTAAAATCAAAAAAAATATTAAATGAATCGATGACAACACGGACAAGAGCATATAAAATATTAAGAAACCTAGCCATAACAGCAATAAACCTAGCAGAAATAGAGAGATGACAGAGGTCGCTACTAGCATCAATTTCCCTGTAAAGGTGAGAATGTCTGTAAGTAGCAATATTCCCCGTCCAGGAATTTTGATTTTTAACTGGGTAGAAGACTTCCAAAGCTGAACGCGACTGCCAACAGGCTGACGGATTTGTTGCAGGAGAGCGTTGAGAGAACGATTGGCTTTAAGGTCTTCTAGTGCTTGACGGGCAGTGCGATATCGTTGCTCTAAATCGGGTTCGGCGATCGCTTCAATCCACCGGACAAAATTGGAGTTAAGGCTAACCTTGTCGCTAAAGTGAATCCGTAAATTCTTTTGAGGCAAATCTGCCGGGGCGATGCCGGTTAACAAATGGATCAAAGTCGCCCCCAGCGCATACAAGTCGGATGCCGGAACTGCCTTTCCCCAAAATTGCTCTAGCGGGGCATAGCCAGTCGTTCCCACCACGGTGAAGGTGACTCCCTCCGCTACGGCAGAATCTTGAACTGCGCCGAAATCCACCAGATAAATTTGTTCATCTTCTCCCCAAATCAAGTTGCTGGGCTTGATGTCGCGGTGTAGCAACGGCGGGCTTAACTCGTGCAGATAGGTGAGAATATTCAGCACCTCGGTGGCAATCTGCCGCACCTGGGCTTCGGTAAAGCGTTTGCCCTGTTTCAATAATTCTTGCAGGGAAGCACCGGGAATGTATTCTTGCACCAATCCAAACCAGCACAAACCAGCGCCAACCTGTTTATCGAGGGAAAAATAATCTCGATACCGGGGAATTTTGGGGTAATCGAGATTTTTCAAAACTTGCGCTTCACGCTCAAATAACTTGAATTCGTCCCACTGCATCTGGGGGCTGAAGGCTAGCAGTTTGACGATGACTTGTTGTGGCGGTGATGCCTCAATGTCAGTTGCCAGCCAGGTTTGACGCCCAGCATTTTGTCCTAATTTTTCTTGAAGTTGATAACGCCCTTGCAATACCTGCTGTGCTTCCAGCATCTCGCCCTTGGTTCCTTAGCGCCGTATGTACTCCAATTTAGCTAGCGATCGCTCTAAGCGCTACCGTTTCGCTACCACCCCGTCAGGTGTCCACTCTATTTCACTTAATACTGAATACAAGCGATCGCCCTCTCTTTCCCAACAAACGCGATCGCTCTCTTTGAGAAGGACAGCGAAGCAATATACCCCAAAAAGGGTAGAGACGCGATTAATCGCGTCTCTACAAGAATTTTATTTGTTTACTCTTAGAACTTAGGCATCATTCAACGCCGCAATACCAGGAAGTTCCTTCCCTTCCAGCAACTCCAGACTAGCGCCACCGCCAGTCGAGATGTGGCTCATTTGTTCGCCCAAGTTCAACTGTTCCACGGCTGCCACCGAGTCGCCACCGCCGATAATGGTAGTCGTCCCGCTCTTAGTGAGATCGGCAAGAGTCCGCGCGATCGCTTCCGTTCCCTTGGCAAATTGCGGAAACTCGAATACTCCCATCGGACCATTCCAGATTACCGTCTTGCAATCAGCAAGCGATTCCTGGAAGAATTTCACCGAGTCAGGACCAATATCCAAACCCATCCAACCATCGGGAATGGCGTCAATGCTAACCGTTTGAGCATTGGCATCAGCAGCAAAATTATCTGCAAGGATGACATCTGTCGGCAATAGCAGTTGAACACCACGCTCTTTCGCCTTCGCTTCCAAAGACTTCGCCAGTTCTAACTTATCTTCTTCCACCAGCGACTTCCCGACACTTAGCCCACGAGCCTTGTAGAAGGTAAAAATCATGCCGCCGCCCAGGATCAGCTTATCGCACTTATCCAGCAGCGTTTCGATGACGCCAATCTTGCTAGAAACCTTGGAACCCCCGATAATTGCTGCCAAAGGACGCTGAGGACTTTCAATCGCGCTTTGCAGATACTGGAGTTCCTTTTCAATCAAGTACCCCGCCACCGATGGGCTGAGATACTTGGTTACACCTTCTGTAGAAGCATGAGCGCGGTGAGCTGTTCCAAACGCATCATTCACATATAAATCGGCAACTGAAGCCAGTTTTTTAGCGAATTCTGGGTCATTCTTCTCTTCTTCCGGGTAGAAGCGGACATTTTCCAGCAGCAGCACGTCGCCATCTTGCATCGCCCCCACCTTGGCAGCGACATCATCACCGATACAGTCGTCAGTCTTGACAACTTCTTTACCCAGCAATTCAGACAGGCGCTTTGCCACCGGCGTCAGGCGGTATTTATCATCGACACCTTTGGGACGCCCAAAGTGACTAGACAGAATTACCTTAGCGCCTTTGGAAGTTAAATCCTGAATTGTCGGCAGAGCTGCCCGAATGCGAGTATCGTCAGTAATGTTGCCATTGTCCAGCGGTACATTAAAATCCGCCCGTACCAGTACCCTTTTGCCGGATAAATCGGATGCCGATAAATTTGCTACAGTTTTCTTGGACACAGCGTAAACCTCCTAATTGCGTCTTTTTATACTCTTCACTAGCAACCGCGTGTCACTGGTCGTTTGCCCTTTTCCCTCAAAAGCTAGATAGACCAAACCAAATGCAGGGGTAAGGTTATTTCTAGCTCTCTAGCCGTCCACATTTTACAAGAGTTGGGGTTTCTACAGGAGCGTGCCATGTTCAAGACTGTTCTGTTTCCTGTCGATCAAAGTCGAGAAGCGCGCGAAGCGGCTGATGTCGTTGTGAATGTTGTGCAAAAGTATGGTAGTAAATTAATTTTGCTTTCGGTGGTAGAAGAACCCAGCCAAGAGCCAGAGGTGTCGCCGCTCAATTCAGATGCTGCAATGACATCGCCAGAAGCAGTCGCCGAACTGCTCAAAACAGCTCAAAATCTATTTGCCGATCAAGGCATCCAGTCTCAAACGATTGAGCGTCAAGGCAAACCAGCTTTTACCATCTGCGATGTTGCTGACGAAATTGACGCCGATTTAATTGTGATGGGCTGTCGAGGGCTGGGTTTGACTGAAGAAGGCATGACTGACAGCGTCACGAACCGGGTAATTAATTTATCTCCTTGTCCGGTATTGATTGTTCCTTAGTCAAAGTTTAGATTTTGGATTTTGGATTTTAGATTCAATCTAAAATCTAAAATCTAAAATCTAAAATCTAAAATCTTATGACGACTCCTTCAATTCAGTGGTATCCCGGACACATTGCCAAGGCTGAGAAAGCGCTTAAAGAACAGCTCAAGCGTGTGGATGTGGTGTTAGAAGTGCGAGACGCCCGAATTCCCATCTCTACGCACCATCCCCGCGTGCCAGAGTGGATAGGCGGCAAGGCAAAGGTATTGGTACTTAACCGCACGGATATGATTTCTCCCGCAGTCCGGCAACTGTGGACTGAGTGGTTTAGGGATCGGGGGGAAACGCCATACTTCACAGATGCCCAGCATGGGAAGGGTGTTGCAGCAGTGGCACAGGCGGCGCAGGCAGCGGGTGTAGAGATGAATCAACGAAGAAGCGATCGCGGGATGCTTCCTCGTCCAGTTCGTGCCGTTGCGATTGGGTTTCCCAATGTCGGTAAATCGGCGCTCATTAATCGTTTATTAGGAAAGCGGGTGGTAGAAAGCGCACGTCGTGCTGGTGTAACGCGCCAGCTGCGCTGGATACGCATTTCCGATGAGATTGAACTTTTAGATGCCCCTGGCGTTTTGCCTTCCAAATTAGAAAATCAGCCTGCTGCCTTCAAGTTGGCGATTTGTGATGATATTGGTGAAGCGTCTTACGACAATCAACGAGTGGCATCTGCGTTAGTCGATTTGCTCAAAACGCTCAACGCCCCCGATGCCGATTTATTTCTATTGAAGTCTTTACAGTCTCGCTACGGAGTAGATCCCACTTCGTTCGCAGGCGACGAATATCTACAAGCTGTGGCAGATGAACGTCATAAAGGCGATGTAGAGCGCACAGCACGACAGCTATTAAATGATTTTCGCACGGGTTTATTAGGTGCGATTCCCCTAGAATTGCCGCCAGTCTGAATCGCAAAAGCTTCTGACAATTAAATGTCTTGCAGTCAGAAATTTTCCTATTTAGAAGGACAGGTGTTTTTTGTCCGACCCTTCCAAATCCAACCGGAGACTGGAGAATTAATTTCTATCCAGCCACCTTCTTCTTTTCCAGTGACAGAGACTTTGGTTCCTGCTTTCACAACATCCCCTGTTTTCTTTCGTCCATCCACAGAGCGGACATTGGATGAACTAAGAACAACAACACAAGTGTTTTTCACTTCATTTTTAGCTGGCGCAGTAATTTGATTTTTAGCCGTTTCAGGAGAGGACGGGACTTGACGACTTGCAAAAATTACCCCAATTGCAATGACAAAGATAGCAGTGCTTGCTCCAATTAACAGCGGCAATTTGTTAGGAGATTTAAGTCCAGAATCCAGGCTGGACGACGAACTAATCGGAGCTGGGGCGGGATTTCCAGGAGCAATTGTCACCGTGTTCTGCGTGACGGGCGCGGTTGGGGGCGTTGCTTCATCTGCGACGCTAGCCGGAGAATCCACTGTCTTTTCCGATGAATTGCCTGTAGCAATGGTTACGGTATTGTCCGTAGGGGGCGCGATCGCCGGGGTGGAAATAGGAGCAGGGGCGTTATTGGGCGAGACGTGGGGATTGGTGCGTTCTTGGAGCGAGCGCAGTGCCTTATTTGCCGACACAGAACCGTCTTTCCAGTAACCGCGCACCTTCTGTCCCAAGACTGCGGCGATCGCTGCCGGGGAATTCGGATTGGTTAGGGAAGCAAGCGATCGCAATGCCTCGGTTGCTGACTGATAGCGGAATTTGAAGTAGTGGCGTACCATTTGACTCAGGACAGCGGCTAACCCATCGCTAACTTGAGCCAAGTGCCGCCAGAGAATCTCCCCGCTGTCGGGATCTTCTGCTAATTGCCTGGGATTCAGCCCGGTCAAGGCTTGGATACCAATCATGCCCAGTGCGTACAGATCGCTGCTAGGGCGGGGTCTGCCTTGTCCCTGTTCGCTAGGCATATAGCCTGGGGTACCAATCGCAACCGTCTCATTCATCCCTTCTTGAGCGATGACGGATTGCCTCTGCACCTGTTTGACGGCACCAAAATCTACCAAAACTAACTTCTTATCGGAAGAACGGCGAATTAAATTATCCGGTTTGAGATCCCGATGAATCACCCCGTTCTCGTGTACAAATTCCAGAATAGATAATACTTCAGACAGCAGTTGAATCACCTGACTTTCGCTCCACTGCTGTCCTGGTGGCAGTTCTACACTTAGAGGCTGTCCGTCGATAAATTCCTGCACTAAGTAAAACTCTTCCTGCTCCTCAAAGTAAGCTAACAGCCGGGGAATTTGGTCGTGGTTCCCCAACTTTTCCAGAGTTTCGGCTTCGCTATTAAACAGGCGTCTCGCTGTTTGTAAAAATTCGGGATTGCTAGTCGCGGGTTTGAGGTGTTTAACAACGCAGGTAGGGTTCCCAGGTCGGCGAGTGTCTTGGGCAATGTAAGTATGACCAAATCCACCTTGGCCTAGCGCCTGGATCACCTGGTAGCGCTGGTCTAGTAATATGCCTATCATGGTGTCGCTGCCCTGAGCTGAGGTAAACCGTTTAACATAATTGAGTTTTTCCAAAAAGGAAGCAGTGTTTTCCGGATGTTTCATCAGATATGCACGGATTGCATATCTGATGAAAGAGCTACCCCCTTTCAGGGAATCGCTCTCTCCCGCCGCACTCTTGATTGACTGCGTATGAAAACCGCACTTTCGCGTCTTCTCTGGTGCCCAGTTGTCAAGGCTTCGACGGTCTCGCTAAAACCTCGACCTGACATCGGGAACCAGCGAATACTATGATACTGTTGTTCAAGGAATGAGGGGTATGACCCCCCATTTATATAAGGTAAGGCTGAAGGGCGCAGAGGCATTAACGCTAAAACTCAAACGATTTGCCGATTAAGCTGCCCTAAGCGTGTAGCTTGGGCAGGGTTGCATAAATGCCTTTGAGAATGCCATAACCTTGAGGGGAAGTGAGGGAAACCAATCAAAAGCCCCTTACTTTGCTGAGTTTTTGCACGCCTCGTTCGCTTCGCTTCAAAAAGGGATAGGAGTCATGGCTGAACTCAATCTGCGTCTACGAGAGGGAGATACAGAAAGAACGATTACGGTGAATCGGGATGAATTTACAATCGGTCGTTTGCCAGAATGCAACTTGCATTTGCCTTTCGAGGGAATTTCCCGGTGTCATGCCCGCTTTTTGAAAACGCCTTCTGGGGCGTGGACAATTGAGGATATGGGCAGCAAAAACGGAACGCGATTGAATGAACGCCCTGTCATCTCGCCTCAACAGGTAAATCACGGCGATATTCTTTGGCTGGGAGATATTAGCCTGAATATTCTTTTGAGCCATCCTGCTCAACCCCATCTAACACAGCTGGTGGAACCCGTGGCTCAAGGAACCACCATCTTTCGCAATGTTCAGGAGCTGCAACAGCAGTGGATACAAGCGGAAGGGACGCTAGACGTAGTTAGCAATAAGGAAAAAGCGATCGCTCGTCTCAAAGATTTGGTGAATATTGCCAAGAATTTGAGCGCAGCTGAATCGATCGAAGCAATTTTCTACCAGGTGCAGGAAGTCGTTTTCCGCGAACTTCAAAGCATTGAGCGCTTGGCATTGTTAATCGATGTAGAGGGTTCCGGCAAACTAGAATTGCTGAATGCCGCCGCTAGAGATATTTTGGAACAACAGAATCTAACGGCAAATGGCAGTTGGATTAGCCGCACCATTTGTCAAAAGGTATTTGCCGAGAAAGTCGCAATTCAAACCGCTGATGCCCAGATGGATAAAAGGTTTGAGGGGCAACAGAGCATTTTAGTCAAAGGGATCAAGAGCGCGATCGCCGTCCCGCTTTGGGATGAAAATAAAGTAGTCGGTGTTCTTTATGCCGATGCTCATCTTTCCTCTAGCCATTGGACGAAAGGAGGCGAGGAAGACCTCAGCTTTTTTTCGGCTTTAGCAAATCTGGTCGCATCCGCAGTCCAACGTTGGCTGTTAACGCGGAAACTGAGAAACGAAGAAACCATTCGGACTCGACTAGAGCGCTATCACTCCCCTGCCGTTGTACAGCACATTATGACCCTGGGGGCCTTAGACAACGGTCGTCTCACGCCTGCGGAGGTTGATATCAGCATTCTCTTTGCCGATATTGTTGGCTTTACCGCCCTTTCGGAACGGTTGAGTCCTACAGAAATTGCCCAATTACTCAATGATTTCTTCGAGGAAATGCTACAGGAGGTTTTTACTGCCGGAGGAACGTTAGACAAGTATATTGGAGACTGCATCATGGCATTTTTTGGCGCTCCTGAACCTCAACCGGATCATGCCGACCGAGCTTTCGCCGCCGCCAAAGGAATGCTGACTCGTCTAGAGAAATTAAATGCCGCTCGAGTCTGGCGCGAACCGCTGCAAATTCGAGTTGCCATCAACAGCGGTAGAGCCGTGATTGGAGATGTCGGTAGCTCTCAAAGAGTAGACTATACCGCTTTAGGAGCAACGATTAATCTAGCCTCCCGCATGGAAGGAATCTGCCCCCCTGGTGAATGTGTCGTCAGTGAAGCCACGTATTCATTGCTGAAGCGATCCCAAGACTTGCAGACGGTAGGAGAACACCATTTCAAAGGCATAGACCGACCTGTCAGAGTTTATCAAACCAAGCGGCATTAAAGTGCTGGCTCCCCTCTGAGTTTTAGTGGAGCTAAAGGGCGGATTTCGAGTTTTCGGCTAAGACCAAGCCAAACCCTTTCTCGACGACGAAATCAAGGAGTTTATCGCTTCTCCTCACCAGCCCAAAAAATTTATTCCTCACCTTCCCCGTATCGGGGTGGGTTAGCTAGAGGTGGCAAGAGGTTGAGCAGAAGGTTAACCGAAAAGGAGCTGGGTGCGATTTCCCGGTCGTTGCGACCTATGGCAACACAGCGTATCATCTGTCGAAGGATTTCGTCAGAGTTAAGATGGTGGCAGTAATTGCCGGGAAAACGCATATATTTGTGGGTGCTTTCTTTGACTATTGCTTTGTCCAGGAGTTTTAGCAAGCCTTGTTCGCCTTGGTTCAAGGAGGTTTAGAGTCATGGCTGAACTCAAGCTGCGCCTACAAGTTGAGGAAAATGCTGAAAGCACCGTCACGGTGGATAAAGAGGAATTTATTATTGGTCGTTTGCCAGAATGCGATCTGTACTTGCCTTATTTTGAAATTTCCCGCTGTCATGCCCGGTTGTTAAATACACCGGATGGCGTGTGGGTAGTCGAAGATATGCATAGCACAAACGGAACGCGGTTAAATGACCGTCTGCTAGCAGCGCCCCAAAGAGTGAATCATGGGGATGTTATTCAGATGGGTCATGTTTTCATCCACGTTCTTTTAGCCAGTTCTCCTCAACAAAAAACTCAACTCAATCCCATCAATGCAGATCCGATCCCCGAAGAAGTGACGATTCTTCGCAATGCCAAAGAACTGCAACAGCAATGGATACAAGCGGATGATGAAGGGAGTAATATTGCGAATCCCCACAAAGCGATCGCTCGGCTGAAAGACTTGGTTGATATCGCTAGATGTCTGAATTCTGCCGAATCGATCGAAGCAATTTTCCAGCAGATACAAGAAATTGTTTTCCGCGATCTCATTAGTATCGATCGGTTGGCATTGTTGATTGATGTCGATTGTTCGGGGGAACTTGAATTACTTCAAGCAGCAGCGAGAGATATTTCTCAGCAGGAAAATCTCGCCGCAGATGGCAGTTGGATTAGCCGCACCATTTGTCAAAAAGTATTTACGGATAAAGTCGCCATTAAAACCGCTGATGCCCAAATGGATGAACGGTTTGAAGGCGAACATAGTATTTTAGCAAAAGGCATTCGTAGCGCTCTAGCGGTTCCTCTGTGGGATGAAAATCAGGTAGTCGGCGTTCTTTATGCCGATGCCCATCTTTCTTTTACCCATTGGAACAAAGGAGGAGATGAAGACCTCAGCTTTTTTTCAGCTTTAGCGAATTTGGTGGCGTCGGCGGTGCAACGTTGGCTGTTAGCAGAGAAACTCAGAAGCGAAGCCAACATTCGACACCGATTAGAACGCTATCACTCTCCTTCAGTTGTGCAGCATATTATGAATGTAGGAGGATTAGAAGGCGGTCGTCTTACCCCCACAGAAGGCGAAATCAGCATTCTTTTTGCCGATATTGTTGGCTTTACTGCGCTTTCGGAACGTTTAACTCCGACAGAAATTGCCGATTTGCTCAATAGTTTCTTTGAGGAGATGCTCAAAGAAGTTTTTGCCGCCAGAGGAACGCTAGATAAATTTATTGGAGATTGCATTATGGCATTTTTTGGCGCTCCAGAACCCCAGCCGGATCATGCCGACCGGGCTTTTGCCGCTGCTTGGGGAATGCTGGAACGTCTGGAGCGTCTGAATGCTCGTAAGTTCTTTCAACAACCGCTGCAATTGCGGATAGCGATTAACAGCGGTAAAGCGGTGGTTGGAGATGTGGGCAGCTCTCAGAGAGTAGACTATACCGTCTTAGGCGCTACGATTAATCTTGCCTCGCGGATGGAAGGAATTTGTCCCCCTGGTGAATGTGTCGTGAGTGAAGCCAGCTATTCTTTGCTCAGTCAACCGAAAGATTTGTTTCCGATGGGAGAGTACCGTTTTAAAGGTATTGACCGACCGATACGGGTTTATCAGACTAAGCGGCAGAGCGTTATCCACGATGGTATTCAGTCGGGTTAGAGATGAGATTAAACCTGGAACCCCATTTCTTGCAATCCTTGGCGGAGCCTAGCGGCTTCCTCTGGGTTGTGTTGCTCGTGAAGGGCGATCGCTTTCCCAAATGCTTCTAAACTTTCGATTACGTTCCCCATTTTCAACAGGGCAACTCCCAGATTTTGATACGCCTCTGCATAGTCTGGGTTCAGTTGAATCGCTTGGCGGTAAGCAGCGATCGCATCCGGCAAACGCCCCATTGCTTTTAATGCCATGCCCAGATTGTACTTTCCGACCGCAAAACTAGGGTCAATCTGTAAGGTCGTTTCATAAGCTTTTTGGGCATTAGTAAAATCCCCAGATGCTATCAACAAGTTGCCTAAATTGTTATAAGCCCCTAGTTTAAGTTTGGGCAGAATTGGCTGTTGAATGGCGACTTGATAATGTGTCGTCGCTTGTGCAAGATCGTTCACACGAATATAGGCATTGCCCAGATGGTAGTGCAACTCGTATAAAACAGAAGCATCAGTCTCTGCTGATTTTAAGCCGCGCTTTAGGATTCCGATTCCCTTACTAATTTTCCCTGTTTCGACATAAAGCGCCCCCAATTTACAACAATCATAGGGATCGTTGGGATGGCTTGCCAGATAGCCTTCCATCGCCGCCTGCGCCCTATCGAATTTGTTTAAAGATGCGATCGCTCCCGGTTGATAGCCGTAGTGCAAAATTGCGACATCCGACAGAGAAACGATTTGCCACTGGGGTTCTCTCTGCAACAGTTGGGCAACGCTATCATCCACTAGAGAATGGTAAGGACGAGAAAAGCGCACGTCTGGGTGATTGCGAAATAGACGAGAAACTAGGGAATAGGGCGATTGGGATGCCCCAACTTCTTGACGAATCAGGTTGATAACGAGGTTGCGATCGCTTTCCATCGCTTGCTTCATCTGCGGCACAATTTCCGGTGTCAGCACTTCATCCGCATCCAGCACCAGCACCCAATCTCCCTGAACGTACTTCAACGACTCATTTCGCGCTGCTGAAAAGTTATTGCACCATTCAAAGTGATAAACCTTCGCCCCAAATTCTCTGGCAATTTCAACAGTTTTGTCAGTGGAGCCGGTATCCAGCACCACCATTTCATCTACCACATCTTTGACACTATTCAAGCATTGTGGTAGAGAGGCTTCTTCGTTTTTGACAATCATGCAGAAGCTTAGCTTCATTGGACACCATGAACTGGCTTAAGGGACTCGTGGTTATTTTAAATGCGATCGCATAAAGCTAATTAAACAGTAAAAAAAGAATTCTTTTTTTGCCTGCCCTTCGGTAGATAGGGATCAAAACTTATATATTTTTGATGTGTAACAGCATACAAAATTTCGGCTCCTGGCTAAAAATTGGATTTCCTGCTCTGAACCAACTTGCAAAACGGGAGTTTATAATACATTTGTTCTTCCGAAACAGGGTAGACTTGTATGACCCTTGGTACCTTGAATCACCTAAGCTTGACGGTTAGCGATCGCTCGAAATCGGAACCGTTTTATAACGCAATTTTGGAATTCATGGGCTACCAGCAGGTGGAAAAAAATGATGAGTTTATTATGTGGTGGTCAAAGGATGTCGGGGCAATTTTGATTTATGCTGCGAATCCAGATTCCCCGAACAAACTACACGATCGCTACTCGCCAGGACTACACCATCTTGCCTTTAACGCCGACAGCCGCGAACAGGTAGATAACTTATACAACCTGATTCTTGAACTAGGCGCTACAGTCCTCGATCCGCCAGCCGAATACAACAAGTATGCACCGGGCTACTACGCTGTCTTCTTTGCCGATCCCGATGGGATCAAACTGGAATTGGTTCATATGCCCAATCTGCCCTAGATGCTTTTTTGCTCGCTGGATCTTGCGGTTTCTAGGTGCCCTTCTGCCTGATTTACTGACAGCGAGGATGACGCCCTCCTTGGTCGCAAATCAAGCCAATTTGCTTGGCATCTAAATTTTTCACTTGAGAAAAATCGACGCCTTGAACGCGAGCTAAGGATGCTGCATTGGGTGCCTCTTGAATGAATTGATCCGACTGCACGGGTTTTGGGGCGGCAAAGGTTGCCCCCTTCAAATTAGCTCCTGCGAGATTCGCCCCGCGCAGGTCTGCCGCACTCAGATTTGTGTTTTGTAAATTGGCATTTTGCAGCTGAGCCTGAGCAAGATTGGCACCAACCAGCCTGGTGGCGCTGAGATCGGCTTTTTGGAGATTGGCGTTCTGAAAATCTGCTTCCGAAAGGTCTGCTCCTTGCCAGTTGGAGTTCGTCAGCAGCGCAAAGGGAAACTTAGCCCCGACAGCGCTAACTTGTCCGAGACGGGCGCTAGAGAGATTGGACTGGGTAAAGTTGGCATTGGCTAAATCTGCACCCGTCAGGCTGGCATTTTCTAAGACAGCTTGACGCAAATCTGCACCGATTAGCTTGGAACTGCTGAGATTTGCGCCCACGAGTTGAGCCTGGGACAAATTAGCCCGATTCAAGGTGGCACGGATTAGGTTGGTGCGATTCAGGGGGACACGGCTCAAAAGAGCGCCACTGAGGTTCGCTTCTTTAAGATCGGCTCCATTGAAGTCCGCAATCCGATCATCAAAGGTGCCCAGACGCCCATCCTCACCGGCACCCAAGAAGCGGCTATTCCGTAAACTGGCACCTGCGAGGGAGGCTCCTTTGAAGAGAATCCCAGAAAGATCAGCTTTGTCTAGAACCAGAGTAAATGGAGCAGGCTCGTGGCGTACCTGTGCGAGGTCGGTGCGACTGAGATCGGCCTTGTAGACTTGAGCGGGGTAGATGCTGAGAATTTTAGCGATCGCGCGTTGAGTGCCCACCAGTCGCCTTGCTATTAACTGTCGCTCTACGAATCCACTCCCTTGCAGCAGCGCTTCGTCCTTTTGCAGGGAAAGATTTAAGCGCTGCAAGTAGGGTAAAGCTTCCGGACCCGTACTGACTAAGGTTTGCCCAATTGTCTCCATCAAAGCAGGTACCCTTTCTTGACCCAGCAAATCTACTAAGAAGGGAATCGCTCGCGAGTCGTCCAACCTTGCCAGCGCCAGGATAGCACTCCGTCGTTCTTCTAATTGGTTGGGGGAAGATCGACTTAACCGCTCGACTAGCGCCAGAAACACCTGGTTATTCTGTTGCTTAGATGAGCGCCAATTTGCCTGATTTTGAATGTACATTTGAGTGCCGACGAAGGTTCCCAAGACAGCACTCATGCAAGAAAAGCCGACAATTATCAGCGTCAGACTGGGGTTTTGGCGCATCCAATCCCAAAGACGCAGCGATCGCTTGGAAGAGGGCTTGGAAGATTGAGAAGTCAGGGCAATGCTTGTGATGGTTTCCCTTGCTCGCTTCGCTGGCTGTTCGGTTCCCGGCAATTGGTTGAACTGAGGAGCATTCCGCGACCGATCGGGTACAAAAGCCCTGGCTCCATCAATGACAAAGGTTCCAGCGATTCTATCGTGCAAGGTGCGACGTTCGGGATTGAACAGCGCGATCGCATTTTCCCCCAGCCACATCAAAGCAGACAATCCCAGCAAAATCCCCAAATCCGGAAAAGCACCGCTGTAGCGCCAAATCAGATAAGCCGTCGAAAGCGGCAATCCCCACCTGCCGACTCCCTCTCTCCAAATCGCGCGAATCAATCCCGGCGGGTCGCCTGGTGCTTGTACTACTTGGACGCCTAGCCAGCCCTTGGGCGAAGTTTGCCCGGTTTTTCCCAATTTATACAGTTGCCAGCCTACGACCAGGACAGGAGCCACCAGCGCCCCGCACCAAAACAAATTGGTGAGTGGAGCAACCCGTTGGTTGCTTGCGCGCCGGGGAATTGCTAACGTTTGAGCGATCGCATCCTCAGTGGTTGCTAGCACTGGGTTGAGAGGAACGGTTTCCGGAGAGACACACGCGCCAGCATTCGTACAAAACTTGGCGGCAAGACCGATGCTATAGGGAACTAAAGCACTCGCAAGCACCAGCGAGACTTCCACAATCGTGGCAGCACCCCGTCGGGTACCCAGTGGTAGTCGGTGCATCTGTATCCGCCAAGACGGGCTTTTGCGATTCGAGCTTTTTTTCACGCTTTGGGTAGCCATTCGAGCATTCCACAAATAGCAGTTAGCTGTTCGCTTCTAGCAGATTTTGTCCGGGCAGGCAACCCTTATTTTGCTAGTAAAGGTCCGCATTAGTAATGAACCTGCCCTACGTCCTTAGATGACTATACTCGTCCGGAGTCCATAGTCCTCATTGCTACCCAAAAAATTAAGACTTGCTAATCAGGGGACTTGGGGGCAATAAACAGTTTGTACGCCAAATACACTAATCCTGCCAAGATGCCGAGACTTATCAGGGATGCAACTAGATACAAAACGCTTCTGATTAGCCCAAAACCAACCAAAGCCGCGACGGCGACAACAGCAACTTTACCAGCACCAGGAAGCCCTTGAAACCAGTTAGCAATTTTGTTGAACAGAGACTGAATTGATTGAGATTCTTTAGGTTGAACCTGGAGAGGTTTCCCCGGTTCGGTTTCTATCATTGGCGCGGGAGGGTTGCTCTGATTGATTTGAGCATCTAGTTCTTGGAGTTTACGCTCCCAGTCTTGATTTTCTTGAGGATTCATCTTTTGTTTTTATAGTGAGTGACGAAAATGACGGTTACAAATGAAAAACTGACAGTCAAGCATGTATTGTCTTGGTGATTTAAACAAAAGTTTGTTTTAGCAACACCATGACTTAAAAAAGAAGAAATTTTAGCGCCCTCTCAGATACGTGACACTTTAAGAAAAGGAACACACTCGAAACACCTTTATTTACTTCTGTAGGACACTTATAGTAAGACTTCCTTAAAAAGGCAAGGGGATGACGAAATGAAGATGCTTCGCAAATGGATAGTTATTCCCACAACCTTGGCGTTAATCTTAACAGGCGCTGGGGCGGCTCGTAGTGATGCCCCAGTGTTAGAACTGTCGTCGAAGTTGTCGAACGATCCGGTCGTCCTCAACGGAGCTTCTGGCGGTCAAACAAGTAGTAATTGTGGTTATATCTCCCAAACCCCGAATCAAGTTGTTCGGGTAACGGCAGATCGGATCGATTACTTGCGGTTGAGTATCCAAAGCAGTGGCGAGCCTACGCTTCTGGTTGATGGCCCAGGAGGACGATTCTGCGTGTTGGCAGATAGTTTTTCTGGAGATAAGCCGGAGATTTCAGGAGTTTGGCTTCGGGGGGATTATAACGTTTATGTCGGCGATCGCGCGGGTGGCACCCATCCTTATACTCTATCGATTACTGGACAGACTAAATAATCAGTCATTCGTCAGTCGTAATCAATCAAAAACGAGTGACGAATAACTTGATTTTGTTCTAGTCTTCCAAAGAGCGGGCAGATACCTCAACGGCTTCAACGTCAATCGTTCCGGGAGGCGTCAAACGGTTAAAGTGTCCCTGTTCGATTTTGAGCGACTCGCCACAATTGGGGCACTGGCACTCGGTTCGATTCAAAGCTGTAAATTCATAGCTACAGACGGGACACTGGTCGGCAATGAGGTTGCGTTGCAACCACCAGCGAAAGCCCAGGAAGGCAAGGACTGGTGCGACGAGGATTAAACCTATCAGAATCAGAAAAGATTTCACCAACCAGCCAAGCCCAATCGACCCCAGCAACCAAATGATGAGCAGCAGGGTAAGCCAAGAGCCGACGCCAGAAAGCTTGAATTGAAAGGAATTGGGGCTGTTCTGGTTCACGGCAGTCTCCAACAAAAGCAAGGTAGTATGGACTACTTCCATCCTAAATCAGAATCGATTATGTCTGAGAACAGAGGCAGTTCGGCATTGATTTTTAAGCGTGCCTAATCGCATTTAAACAAGCAGCTGTTTTAACTGCTGGGCAAGGGCATCTTTGCCAAACAAAGCGAGGCTTTGTTCTCGCAACCACTGAGGGTCGCAGCGCTGGTCGTCCCCTTTGAGGATTTCAATACAGGCATTTGCCACGGCTTCTGGATTGCGATGGGGGACGCGCCAGCCTAAACCTCCATCCTGAAGGGGATCGGCGGAGCCATCATCGTTACCGGATAGGACGGGGATGCCACAAGCCATCGCCTCTAAATAGACAATGCCGAAGCCTTCTTGGGAAGGCATGATGTAAGCATCAGCGACGCGGTAATGGTCTACCAGGTCTTCGGTGGGAACGAACCCGGCAAAGACAACCCGGTCGGCAACTCCTAAATCTTTGGCAAGCTGTGCCAGTCGGGGTTGATCGTCGCCACGACCGATCACCAAATATTTGACTTCTGGAAATACTTGGGCGATCGCAGGGATGGCTCGAATGGTAACGTCTACGCCTTTGTAGATATCGCCCGACCACAGCCGCGCTACAGTCATCAAAACTTTGGCACCGCCAAGATTATACCGTTCGATCAATGCGGGTGGCTTCGGGCCTGGAGTAAAGTAATTCCCATCCACCGCACAGGGTAGCATTTGCACTTTCTTGGGGTCTAGGTCATTCACCGCGCAGGCGCGATCGCGGCTATAGCGACTAATTGTCCAAATTCCCTCCGCCTGCTTGAGTGCCCTTCGTTCTTGATTGGCTAAGGGTTCCCAAAATTCTTTTCCGTAAGTCAGCACCGTATAGGGAATCCCCAGCGGCTGACACAGCAGCCTTACCAAGGGTGACAGATTAATATGACCACAAAAAACATGGTGGGGACGGCGTTGTAACAGACAAGCTAGCAGTGAAGTTGCTAGCCTTAAGCGTCCCTTTTGGGGATTTTGGTTTTTGAGATAATGAAATTTGAGGTTTTTTCCCTCAAAGGGATTTGGGCAGCCAACGCCATCCCGTAGCAAAAATACCTCGCCTTTGGCTTGATTTCCCAATGAGGTATAAGACTGCAAAATATCCTTAACGTAGGATTGGATGCCCCCTTCGCATCCAAAAACTTCCAGAAAAATAAATATATGGTTTGCGACTGGTTTAATAGTCGGCTCTAAATAATCTATCTTTTCTCCCACTTCAATAATCCCTGAATTTTAGGAGTTTTGTTCCATCTGGGCGATGGACGGCACCTCAGCACTTTGTAAACGTTCCAAGTCCTTCAACACCATTTTTTCCAAAAGACCCTCGAAGCTAACTTGCGGTTCCCAGTTGAGTTGGCGCTTGGCTTTTTCTGGATTTGCCACCAGATAGAAATGTTCATCCGATCGCAGAAACTTGGGATCGACAACGACATAACGAGTCCAATCTAGCCCCACACACTCAAAAGCTGTCGCCACCAATTCCCGAACGCTGTGTAACTGACCCGTCCCAATCACATAGTCTTCCGGTTCATCTGCCTGCAAGATCCGCCACATTGCTTCCACATGATCGCCAGCATAACCCCAGTCGCGTTTGGCGTCCAGGTTGCCCATTTCCAGGCGATCGCTTAACCCCAATTTAATCGAGGCTGCTGCTAAAGACACCTTCCGCGTGACAAAATTTGGAGGTCGTCTCGATGACTCGTGGTTGTATAAAATACCGCTACAGGCAAACCAACCGTAGCGCTGTCGGTGATGTACCATCGTCCAATGGGCGTGCAACTTTGCCGCTGCGTAAGGGTTCATCGGACGAAAAGGCGTATTCTCATCTTGAGGCGACCGATCCACCTGCCCAAACATCTCGGAACTGCTGGCTTGATAAAACCGCGTGTTCAATCCAGCCAGACGCACTGCATCTAACAGCCTGGTCGCCGTACCCGTTACCAAGTCCAGCGTTCCCAGCGGGTCTTGCCACGAATCTGGGACGAAACTGGGAGCTGCTAAATTATAAATTTCTTGGGGCTGTAGTTGTTCCACCACTTCCAACAGAGTCGCGCTATCCCTCATGTCAACCGCACAAACCTCAATCTGGCTGGCGAGGGAACCCAGTTTAGCCAGACTGGATTGCCGGTGCAGCGGTACCAACCCAGCCACCCGATAACCCCGTTCCAAAAGTAAACGGCTGAGATAGTAGCCGTCTTGCCCAGTGATTCCTGTAATTAGCGCTGTCTTTGCCATGAGTCGAGTTTAACCACTTAATGTTGCGTTCGGGCTGGAGTTGGGTTCAGGCAGCTACATCCTATGTTCTTTTATACTTTGCTTTTTCGGAAGCGACCAGATAATACTTAACGCCTGTAGATGCTTCAAAAGCAGCACAAAAGCACTGCTTTTGAAACCCACAGGCGTCAAAGGTAACAAATAATTGTCTTAAAACAGACCCAATGTCAGAGATTTGTCAATGGGGAAGGTGGCACCGATACCCAACCAGAGGGTAAAGAAGGTTCCAAACAGGAAAACCGCCGTGGCGACTGGGCGACGGAAGGGATTTTGGAATTTGTTAACGTTCTCAATGAAGGGAACGAGAATCAAGCCCAAAGGAATCCCTGCCATGCAGGCGATACCCAGGAGTTTATTGGGTAGAATCCGCAGAATTTGGAAAACAGGCCAGAAGTACCATTCTGGGAGAATTTCCAGAGGGGTAGCAAAGGGGTTTGCCGGTTCGCCAATCATCGCTGGGTCAAGCACAGCCAGACCCGTACACAGTGCAATCGTCCCCATAATTACTACAGGAAAAATGTAGAGTAGGTCGTTGGGCCAAGCGGGTTCGCCATAGTAGTTATGACCCATGCCTTTGGCAAGTTTTTCACGTAACTGCGGATCGGTTAGATCCGGCTTTTTTTGGGTTCCCATTGTTGTATGTGTTCTCCTATGCGTTTTGAAAGCTTTGAGCTAAGCAAGAGGCAAAGTGGTCAGGGGGTAATAGGGGGATAGATGATGCAGGGAAGAAAAATGACTTTCCCACTTTCTCTCCTCTCCCCATTGGGCGTTGGACAGGGGCTGGATATCTCTTGCCCTGCTGTAGGGACGGAGATATCCCGTCTCTACAGCACTCAGTACTTTTTACAATGGGCCAGAGATGCCTTGCTTGCGAATCATCAAGAAGTGTAGCAACATGAAGACGGCAATCAGCCAGGGCAGCACAAAGGTATGCAGGCTGTAGAAGCGTGTCAGAGTGGCTTGTCCAACGCTGGAACTCCCGCGCATCAGCTCGACGATTTGATCGCCGACCAAGGGAATCGCAGCAGGGACGCCAGAGACAATCTTAACGGCCCAGTAACCAACCTGATCCCAAGGAAGTGAATAGCCGGTGACGCCGAAAGAAACGGTGATCACAGCCAGAGTCACACCCGTCACCCAGGTCAACTCGCGGGGCTTTTTGAAACCGCCGGTGAGGTAAACCCGAAAGGTGTGCAAAATCATCATCAGCACCATCATGCTGGCAGACCAGCGGTGGATGGAGCGAATCAGCCAACCGAAGTTGACGTCCGTCATCAGGTACTGGATGGAGGAAAAAGCCTCGGTGACGGTCGGCTTGTAGTAAAACGTCATGGCGAATCCAGTGGCAAACTGGATCAAAAAGCAAGTCAGTGTAATTCCACCCAGGCAGTAGAAGATATTTACGTGGGGAGGCACATACTTGCTGCTGACGTCATCGGCAAGCGCCTGAATCTCCAGACGCTCCTCAAACCAGTTGTAGGCTTTTGAATCAGTTACCTGCTTAGAAAACATGAACCCAGAGTTCCTAAAAATTTATTGCTGTTTTTGACACGAGCCAACCCCATGAGACAGTTTTCCGCTCTTTTCGGGGGCATGAAGCTGCAATGGGGATCGGTAGACACCGCGATAGAGAGAAGTCTAGGCGTAGCCTCTACAAAAAATGTAACATAGCCCGAAAGGGGGATTCTGTGTCATGCACAAACGAGTGTTAAGGGTTGTATTCGTACTAATCATACAAACTATCTTTACGTTAAGTTGGTGGACTTCGCCAGCGATCGCTTTAACGGAGGAACAGCAGCTTTTATCGGAAGCATGGCGAATTGTCAACTATGCTTACGTGGATGACAGTTTCAATCAACAAAACTGGTGGATGGCTCGTCAGAAGGCGATCAAGCAGCCTCTGTCTAATCGTGAGGCGACTTACACGGCAATTCAAAATATGCTCAAAACTCTGGAAGATCCGTTCACGCGGTTTTTAAAACCTGACCAGTACCGAAGTTTACAGGTGAATACTTCCGGAGAGCTTCAAGGGGTGGGACTGCAAATTGCCCTTGATGCCGAGACGGGCGAGTTGCAAGTGGTGGCACCGATTGACGGTTCGCCTGCTGCGAAGGCGGGAATCCGATCGCGCGATCGCATCCTGGAAATTGATGGCATCCAGAGTGCCCAACTGACCCTCGATGAAGCCGCCGCGAGGATGCGGGGCGCTGCGGGCACAGAGGTAAGGCTCCTGATGCAACGGGAGACAAAAACGCCTGAAGAAATTACGCTAGTGCGATCGCGAATTGCCCTCAACCCTGTTTATGCAGTCTTAGATTCCAGCAGTTCTAGCTTCCCGGTGGGTTACATTCGCCTGAGCCAGTTTAGTGCCAATGCCCCAACTGAGCTGGCGAATGCCGTTACCAAGTTAGAGAAACAAGGGGCACAAGCTTATCTGCTCGATTTGAGAAATAATCCAGGAGGGCTTTTGCAGGCAGGTATTGAGATTGCCCGGATGTGGTTGGATGAAGGCACGATTGTCTATACGGTCAACCGACAAGGCATTCTGGGCAGTTTTGAGGCGTCTGCACCAGCTCTTACCCACGCTCCTCTCGTTGTTTTAGTGAATCAGGGAAGCGCCAGTGCTAGCGAGATTCTGGCTGGGGCACTTCAAGATAATGGTCGTGCCCAATTGGTAGGCGCTCGAACTTTTGGCAAAGGCTTAATTCAATCATTGTTTGACCTCTCAGATGGGTCAGGATTGGCGGTGACGGTTGCCAAGTACGAAACGCCAAACCATCACGATATTAACAAGCTAGGCATTACGCCAGATCGGGAAGTGCCTCTGGAGCCAATTACGCTTGACCAGGTGGGTACGGAAGCAGACCAGCAATACAAAACGGCGTTGGAGGTGTTAACCGCTAATGCGGTCGTTGCCGATGCGGCTTGATTCAGGAGTCAGGACTGAGGACTGAGGGCTGAGGACTGAGGGCTGAGGAGTTAGGACTGAGGACTGAGGGCTGAGGGCTGAGGAGTTAGGGCTGAGGGCTGAGGAGTTAGGAGTTAGGACTGAGGAACTGAAGAGGCACAGGTGCTTCAGGGGCAGATGGATTGAGAGAATTCTTGCTTAGTGCTTAGTCCGTGCTTCGCACCGAACACAACGACTATAAACATTAACGGATATCGCCTAACGGCTGATAATAACAGCCTTCAGTTTTTTTATTTCTGTTGTGAGTAATACCAAAATCGCAAAAAAAGAAAATCTAGATAAAACTTAATAGTGCATTTACCGAAGCGAGTGCAGTAAGTTTGATTCCACAATGAAAGAGCAGTGTAAATTGGGAATCAAGCAATGCTCGGCTTGAGTGGAAATAGATTCTAGAAAAATCTGAGGCTGAGTGGGTTTTAACTGCGATCGCACGGGCCCATGCGATTGCTTAATTTTTAAGGCACGCCTACCACTGGTGAGAGTTTTTACCCCTAAATATAGCGATCGCGCTCATGGTTTTCCTGGCAAACGATCTTAGATACTCTATCAGTCGGTCAACAGTTTTATCTGTTGCCCACTCATTGCTGAAGTTTTTAGCTTCACAACCAGATTCCAGAGTGGTACTCATCGCCGGGGGTAAGTCTGACTTTACTCCGAGCGACCTGTGCCCGGAGAGACAATCAAAAGGAGCGCGGTGCGGGTATGCATCCCCAAAAGCAGGTGCTTTGGGTTTGCCGGAGCTGCTGACCCCACCCAACTGTTTTTTGAATCTGGCAATGGGGAAGCCATCAGCAACCCATTGCGAGAATAAATGTGAGAATCAACACAGATGGTTGCCTTGTTCGTTGAAGCTGCGGAAGTTAACTCGAACCCTTAGCTCAACTCCAGAGACTCAAAGCAAGGTGCCCTCGTTGGTAATTTTGGGACTGGGCGATCGCTTCAATGTGATGTTGCACAGCTACAAAACCACTGAGAATTCTGAACTAAACGCCAATCCTTACGAGCTGTGTTTTGGCTTCGATCCGGCGATTGTGGGCAGTATTTGCGCCGAAATTTCTCGCGGGTTGCACTTAACCCCAGAAATCTCCCCTCTTTTCGAGCGAGCCATTGCCGATTGGTTCCCTCAACCCAATCTCCCAGCTTTGCAGAGCGAATTCACATCAACGCTGGTGAGTGCTATCTTAACCAGCCAAATTAGCACTCAGACTCCAGAAAAAGCAGATACAGATGCTTGTAGCAGTGCTGGGGCGAGTTTAATCGGCAACCCTACAACCGACATTCAGATAAAAACCGCCTTGTTGAGGGAGCCGGGAATCCAGGCGCACCTTGTCCAACCCCCCATTCCCCAGGCTGTAGTGCCGAGTTGGCAACAGCCAGAAAAGTTACTCCAAGAACTGCTACGAATTAGCTGGTCAAGCCAGGGAGCGCAGGTAATTTTGCAGCGTTCGGCGGTGTTGATTCAAGAGACTTTTGGGGTTAGTCGGTGTTTAATTGCGTTCTATAGCGCCAAAGATGAGCGTACCTTGTGGAGTGCGATCGCCCACGATTCATCTATCCCCCTTTCGGCTCGGCAAACTCACGATCCTGAATGGGCAAACATCGAACAGTGCCTTCTCAAACATCATCAGGGCAATCCTTGGGCAACTGAGCGAAACATTGGCTCAACGGCTGCCGAATCTATCTTTTTGACCTGGTTGCATACACACCCGCAGAAAATCGAGCCGCGAGAGATGGCATCTCTACACGGTGCGTCTGGACTGGTTGGTTTGCTACTGCTTGAGCAATGGGATGAGAAGCGGGAGTGGCAACCGGGAGAGCGGCAATTACTGCATCTGGCGCTGCAATTGGTAGAGCGAGGACACAACCTGGCGACGCTTTACCAGCAAGCGGAGGAACGAATTACTCATGCGGCGCTATTAAATCGGCTGGTTGCCCAAATCCGGGCCTCTTTAGAACTGTCCCATATCTTTGAAACGGTGACGCTGGAACTGGGTCATCTTTTGGTGGCAGATCGATGTTTGATTTTTCAGTATTTAGAGGAACAGCAGTGTTGGAAGCCGCTGACTGAGTATCGCGCTCATGCTGATATCCTCACAGCCATGAACTTGATCGTTCCCGATCAAAAAAACTGTTGTTCCAGAACGCTGCGAAATCTACAGGTTGTCCAGGTGAGCGATACGCGCTTAGTGGATGACCCGATGAATCGCTCTTTGGCGGCAAAATATCCGGGCGCTTGGTTAATGGTGCCAATTCACCGACAGCAAAAGATTTGGGGCTGCTTAACCTTCGCTCAGGATCAATTTCCCCGTTACTGGCACGAGTCGGAGTTAAGATTTATCACGACCGTTGCCGACCAACTAGCGATCGCTATCTACCAAGCAACCCTTTACCAACAAATTCAGGCGCAAAACCAAACCCTAGAAGCCTTGGTACGAGAACGCACCGCTGAGCTGGAAAGTTTCTTTGATGCTCACCCAGACTACATTTTTGTGGTCGAGCGCGAGAATCTGCGTCTGCGCTTTTGCAATCATGCTTTTGCTCAAAGGATGGGGTTTGACAACCGATATGCCGTTCAGGATCGGTCGATTCTAGAATGCTTCCCGCCTCTGATTGCTAAGTCGTTTGCCAAACAAAATTTGCGGGTTTTTGAATCGGGAGAAACGCTACACGAACAGGAAACCCTAGTTTTCCCAGATGGGATTCACCACTTCGACACTTCCAGGGTGCCGTTGAAGCACTCTAATGGTGAGGTTTATGCTTGCTTGGGGACTTTCCGTGAAATTACGGAGCTAGTGGAGACGAAGCAGGCGCTATCTCTGAGAACCGAGCAGTTGCAAGATGCCTTGACTGCTGCGAATGCAGCTTCTCAGGCGAAAACTGAGTTTCTAGCAACCATGAGTCATGAATTGCGGACACCGCTCACATCTGTGATTGGGATGTCCTCCGCTTTAATGCAACCGTATTTTGGCGAACTGAGCGGAAAACAGAAAGAATATCTCAAGATTATTCACAATAGCGGACAGCACCTGTTGCAGCTGATTAACGATATTCTCGATTTATCTAAGATTGAATCCGGTAAGGCGTCTTTAACCCTCAGTCAGTTTTCTCTGCGTCAGGTAGGGATTGAAAGTTTGGAACTGCTGCAAGAAAAGGCTCAAGTCCAACAGGTGAAGCTAACAGGGGATTTCGCTGAGTTGCCTCCCGCCGATGAATTTTGGGGGGATGAACGGCGCGTGCGGCAAATCTTGCTGAATCTACTCTCGAATGCGGTAAAGTTCACACCACCAGGGGGTGAGGTATGGCTGCGGATGCAGTGTGAAAGTAACCAGGCGATGATTGAGGTGGCAGACACGGGAATTGGGATTCCGATGGAGAAACAGCATCTTTTGTTTGAGGCGTTTCAACAAATTGATAGCTCTCTGCATCGGCAGCACGAAGGGACTGGGTTGGGATTGGCTTTAACTCGCCAGTTGGTGGAGATGCATGGCGGCACGATTAGCTTCCATTCAGAGGTAGATGCGGGAACGGTATTCGTGGTTTATCTTCTAGCCCAAAATCCAAAGTGAAGGGGTGAGGGAGAATCGGTCGCAAAGAATAAATAAAATCTAGCGACATCTAGCGACTCCCGACTTTGTTTTCGGCAAACCTTCAAAACAATCGGTCGGGATATCCCCTGGGTTTTCTACAATGGAATGGGGTGTTCCATCCGATGTGTCCCGATTGGGTGGAGATGCACAAATGGTGTTAAGGATGGTGTCAAGGATAGCCCGTTAAAGTTTTACGTGCTGGATGCGGCTGTTCCTTCGAGGGGTTATAAGTCGGGATGGTGGCGCTGTATTCTGGAGAATCTGCTTGCACTTTGCTCTTTTAAGCAATTGGCTGGCACGTTAATTGCCAATCTGGAATGGCTAATTGCTAGCCAGTTAATTCTCCTGTAGACCAATTCAGATTTAGATCATGGAACTCTGGTTGCTCCTACTGTTACTAGGACTGTTTACTTACTTCATCGTGAAGCGCAGTGTTGCCAGCATCACCCGAACCCCAATCTGGCTTTTGTGGATGGTGATGATGACACCGGCATTCATTTGGAGTGCCTGGATTTTGGTCTACGGTGAAGATAAGCGAATGCCGCCAGCTTTGGAGATTGCCCCGTTTATCATTTGCCCGATATTGTACTGGCTGCTGATTCAGTGGGGGCGTCGAGATTTTACCCCGCCGCCAAAACCGCAAGAAATGGTGGCGGAACAAGCTCAGAATCCATCTGAGGTACAGCCTGTTTCTGCTAGCGACGCAGGAAGTACTGTCCGTCCGATTGATAAAACGGAAGAAACGAATCTTCGCAATTGCTTTCCCTGGTCTATCTATTACCTCCAGAACATCGATTACCGACCCCAAGCGGTAATTTGTCGCGGCAAGTTGCGAACGAATCCGGAGGTGGCGTACCAGACAATTCGGGAGAATATTGAGAAATTATTTGGCGATCGCTTCTTTGTTGTCTTTCAAGAAGGTTTGAATGGGAGTCCGTTCTTCGCACTGGTTCCCAATCCCCAAGCTCACTCGCAGGCACAGCAGCAAACCGAACCTTTAAAACGACCGGCTTTAGCCTTAGGGCTGCTGCTTGTAACTTTGTTTACCACTACTTTAGTTGGGGTGGAAATTTCAGAAGTTTCTAACGCCGCACTGCAATCTAACCCAGCTTTGCTGTTAAAAGGACTGCCCTATGCTTTGGCATTGGTGGCTATCTTAGGCATCCACGAACTCGGTCATTACCTGAGTGCCCAATATTACAAAATTCGCACCACGCTGCCTTACTTTATCCCCGTTCCTTTTTTCTTGGGCACATTTGGAGCGTTCATTGGGCGGCGATCGCCCGTACCCAGTCGCAAAGCGTTATTCGATTTGGGCATTGCTAGTTCCGTTGCTGGTTTTTTGGTGACGTTACCGCTATTGTTTTGGGGATTAGCCCACTCGGATGTGGTTGCTGTGTCGGAGCAGTCGAGTATCTTAAACTTCACTTCTTTGAATCCCCGGTTTTCCCTGTTATTAACTTTGCTAAGTAAATGGGCGCTGGGATCTGAACTGACAGCAAACATGGCAATCAAGCTTCACCCAGTGGGAGTGGCGGCTTATATCGGTTTTATCTGGACAGCGTTTAAGTTGATGCCGGTAGGACATCTGGATGGCGGTCACATTGTCCATGCCATGTTTGGACAACGAAATGGGGCGATGATTGGTCAAATTAGCAGACTGCTGATGCTGGGATTGTCTTTAGTTCAGCCAGATTTGTTTATTTGGGCAATATTCTTATTCTTGATGCCAGTTTCTGATGAACCGGCGCTGAATGATGTAAGCGAACTTGACAACAAGCGCGATCTCTGGGGATTGTTAGTTTTGGCGCTTTTAGTGAGCATTCTATTGCCAGTGCCAGGAAATCTCGCGCAGTTGTTGAAGGTTTGATTCAAATAATTGAGTAAACGGTAATTGGTAATTGGTAAAAATTTTTAAGGGAGACGCGATTAATCGTGTCTGAGTTATGAGTTGTGAATTCAAGAATTTTCTTGGAACTCATCACTCTCATTAGCCATTAGCAAAGGAATAAGAACAATGGAAAAACAGCCGATTCAGGTGATAGGTGGTGGTTTAGCGGGGACGGAAGCGGCGTGGCAAATTGCGAATGCGGGTGTGCCAGTGGTGCTGCACGAAATGCGACCGTTACGGTTTAGCCCCGCCCATCACTCCGAACACCTGGCAGAATTGGTGTGCAGTAATTCCTTTGGGGCAATGTCGAGCGATCGCGCAGCCGGTCTTTTGCATGAAGAATTACGTCGTCTCGGCTCAATGATTATTAGTAAAGCCGACGAACACGCGGTTCCCGCTGGGGGTGCCTTGGCGGTGGATAGGGGCGTATTTAGCCGCGAATTGACAGAAATCCTCGCGAATCATCCCCTGATTGAGTTACGACGCGGTGAATTGCGCCAAATCCCCACAGAAGGCATTGTCGTCCTCACCAGTGGCCCGCTAACCAGTCCCGATCTGGCTGAAGATTTGCAGCAGTTCACGGGCATGGAATACATGAGCTTTTTCGATGCCGCCAGCCCGATTGTGGTGGGAGAATCGATTAACCGGGATGTGGCTTTCTTGGCTTCTCGTTACGACAAGGGAGACGCGGCATATCTCAATTGCCCGATGAATCGGGAGCAATATCTCCACTTTAGGCAGGAACTTTGTAAGGCTGAACAAACGGAACTGAAAGACTTTGAGCGGGAAACGGCTAAGTTTTTTGAAGCTTGTCTGCCGATTGAAGAACTGGCGCAGCGGGGGGAAGATACGATGCGTTATGGCCCGTTGAAGCCGGTGGGATTGTTTGATGCCCGTAAAGGCGATTTCCGCGCTCCAGAAAATCAGTCGCAACGTCCTTATGCAGTGGTGCAGTTGCGTCAAGAAGATAAGGCGGGGCAGTTGTGGAATCTAGTCGGATTTCAGACGAATTTGCGCTGGGGCGAACAAAAGAGAGTGTTTCAGCTGATTCCAGGGTTAGAAAATGCTGAGTTTGTGAGGCTGGGTGTGATGCACCGCAACACGTTTATTAATGCGCCCCAACTGTTAAAACCTTCTTTGCAATTCCACAAACGTGCCACGTTGCTAGCGGCGGGGCAATTGGTGGGGACTGAGGGCTATACGGCAGCGGCGGCGGGTGGCTGGCTGGCAGGGACGAATGCGGCGCGGCTGGCTTTGGGCAAAGATCCGCTAACGCTACCAGGAACGACGATGATGGGGGCGTTGTTTGAATTTATTAGTTCGGCGTCATCAAAGCATTTTCAACCAATGCCGCCTAATTTCGGAATTTTGCCGGAACTGCCGACTCGGATTCGCAATAAGCAGGAGCGATATGGAGTTTATCGCGATCGCTCTTTTGCCGATTTAGCGAGTTGGAAAGCTGCGGCTAAATTGCTCGTTCCCAAGCTGAGCTTGGAACGAGAAGCAACAAGCGCTTCCATTGAATAAGGAACGGGGATTTAATTAACTTCCCATTTTGCATAGGGAGATGGCGCTGCCATCCCCTACAGAATGGGAATGAGTGTAAGTGATTTGATCCACCTTCCTCAGTAGCATTAAGATCCCATGAGTCCGAAATAATAACTTGCAGCAACCACGAGAATTGTTAATACTCCGATTGTCGTGCTGATAAGAAATTGCTTAGAGGTTTTTTGATTAAGCTCCTGTTTACTTTCACCTTGCTCAGTGGTAGCCCCACGATTGGTTGCTTCGTTAGTTTTCATGGTTGTTAATGGTTTATGGTTATTTAGTACCCAGTTTGCTACAATTGCCAGAAACTTCATCTAACTTAAGAATTATCAAATAAATGTATACAGCGATACTTAATAGCTTTATACTCAGTTGTCTAACAAGCAGAACTGGTTGCTTAAGAATTGAATTTAACAATCTTTTGCTAAGGCTTTTTTAGGCTTTAAATTACCTAAAGCAGCTTGTACAAATGATTTTTTGATAGTATATTTTTATAATGGAAATCTGTGCGTTCAGGTAAATTGTTTCTCAATTAGCCGTACTGCCTCTACAGCACCATTAGGATAATCCGCAGGGCGATTGGATACCTGATTTTGCAGCATTGCCACAGTCGTGATCGCGTCCTCAATCTCTTCAACACAGTAGGCGCATCGCAAAGCCCTAACCTTTTGACGGTCATATAGTCGCTTAAAAGCAAAAGCAACTAACGGGACGCCTACCGCAGCACATTCATGAACCGTGTTATAACCAGCGCCGCCGACAACGACATCAGCAGATGGGAGGCATTCAATTCCTGGCGAATGAGACACCCAGAACTGCGGCGGACATCCATCTGGACAGACGGGTGCTAAGACACGCACCGTTGCCTCTGGAAACGCTGCATCTAGGTGAGTTGATAACTTACCAAAGAAAGATAATTCGGAAGCTTGTCCGGCGGCACAGACAAGGATAATCTTTTTTCTAACCTCCGCTGGTGGGGTTTGTTTGTGTAGCTGCGACTTACAGTCGCCAGGTTTATGACACAATGCATCAAGACCAAGTAGCGATCGCGCCTTTTTTCTATCTGGCAGTTCCTCAGCATTGCGAATTAACCAGGGACTGGTGTAATAGACAATTGGTAAATCTGCTAGCGGCGAATCTTCTCCATCTCCCGGCACAATAACCGCATCAAAGTTTTCTTTAACAAAAGAACGCAACTCAAAACGGTGAATATAAGCTGGGGTGATATCGCGGTGAACTAAAATTCGGGGAATGTGCTTTAACTGGGGCAAAATATCTGCCAACTCACCACCCAACCCGCGAGGAAAAGTATCGACAATTAAACAGTCGTACCGGGTGTTTAATAAAACATCCCGCACTTGTTCGCAAGTCGCCCCAAAACCAGCGTCAGGTGCAATGATTTGCACATCGCAACCCTCACCGCCCAAGTAAGTTGCATAAGGGGTATTCGTAAGAATTTTGACGTAATGGTAACGGGTAGCCATTCGTCCGAGAGATAAGCTACGGGTAAGATGTCCCCAACCGCCTCCCAAAGCATAAATTAACCAAATTGACATTTTTGGAGTTTTCAACGCAAAGAACACAAAGGTAAACGCAAAGGTACGTTAAGGAATCGTTTTTTCTTGGTGTGCCTCTGCGTTATCTTTGGCGTCCCTCTGCGTTAAAAATTTAACTTGCCCCCATATCCATCTCAAAATCGGCATCCATTTCCCCTTCTAGACTCATATTGTCTGCTTCGGTGAAATCGACATTGCCAGTTTCCGGGTCATAATCATAGCGATCGCGGTTGTCATAGTAGTTGCTGCCCCAATAACCGCGATTGTAGTTACCATATCCAGAGTAATAGGAATAATCGTAGTAATAGGGGTTATTATCTGGGTAACTACAATAAGGACAGCCAATGTTTGTAGTGCGTCCGCAGCGACGTTTGAAGAGAAATCCCACCATGCGATCGCATTCTCCACTTGCACCGATTCCCGATGAACTGGTAGTCTGGCTGCTGCTGGGATTGAGTTGAATTTCGTAGGGGCCAATTTGCAAGCGATCGCCATCTATTAGCGTACTACTGGGCAACCGAACGCTGTTAATTAAGGTGCCAGTACTGCTATTTTGATCGACTACGATTAACTCGCCATTCGCTACATCAATTAGAGCATGATATTCAGCCACTTGCTCGTTGGCTAACACAATTCTAGCAACCCGATTGCCATCAATTTCTTGGGGCATTGAGGCAAATTCTCGGCCCAAGGCGACAGGCGTTTCTAACATGGGTTCTCGTCTTTCGCCGGTGGCTGGATCTATCCAACTCAGTTGAATTTGCAAGGATTATTTCCCTCCCGAACGATTAACTGCGTAAGCTAAAGCGGCTTTTTGTTCTTTGCTTAAAACGTCGAATCCGAAACTAGCGATCGCAATTGCGCTTACCTGAGATTTTGTAGAAAAAACTGGTTTATCGGCTGCATTGATCAGAGAAGTTTTACCATTCTTTACTTTCACCTTGTAAAGCGACTGTTTATCCGGTGACTCAACCTCAAAACCGTAATCTCGCGCTTTAATTCTGTAAATTTCTTTATCTGTCGCATCTTCTAACTTGTAATCTCCATCATTCTGTCTTCGCAAAACATACAATTCTTTTGTTTGATCTGCATTCTCAATCTTCCAGTAACCCTCTCTTTTTACAACGTAGCCTAAAACTTGATCGGCCGGATTCTTGATTTTTACTTTTCCCCCACCATCAACATTAAATCGAGCTAATTCTTTGTCCTTTCCATCAAGCAATTTTGCCCCATCCGCCTCTGGTTTCAGGGCAAAATCTTCCGCACCCCCCTCTTGTTTAAATTTTATCTTCTCTGTATTAGTCGTCACCGCTGACGAATTATTTTGAGCAATTGGAGATGTTTGCGGGTTAGATGTTGTAGATACTTCTGGTGCCTGCTTAACAGAATTACTACAAGAAGCTAGCAGTATTACCGCTGCCAAAGCTAAGCCGGAGAAAAATGTTCTGTTCATGTTATTCATTGTTCAAGTTTCCACCAAAATCCTTTCTTTATTTAGTAACAGTTTGCATAATTAATGTTCCGGATTTTTGCAAACAAACTAAATATGTTTTTACTTTTACTTACTTTGCCTTAGATAACATCCGAGCTAAATTTAGAACTTGATACAGGCTGAGAAACATCATCGTGATAGTTTGATATAATGTTTCTTCGTTCCAAGGCATCGAAGGTGGCATTTTCACGACTAAGTTTATTCCCTTATCCGTCACTCTCATCCGTTTTACCTTAGTCAGTTTTGGAATTTTTACTGCATTCACAGCTTCATTGTTCAGAACTTTGATTGCCCCGTACCGTCGTTGCGGATAAGTTAAATCCAGACTGATATCTAATCCCTTGGCTTTCGATTTCGTTTTGTATTTTGATTTGCCGCTTCTAGAAGTTTTCCATCCATAAGCGGTCTGATTTAGCTCAGAAGTTGTTAATACAAAACGAGTTTTATCTAAAAATTGTCCTTCCATTTTTAGCCAATCATCTTGGAAAATATCTATTTTAAATCCTGATTTCGAGGGATGGGCAACTGTTTTAATCTGCTTAGATTTTTGATGGGCTGGACTGAGATCTAAATGAACACTGACCTTAGCTTCCTTATCCATATCTCGCTCCAGCATTTCCAAAATTTTTTCCGTTAATGCATAGCGATGATTTGGTAAATTTAATCGGCTATATTTACTCCTCCTTATTCCTGCATAAATCGCTACGATCGTACATCCTAATCCAACAAACAATAATAAAACAGTTACAATATATCCAAATAATTGAATCCCATCTCCCATCTCTCCTACAACTATCATTAAAATGAACGCTATAACAATTGAAGTAATCGCACCAATAACACATTTGGTTGCTAAACTTCCAAACTCTGTTTGCTTTGCCTCCGAGGCTCTATCTAGGGTTGCCATTTCCCTTAAGTCTTTGACAATGTCAGAAACAGCAGCCGTCACCGAATAAGTCAGAGATTTGCGAAAGGTTTCTAAATTTATTGACATTTGTAATAAAAATTCAATATCAATGAATCGGGGATTACGGAAGGTAGCGCTCGCTTACCTAAAATCACACTCAAACGCTTTGATAACAGATACGTTCTCGGAAGTGGTAATTATCGTTACAAAAAGTTAGAATCTTAGGGCAAAATTGAGTCATAGTTTAGTTGATGAACGATTCTAGAATAGTTTACGTTTCTTTTGATACCGTACCAGCGCCCAAGGGAGCCGCAATTCATATTTCTGCTTTTACTCAAGCTTTGGCAGATGCTTTTGGCGACATTCAGCTAGTGACAGTTTCCCCGACAGCCTACGCAGTAAATCAGAGGGAATCACCTCATGTTATCCAATCCATGTTACCTGCGCTAGGAGATACGTTAATTAATCGAGTGATTTATTTTCGCGCGATGCTGGGCAATTGGTGGCAGAATCAGTGGTTTGAGACAGTGCATATCCGTTCTATTTATGAAGGATTTCCCATTGCCCTGAGCAAAGAAAAATTATGTAAGTATTTAATTTTTGAAGTTAATGGATTGCCATCCATTGAACTCAAATATCGCTATCCAGCAGTGGCAGAAGATCGGGAATTATTGCACAAATTAAAGGCGCAAGAAAAAATTTGTTTAGAAGCATCAGATTTAATTTTAACGCCTAGTTCCGTAACCAGAGACTATCTCCAAACAAGAGGGGTTCCCGGCTCAAAAATCCGCGTCATTCCCAATGGAGTTGATTTAGATATATTTACTTATCGTCCTTCAAAATTTAGGGATGCCGAGTATCCAAATCTTCCCTATCAGGACAAGGAAACGCCACCCCTACAGATTGAAAATGATGCAATAAAGACTCAGCCTCGATTTCAGGTGTTATATTTTGGGACATTTTCCCCTTGGCAAGGGATTAATCTTGCTGTTGAAGCACTGGCACTTGCTGACCGGGATTTTCCTACTCAATTAACAGTCATTGGACAAGCTCGTGAATTTCAGATTTTAGCCTTAAAACAGCTAGCTTCAAAATTAGGGGTAGCAGAGTCTCTCACGATTCTAGACCCTGTATCGCAAGCGGAACTCGTCCAAAAAATTCATGCATCTGATGTAATTTTGGCTCCGTTGACGCCCAATGACCGAAATCTGGTTCAGGGTTGTTGTCCTTTAAAGATTTTGGAAGGAATGGCGACAGGTACGCCAGTGATTGCTAGCGATTTACCAGTAGCGAGAGAATTGGGTGAGGATGGGGTGCATTTTCTACTCGTGAAACCGGGTTCTGCAAAGGCAATTAAAGATGCTTTACTGAGGTTGAAAACAGAACCAGAATTGGCAAGAAATTTGGCGAGGAATGCCCGTCAGCAGATCGAAAATTATTACACGTGGAAACACGCGGGTGATGCTTTGGTGGCAGCTTATGAGGAAATTGGGATTAAACGATCGATAACAGTTTGAAGCCGCTGATTTTCATGTTTTAGAGAAAATTCAGCGAGAATGCGATCGCGCCCTGCCATCCCAATCTGACGCCTAGCACTTGGCTCTAAATCTAAACACTCCAGCACCGCCTCACCCAGTCGATGTAACTGGGAACGAGGAAGCAAAAATCCACTTTTCCCATGCTCAATCACCTCTGGAATTCCACCGGCATCGCTGGCAATACAGCAACAACCACAGGCGATCGCTTCTAGCAGCGCATTCGGCATCCCCTCCCATACAGAAGGTTGCAGATAGACATCACACAGCCGCAGATGCCCCGCTACCGCCGCAGGACTCGCTAAATGTCCGGTAATAATCACCCGCTTGGCGTCTTCTGGATGCTGAGTCGCATACAGTTGTAGTGCTGCTTCTTGAGACGCCCGCACTTCCCCGATAATTAACAAACACGCAGGACGTTGGGCGCGGACTGTGGTTAAGGCATTCAGAAGAAACTGCTGCCCCTTCTTTTCTCGTAATTCTCCGGAAAATCCCAGTACCGCTTCATCAGGAGCAATCCCTAAAGATGCTCTCAGAAGGGATGATTCATGAGTTGCGCCGATAATGGGGGGCGAAAATACCCGCTCATTGACGCCATTTTTCAAAACCATCACATCATCCCGCTGGGCGAGTAGCTGAATCTTTCGTGCCATATCAGCACTCACCGCCGTAATCAAACCGGCATTTAACAACGTCCATTGCAGTCGCGCAAAATCCCCCGGTGGAAACATGGCTCGATCGATATCATTCCCACGGGCGCTTACCGTGCTAGGAAGCCCATTTGTCGCCGCAAACCAAGTGGCTAAGAACCCACTGGGGAAGACATAGTGCCCCCAAACAGCATCGTATCCACGGCACTGATGCAGCCAGTCGAGGACGTTAAGCGTATGAGGCATCGTCATATCCCAGTGGCGATATAGCCCCACCCGATGGACTTTGAGATGTTTGACGATTTGGAAATCTTGACTTTCAGCGTGCCCGGTTGCTCCCCCTCTGGCAACATCTGAACTCCGGACTTCTCCCGGTTGCAAGTAACGACTCCACGCCACCACGTCTACTTCAATACCCAACTGGCAGAGGGCGGCGGCGATGCGTCCGGCGCTACTCGCTAACCCGCCAATATCTGGGGGAAATCGTTCCGTGAGAAAAAGAAGACGTCTCAAGGGACTATAAAGGATTGCTACTAGGACTGTTTAAAGTCTAAAGTCTAAAATGCGATCGCTCAGTTGTGAATCTGATTCCCTTAACGTTTTGTCTAACCTAGAGGGATTTCATTTAATTAAGGAAAAATTTGAAAAACCCAGGATCTTATTCCCTTTTCCGCGAACGAGTTATCAAGCGCTCAACGGAATGAGACAGCTAATCCCCGTCAACGGGGATTAGGGGCAGGGAGCCGCAGGCGATGGTAGTGTGGGTTTTTTTATCGCGGGGAATCACCTCACCGCTATTCCTGCTCAGTCGCCCCCCTCAATCGCTACCAGCACCACTGTAATATTGTCTCTGCCCCCTTTATCTTTAGCGGACTCGACAAGGGCGTCGGCTGCCTTTTCCAAGGAAGTAACCTTGAGGTGAGTTGCAATCAACTGATCCGAGAGTTCTTCTGTGAGTCCATCGCTACACAGCAGCAGCCTGTCGCCTGCTTGCACATCCAGCGGTTGGATCTCAATCAAACGCAAATCTTTACGACCCAGACACTGAGACAATACGTGACGCCACGGGTGCATTTTAGCTTGTTCGGAAGTCAGCTCCCCGGCTTTCATCGCCCGTGCCACCCAAGTATGATCCTCAGTGATTTGCTCTAGAGTTGCCCCTCGCATTCGATAAAGGCGAGAGTCCCCCACATGAGCGACCCAAGGCTGCTGTTGGCGAAACATCACTACAACGCCTGTCGTGCCCATATCTGAGCGTTCTGGATGATTCGCTTGATCTTGTAAAATCGCCTGATTTGCATCCAAGAAGGCTTTTTCTAATAACGCTGGGCAAGTCTCGTCGGAATGCCAATGCTCATCTAGATAGGTGTAGATAGCCTGAGTGGCGATTTGGCTTGCCTCCTGGCCTCCTGCATGTCCTCCCATGCCATCAGCAACTATAAAAAATCGCCCATCAGGGTCGATATGGTAGTCATCTTGGTTGACGGAACGAAGAAGTCCCGCATCAGAGAGGCCCGTGGAGCGAGGAATCATATATTGTCTGCTGGCAACAGCAACTTTACTTTACCCGAATCAAAACATCCGATCAAATCGGTCGAGGCGCATGAGCAAGCGAATGAGGACAAACGCGATGGCAGATGCCCCCAGAGCAACCACGACTGCCAACCCGACATAACCCTGAACGAAGAGGATGGTGGCTGACAGAGTGAAGGCACTGATGAGCAAAGTATAGTTGGTTCCTAACTGAATACTGCTCATTCGCCGAAGAATGCGATCGCTCTCAATAGAGCGCACTCGAATTCGCAGGTCGCCCTGCTCTAATTTCTCAATCGTATCCTCAATCCGCCTGGGCAAACTCAAAGCCGTACTGCTAACTTGAGCCGCTTGCCGTCCTAATTCATTCAAGAAGCTACTACTACTATTACTGCCATTACTATCTGCCATAAGCTGCATTGCAAAGGGTTTTGCAACCTCCATAAAGTTAAATTCCGGGTCTAAGCCTTTTCCAACCCCTTCTAAAGTTGAGAAGGCTCGCATCACAAAGGTAAAAGTCGCCGGAAACCGAAAAGGTTGGTCGTAAGCAATTTCATAAAGGTCTTCACTAATCTGACTCACCGATTGGTTTTCAAACGGCTTGTCCATAAAGTGATCCAGCATATACTGAATCGATCGCCGTACGGGTCCCATATCATCAACCGCTGCCAGCGCTCCCATTTCGACGAGCGAATGCATCACTCGGTCGCCATCTTTTTGGGCAATGCCAAACAGCGTTTCCATTAGTTGCTCGCGAATGTTGGACTTAATCCGCCCCATCATGCCGAAATCATAGAAAATTAGGGCACCTTCGGGACTGACTGCGATATTGCCAGGATGCGGGTCGGCGTGGAAGAAGCCATCGTTGAGCAATTGTTGCAGGTAAGCTTTAGCACCCAGATGAGCCAGTTCCTTTCGATCTAGCCCTGCTGCTTCTAGCGCTTCATAGTGACTAATTTTGATGCCCGGAATGTACTCAAGAGTGACAACCCGTGGCGACGTATATCGCCAGTAGACACGCGGCACTTTTACCCAATCATAGGCGCGGAAGTTGCGGCGAAACGTATCGGCATTGCTGCCTTCATTCAGGTAATCAATTTCTTCCCAAAGAATTCGGCTGCACTCCTCATAGATTCCCAGCCAGTCACGACCCCGACCCCAGTCGGGATGGTTTTGAAAGAAACGGGCAATTCCTCTAAGAATTTGCAAATCAACCGTAAACAGCTGCCGCAGTCCGGGTCGTTGTACCTTGACCACGACTTCTTCGCCGCTGTGGAGAGTTGCTTTATGTACCTGTCCCAAGCTAGCAGCCGCCAGGGGAATCGGGTCAAAAGTGCGGTAAAGCTGCGAAACTTTCTTGCTGAAGTCCTTCTCAATCAACACCTCAGCTTGTTCGTAGCTAAAAGCAGGCACTTTGTCTTGCAGCTTAGAAAGTTCCTCCACATACTCCACAGGGAATAAATCGGCACGGGTGGAGAACAGCTGCCCAACTTTAATAAAAGTCGGCCCTAGGTCTAAGAACGTCTCTCGAATCCAAATCGCTTGTGCTCTGCGTCTGTGGGCTTGTTTTTCCTCTGTAACTCCGCCCGGATAGCTCCAAGATTTGTTGTAGCGCCAGAGCTTAAACAATAAGGTTAAAACAAACCCCCAAATATCTACGAAGCGCCGTTGATGGGAGTAACTTTCACGGTTCCACCGATAAGCCTTATCCTTACGGGCTTTATCAGCGGCACGCTGGGCACTCGGCGTGCTAGCCGCGTATCGCTTCAGTTTAGAGTCATTAGGATAGGCTGACACTCGGATTCCTAAGTCTGTTTTTTCAAGTAGTTGGCGCGATCGCAGTTGAGTGTGTGAGTTTTGGATAACTAACAACTCACAACTGAACTTTTAACTGAATTCCCCCTCAGCACGCGAACAGAGCGCTGCGCTCTCAGGATTTATACTGAGCTGCTGCGATAGCGTTGTAATTCGGCGCGAAAGCGAGCGACTTCTGCCCGAAGTTCATCAATCGTCGCTTGCAAATCTGTTGTTTGGGTGCCTTGAGGCACAATGCTGGTAGTGGTTCGCCCCCGCATCACCGTTTCAGCTTGGGCGTTAGAGCGTTCGGTTACTCGTGAGGTGAAGTGCCGCAAAGACTCTCGTTGTTCAGCATCAAATTTGCCGAGTTCTGAGAGAGCATTGGTGACGGCGTTTTCTACCTGTTCATTGAGAGCTTCTGCAACCGCTCTGCCGACAAAAAAGGCATGAACTACAGGATTCGTCATGAAAAAATCTATTTGTGCGTCCGAAACAAATTATAACTTGCTTGCTCTCGATACTACATACAGCCTAGGTTACAGCTTAGGCTTTGGCAGTGTACCTGAGGAAGGTGGTACGGGTGCGACAACAGCAGCGGGGGGTGATAGCAGGTTAGCGTTGGACGTGGGATCGGGGGTGTCTGAGATGGGCCAGTCGTCGCGGGGTGGAAAGGATTGTTCGGTATGCAGGATAGAAGATCCCGGTCCCATTGCTCCGTTCAAGCGAACTGCCAAGCCGAATCCAGCACCCGTACAGGTAGCGATCGCAGCGGTCATCATCAGCCCTCTGCCTAGTGTCAGTTTAGGAAACTTTAAGTTTTGTAAGCTAGGAAGGTTCGCTGACGAGCCAAGCTTTGTAGAGACGCGATTCATCGTCTCTGGAATCTTGAAACTCTCTAGCGAGATTTTCAGTTTGGCAAAGGCAATCGGGAAGTTTGCCCGTATCGCTGTTTTGAGTTGTTTCGGGGCAGCACTCACTTTGGCTAGTCGAGTTTTGTAGGGGCGGGTTTTGCCCGGTCGCTTCACATCCTGGCTAAGATTCCAGTTCACTCCGCTAGCAAGCGATATCTTCGGTTTCGTGTTGCTGGCTGGTTGCGGCTTTTGGGGGGCAGGCTGAGATTTGGGGATTACAGGGCGACGAGCCGTTTGGGTCGCGCGGGGAGCCTGTGGAGCCTTGCTAGCTGGCAACAGGGAGAGCCAATCTTCTACTTTTTGGGGACGCTTCTCGGCTTTGATTTCTAAGCCACACAAAATGGCAGCGATCGCAGTCGGGCTGAGTTTGGGTTGAATTTCCCGTAAATTTGACAGAGGGATGCGATCGCGTAGCGGTGCTGGAACCGGCGGTTGACCCGTCAGCAAGCAATACAAACTTGCTGCTAAAGCATAGACATCTGTCGCTGGGGTGAGTTTTGCCTGGGAAAAATATTGTTCGATTGGCGCATATCCGGGATTTAGTAAACTGGCTTGGGTTTGCGTCACTCCCGGCGTCAATTCATCACAAAAACCAACGTCAATCAGCACGACATCATCAGTTCCTTGACGCCGGATGATGTTTTGGGGTTTGACATCTCGGTGCAGTAACCCTGCCTTGTGAATCACCGTTAAGGCACTGCCAATTTGATGAATATAGCCAAGGGCTTGGGCTTCTGGCAAAATCTGACCCGCTGGCAGCGATTCAGCTAGGGTCTGCCCCGGTAGGAACTCCATGACGATGAAACATCGCCGAGATTCCTCAAACAAGTCGAGAACCCGAACCAGGTGAGGATGCTTGCAGCGAGCGAGGCGACGTGCCTGGGTGAGAAATTGCTGCCCAAACCGCTCAAAATCGGGATGAGTCCTCAGACTGTCGTTGAGGGTTTTGACGACGACCGCTTTCCCCGATTGAGTATGAGTCGCCCGGTAGGTGATCCCAAAGATACCTTGACCCAGTGGGGCGTCGAGGACGTATTTGCCGTTCTTCAGGACTGCTCCAGCCGTTAAGTTCATTAAAGATTTGTTACAGTTTTCCCAACTATGCTACCGTCTTGGTACGAATTTTGAGTCTCAGGAGGGAGGGAAGCGGCGGTTGATTACCGGGCTTGCTTAGGGCGGGTGTTTCCGCTCCTGGATTTGACTCTTAGCCGCTTCAAAGTGGATAATACTCTGCCAAAAATTTTTCAGCATCAGCGCGATCGCGGATTTCTCCATCCAGCGTTGCTGCCAACAGACGATCTAACATGGGTTTAAATTCACGCCCCGGTTTGTAGCCGAGGGTTTTCAAATCATTGCCGTTTAATATCGGTTGAATATTCGCCCAGATAGTGAGATATCGCCAAATTAGCCGCCGAATCAGACGCGAATTTTTGACAGCAATCAAAATCAACGTAGGCAATTCGTACCGTCTCAGCAACACGACAATTTGACTCGGTCGGTGACATTCGGGCAAAAATTTCACCACATCCGCTCGATCCCGATCGAGTTGCTCTAATCGTTCGATACTGTCTGTCGGTAATTGCAGATTGATTGCCACTTTCGCGCGATATTCGCCAGCGAGGTAGGCAATTAAAATTTCTAGCCGCATCTGCCAATGATCGAGGGTTTTCTGGGGATCAAATCGGCGCAGACACCGATCTAGTAAACGCACCTGCTTCCATAATGGCTCATCTAACTCTAGCGTGGGATGGAGGCACCGCAACGCCCCCAGATCGGCAAGTAACTGCAACGCGGGTTTCCAGTAGGGCGCTTGGAGGATGTATTTGAGTTCTGCTTTCAGCCGTGTTTGTAGCGCTGGGGCTTTGCTATTTTCAGAGAGCGAGCGCTCGTAAATTCCACTCTCTAGCGCATAGCGGATATATCCTTCCGTCTGTGGCTCAATCTGAAATCCCAGGCGCACTGCAAACCGCACGGCGCGATAAATGCGCGTGGGATCTTCGATAAAGCTATTGGCATGGAGGACGCGGATTTGGCGCGATCGCAAATCTAACATTCCGCCAAAGAAATCTAATAATTCACCCGCCCGGGGTGGCGTCAGTCGCATCGCCAAGGCGTTAATGGTGAAATCCCGCCGATACAAATCTTGGCGAATTGAACTCGCTTCAACTTCTGGATTCGCGGCTGGGTAAGGATAAAACTCAGTTCGAGCCGTCGCAATATCTACCCAAAGAGAGTCTAAAACTGGGTCATTGTGCCACAGTAGCGCGGCTGTTTGAAATTGACCGTGAACTTCCAGACGAGCATTTGGATAGGTTTGTTGAAGTGCTTTCGCTAGTTCTACCCCAGCTCCGACATCCGCCGAGCGGTGAAAGCCATCTACTACCAAGTCAATATCTGAAAGCATCAGGGTTTCATGGGGATTGGCGAGCAGTAAATCCCGCACCCCTCCGCCGACCAAATAGAGATGCCAGCCGCGTTGTTCTGCCTGCTGGGAGGCTCTAGTGAGGAATTCCCACAAGGGAGGAGCAAGGCGATCGCGCAAAATATCGGTTAGGGTTTGATGAGCATTTGGAATTGATAATCGGGAATTGGGAAGGGGATTTTTTCTCTCGTCATCTGTAACATATCCTCCATTCCCTCTTCCCTGATGCAACTGCCGCAAAACATCGGTGCGCGTCACCATTCCGACAAGTTGCCCATCTTGCAATACCGGCAACCGCCCGATATCGTAAGTCACCATAATCGATTCAATCTCTGGCAAGGACGTATCCGGAGTAATCGTCTTCAGATTGTTAGCCATGTAGCCTTTTACCGGCGCATGACTAAAGCCATGATGCAATGCCAGATCGATATCCCGCCGGGAAACAATCCCCACCAGTTGGTCTTCGGAATTCACGACCGAAAGACCAGAATGCCCATAACGTAATAAAATTCTCTGGGCTTGCTCAATTGTCGTGTCCGGGCGAATCGTCCGCACTGGGGATGACATCAGTTCTCGTGCTGTCAGTGGCTGGGGAATTTGGTCTTTTAACTGACTGACGAGCCGATCGAGAGTTGCCTGGGTATCCACGCCGCGCAGTGTCACCGACGCCGCCTGGGAATGCCCCCCGCCACCCAGCGGGTGAAACAATTCATTGAGATTGGTGCCTTCAATACGCGATCGCCCAATGACCGTAAATCGCTCTTCACCTCCATCCCCCACTGGATACGCCGTAGCGAGTAGCAAAGCATCGCTTTCGCCCAGATCCAGAAGTCGAGTCGCAAGCGTTGACAAGCCGGGAACGTAGTCAGAGGTTTTGAGCAGCACCCAAGAAACGGTATAGCCGCACGTTGTCGCTCTTTGTAAATGGTCCAGCGCTTCTGTCAACAGTTCCTGCAATTGAGGCGATAAACCTGGCTCAACATAATCGGCAATTAAGCGCAAGCTTGCCCCTTGTTCCATTAACCAAGCCAACGCGATCGCATCTCTTGCCGTCGCCCCTTCATAAGTTAACGATCCGGTATCGACGTGGATTCCCAACGCCATCACAGTTGCCTCAGAAGGCGTCAACTGGATGCCTTCTTGCTGGAGCTGCTCGGCAATCAGAGTGGTGGTTGCTCCGACTGGCTCAACTTGGGTGCGGGTAGCGGGGATATCTCCTTCCCCGTCTGGATGATGGTCGTAAACGACAACTTCCAATAAATCAGGCAAATCCAGCCATTGGGATGCCTTTCCCACGCGATCGCGTTTTTGAGTATCCACAACAGCAATCGACCGAATCTGCTCTGGGTTCACAGCGCGACGCTCAATCAGCGCATACTCATCTCGGTGCAACGCCAAAAAATCCCGCACCGCTGGATGGCAACCGCCGGTCAGCACGACCCTAGATCCCGGCTGGAGACGGGTTAGCCCCACCGCTGCACCCAAGGTGTCAAAGTCCGCTGTTGTATGGCACAAAATCACATTCATCATTATGAGTCCTTAGTCATTAGTCCTTTGCCCATAACCCATAACCAATGACCCATGACGAATGACCAATGAGTGTCGATTTTTGATACGGTACTACTGTATAGAATTGCGGCTGAACTATTTCTATCCAGCCCATTGCTGTCTTGGGAGAAGAGAAAATGACAATTTTATTTCAGTTGGTACTAGGTGCTTTAGTCTTTTTATCATTCGTCATGGTCATTGGGGTTCCAGTTGCCTATGCCACTCCTCAGAACTGGGATCAGTCTAAGCGCCTCCTTCTTTTAGGATCTGGAGTTTGGATTGCTCTGGTATTTCTGACAGGTGCCCTAAGCTATTTGGTAGTTTAAGGATAGTCAGAGTCAGTCATCGGTCAGGGTTCGATGGTCATCAGTCCACTGCACCCGACTCAGGACTAAAGACAAATGACTGATGACTCAAAACAACTGACAAAAAGCTTCTTATATCTAAAATCATGGCAGTTTTCGAGGGAACGTTTACTCAGACTCAACCCCTACGGTTTGCGATCGTCATCGGTCGCTTCAACGATTTGGTGACGACTAAACTATTGGAGGGGTGTCAAGATTGTCTGAAACGCCACGGCATCGATGTCAATCCTCAAGGCACTCAAGTGGACTATGCTTGGGTTCCTGGGAGTTTTGAGGTGCCTTTGGTGGCTCACCAGTTGGCCCTCACGCGCCGATATGATGCTGTAATTTGCCTGGGTGCAGTCATTCGGGGTCAAACTCCCCACTTTGATTATGTCGCCTCGGAAGTCTCCAAGGGGATTGCCAATGCTGGGTTTCAAACGGGTGTGCCGATCATTTTTGGCATTTTGACAGTAGATACGATGCAACAAGCCTTGGAAAGAGCTGGCATCAAGAGTAACAACGGCTGGGGCTATGCGATGAATGCTCTTGAGATGGCAAGCTTGATGCAGCAGCTCAAAGGGAATGCCGGTGGCGCATCCTACGGTAATAATGCGGTTCATACAGTAACAACTCAAGCACTGCCAGTTTCGCCGAACCTGGCGATTTCTCCAGAGTCAGCAGTTGAACGCAACGCATCTGATTCTCTTTGATCGTTGCACTGTGAGTCGGGTGCGCTGAGAGCTGGGGCGGGGTTTTCCCGCCCCGAGCTGCGAATTTAGGCCGCGAATTTAGAAAGATAAAGATTGATCTCTCGTCTTTCATGCCACCCTTCGGGAAGGGCAAAGCCCGACATCCTTCATTTTTGCCCTAGCACTTCTCGTCCTAGGTAAGGTTGCAGCGCTTCTGGTATCTTGATGGTGCCATCGGGTTGTTGATAGTTCTCCAGAATCGCTGCCATCGTGCGCCCAATTGCCAATCCGGAACCGTTCAGCGTGTGGACAAATTGGGTTCCTTTTTTTCCAGCTTCTTTGAAACGAATGCTGCCGCGTCGAGCCTGAAAATCCATGAAGTTAGAGCAGCTAGAAATCTCGCGGTATTTCTCAGCAGACGGCAGCCATACCTCTAGGTCATAGCACCTTGCTGCCCCAAACCCTAAATCCCCAGTGCATAACTCAAGGACGCGATAAGGCAACTTCAATGCCTGCAAAATTGCCTCGGCATTTTGTACCAACGATTCATGCTCTGCGGCTGAATGATTGGGATGGACAAGTTTTACCAACTCGACTTTATTAAACTGGTGCAGTCGAATTAGCCCTCGCGTGTCTCGTCCGTAGCTACCTGCTTCCCGGCGAAAACAGGGAGTATAGGCACAGTGATAGATAGGCAGCTGCGACGCCTCCAAGATTTCGTCTCGATAGAGATTCGTCACCGGCACTTCAGCCGTGGGAGCGAGCCACAAGTCATCTTGAGCGCATTTAAAGCTTTCGTCGGCAAATTTGGGCAGCTGACTTGTGGCGGTGAGCGATTCGCTGTTGATTAGAAAGGGGGGAATGACTTCTACGTATCCAGCAGCGATTTGCTGGTCGAGCATGAAGCTAATTAAAGCTCTTTCTAAGGCAGCACCAGCACCAATTAGCGTGACAAAACGACTTTGTGCAACTTTAGCCGAGCGCTCAAAGTTAAGAATTCCTAGTTGTTCGCCAATTTCCCAATGGGGAAGAATTTCGGAGTTTTGAGGCAAGTATTCATCCCCCCAGCGGCGGACTTCTACATTCTCTTCTTCACTTTTACCAATAGGTGTGGACTCACTGGGTAAGTTAGGAAACGATAACAAGAGCGCTTCTAACTCGGCTTTCAGGGTTCTTTCCTGGGGTTCAAGTTCGGCAATCTGGTTTTTGATTTGGTTGCCTTCTTCCCGCAATGCTTGGATTTCTGAGCCGTTGGGATCGCTCCCCGATTTAATTTTTTGACCGACTAATTTGCCGATTTCGTTTCCACGAGCTTGGAGCTGACTTCGCTTTGCTTCTAGTTCTCGTTGCTGCTGGTCGCGCTGCAAAATCGGCTGTAGGTCATATTGCCCGATCCCGCGACGATTCAGGCGCTCTTGTACACCTTCTGAATTTTCCCGTATCTGCTTGAGGTCTAGCACAGATTTTTTCCAGCTTTTTTTGCCAATTAATCAGAATACACTGCGATCGCGCGATCGCGATGATACAGCCGAGAGTCTGTATGCGCTCTCAGCCTTCTTTACTTGCTGATGCCGCAATTCGACCCTTTGCCTCCATTACTGTCGGTTGATGCGACTATACAACCACAAGGAAACAACAATCCCGGCAAAATGAGCGGTAATTGTATGTGTATTCGCCAGCACCACAAAAATATCTAAAGGTTGAATCAACCGATTAATAAATTGGGGATCGTAGATGGCTACCCCACCTTGAGCCTGAGCCAGCGACTTTGCCAGCAGAGTGCCGGTAATCGCTTCTGCGCCCAGAACTGCCAATAATAAGCCCCCTAAACTAACGAGTAATCCAAACCTTAAAACTTTAATCGTATCTGCCTTTTTCGGGCGGAGGTTGGGATTAGAATCTTTTAGCTGTATGCCCAAACGGGTGTAACGCCAAGCTTGATAAACACTGAAATACAGCACTAAAAGACCGCAAACTGCAAAAAAGATACTGCCACCTGTCCCTGGGCTAGCAGCGGCAGCGCCACTGGCACGCGGCTGGGCAGCAGGGATGGCAAACAAGAAAATTATGCTCGAAACAACGGCTAGGACTAACTGAACCCAGAAGCCAGCCCAGCCAGCGATCCGAAAAGAGCCAGCGATTCGCTGTAGAGCTGAAGGAACGGGAGATGAATCGAACTGTTCTCGCATAAATTGATTTTAAATCGGTTTAATTCCGGATTTATCTATAAACAGAGCGTTTTGTTGAACAAGTAATGCAATCCCAAATTTATACGGTAATCTTCCTAACCACCAGTTTGAGGCAATGGGGCAGCAAAATTCAAAGATGTTTAACCTCTGGAGAACTTTTAACCCAATGGAGCCGTCTTTCTTTCGAGAGCAGGCTTCTAATTTACTTGGCTTTGATGACGGCCTGCCATTTCCAGAGCAGCCCTCTCGAAGTGGAAGCAGCATGATGAAATTCCTGCAACCAAATCTCAGGAAGCATTTACTCTCCGTCGCTTATGCAGTTGCTTTGGTAGGTAGTTTGGCAGCCTATCAAAGGACGGTGATACCGAAACCGCTTTCGGTAGCGCAAAAACATTGGGCAGCGATCGCTACGGAAAACCCGGAGCGAACAGTCACGCAATACAGTGACAATGCCATTTTAATGCGCTCCTATGGCGTTCTGGACGAAGTCTATCAGGGGAAATCCATCTACCCAGCCTGGGAAGAATTCTTCTCGAAGTACAAGATTCAAGATTTCCAGGTTGTAAAACAACAGCAACGCGATCGCGCTGTCGAAGCAGTCATCACGATCTATGCCAAGTCCAAGCACGGAACCCCTGTTGTTTTGTCGCTTTCCTACCAGGTGCAATTTGATAAGGATGGCAAAATCATCCGTGAAGTCTGGCAGGCCAACCCAGAATTGAGTGTCTAAAATTGATGGTATCGTTCTGTCATTTTGCCAGCTGACATCACGCGCTGCTTTTGATCGTTCGCGGTCTTAATACACCAGTGATAGCAGCCTTGTTTGGGGTGTGTTTTCTGATTGATAAAGGCATCGTTAGATTGGGGAAATCGATCCTAATCCAATTTATTTGGCTGGGAGTTCAGTGAATTATGCAGATGAAATTTGAGGATATTTATCAGTTTTTTCAAGACCCTCCTCCCACTTATCTCAACAAGGAACTAGCGGTGTGTTATGTCCTTTCAGTTTTGATGAGTGGAGAATCCTATGGAACCGAACTCATCGGGCGACTAGAGAGTGAATATCCTACCTATCGGCTTTCTGATACCGTCTTATACAGCGCCTTAAAATTTCTGGAAGACCAAGCCGCTATCACAGGGTATTGGAAAAAAGTGGAGGGGAGAGGAAGACCTCGTCGAATGTATCAAATTCGCCCAGAGTGTCTGGAACAGGCTCATGACCTGGCTCGCCTTTGGGATGAATACACAATGAGAGAATCTCAAGCCATCTGAGCCAATCCCAAAGAAGCTCTCTTGCGATAGGCTATAGGTTATAGGCGATCTTGTATCTCTTGGACAAGAGCCTATTTTCCATTGCCCTATCTAGAAATTCGTGAATACGACAATTCTCTTTTCAACATTTCTGCTAACACTGTTGTTAGCAGTCGGTCTATTTTTCTTTATTCGAGCCTCCGCTAAGGATCGAACGCAACAAGTGAAACTGATTGCGGAGCAACCAGAAGAATCAATTTTAATTCAATTGCAACAATATTTCGATCGGCGTGCTTACCGGATTGCGGCGGTGGATGCAAAGCAAAATCAAGTTACATTCCAAGGCTTTGTCCGCCCCAGCTGGTTTTTGGCAATTTTTCTGAGCTTATTAGCTTTTTGTGGCTTTCTTTGTTTGGCGTTAGTTTTAGCAATTTTATTTCCCCCATTCGCTAAAATCTTTCTAGGTTTGGTTCTCCTTTCACCAGCCGCTGGCGTTTTTTACTGGAAAAAAGCTGGACGCAGCGAACAAGTTTCCCTGAAGGTGGAAACATTTGCAGGTGTCGAAAAAGAGACCAGAAGTTTAATAACTGTCATCGCCCATCGTGATGAATTGGCTCAATTGCAACAGGAACTCCAATTAAAGCCTTGCGAATGACAACTCTCTCGCTGAAAACCTTAAAAAATTCCAAAACCTGGTCAGTTTGTGAACCCAAAAGAATTTTAATTAGAAGGAAAGATTCAAAATTCCTCCTATAAAACAATAGGGGCGGTTCGCAAACCGCCCCTATAACCGAGTTTTCACGTTTAATGCCTAAAACTTCAGCTGCTACGAACAGCGGCGAGGGTAGGCTTTTCCACAGGATTGTCGATTATCCTAAGGCTAGGAAACAGAAAATGATTTTCTTCAACATATTGGGCACCAAATAGCCCCTTTTCCGCCCAAAAGTACCGATCTGTGGTGTGTTCGTTCCGCTTCACGAGCAGCAAAGCAGGCGGAAGGATTCCTTCGGTTTGAATAAACTTTCGCGCGGCGGTGACTGGTTTATCTTCGCCACTTTCAATACTATACTGAGGGACATGCTCTAAAATTCTACGTCCTTCCTGGCGACGGCGACTTTTCCGCTTGCGTCTTCTAGCCAACCTCCTTACCTCCCCTTTAATTCTGACAGTTGTAATGATAGATACAAAAACCGTCGCAAGTATATCGGTTTGAGTTCAAAATATCAACCGCTTTTTACCGATTGATACAAACATTACAGCCCTCAGAAATTAAAATCGACAGCAGCAGAACGGGCAATAGACGCTATATATGCAAGCTTGTCTAAACTTGAGCCTAGATATAGCGTATAAAGGGCTATATTTATTCGACCTTGACAAAATTTAGCCAGTTTGGAAGCAGTTTTGTAACCAAACTATCATGAAAGCTCGCTAAAATTTTTGTAATAAAAAGAAACAAAAATGAGGTCTTTGCACGACCTTTGCCGCTTCAGCGCAATTGCGTGTCAGGATCGACGGAAGAAAACCCGATCCGATAAATGCAATTTTCCTCGCTGTCAAGTACCCAAGTATAAGCGAATGTGTCTATGTCTACCAGTTCAGAATTCATAACTTTGTGCCAATCACAAGTAGCACTATTAACTCAAGGACTGGAAGCTGCCTTGAGTGTTGTGTATTTAACGGAAGAACTGGTAGAGGGCGTCCCAACTAAGCTAAGGCCGGTTGTTGCTTACCCACAGACAGCGGTGGAATGGGAAACGGATGAGATTTCGGCTTTGGGATTTTCCGATCGACCGTTGGCATCCATTCCTCGGTTATTGTCAGCGGCATCTCCGGTTCCTCAGGAGTCCGATGCGGTTTCTGAGACGGGTTCAACGGAATCGGCGGCTGAAGTCGGGAAAGAAGAAACGATTGATGAATTGCAGGCAAAGGCGGGGACATGGCCCCTCCAGCGATCGCTCTTCGCCGATGCTGACTTGAGTAGCTCCTCGCGCCAAATTGTGGTGCCTTTGTTGCATGAAGGTGTGGTGATGGGGCTGCTGGTGACAGCTCGTGAAGATAGACCTTGGAACCAGCGGGAACGAACCGCGATTGAACGGATTGCCGATACACTGGCGAGCGCTTGTATTCTGGATCGGCGTTCCCAATGGTTTGAGCAACAGCTGAGTCAGCAGCGTCATCTTCAGGCTCAACAGCGCGATCTCATGGACGATCTGATACATCAGTTTCGCAATCCCATGACCGCCTTACGGACGTTTGGCAAGTTGCTCCTCAGACGATTGGTACCTGGAGATGCGAACCGCGAAGTTGCCAACAGCATCGTGCGTGAAAGCGATCGCCTGCAAGAGTTGCTTCTACAGTTCGATCGGGCTGTGGATATGGACGAAGGAGAGTTAGTGCCTTTGTACGGGCAAATTGCGGATCGTTCTTACGATGCAGTTCCCGTGCCGATTGCCCCGTCTTGTCCGCTTCCCCCAAAAGGTGAAGATTTAGGAAATCTGTACTCTCCCTTGGGATTGGAGCCTCAAACAATTCCGACGAGAGCGCTGGCATTGGAATCCTGCTCAGTGGCGAAAGTTTTGAAACCGCTAGTGGTGACATCCAGCGCGATCGCCCAAGAAAAAAATCTGGCTTTATTAGCAGAAATTCCTCCGAATTTGCCGCCAGTACAAGCCAATGCCAAAGTACTGCGCGAAGTGTTAAGCAATCTGATTGACAATGCTTTGAAATATACCCCGGCGGGTGGGCAAGTTTACATTCAGGCAGGAAATCGACGACATACTTCTCAAGGAGATTTTCAGGCGATCGCAATTAGCGATACTGGCCCTGGCATTCCTGTGCAAGATAAAGAGCATTTGTTTGAGCGACATTACCGAGGCGTCCAGGCAGAAACTGAGATTCCGGGGAGTGGATTGGGTTTAGCGATCGCGAGAGATTTAGTAGAACAAATGCAGGGCGAAATTGAAGTCATTAGCCCCGCCGAACGCAACTGGCTCGATCGCAGTATTCCCCACACTCAAGGACCCGGAACGACCTTTATTGTCTGGTTACTAACTGAAGCCTTAAAGGGCGAAGATGAAGTTTGATAAGTTGCTCTTACATTTATTTGTATTTGAGCTGGTAATGGGTAATACGATTACTTATCTGAGGCGATCGGTCTGCATGGTATAGCAGTCATCAATGATTCGTGAAAACGAGATGCCCGACTTCCTGGAGAAGTTGGGCATCTGAACTGCTGGCATCTCACAACTTAAATAGGATTGTGATAAGACGCCATTTAGAATTAAAAACCCGATTTCTTCTAGAAACCGGGTTTAGAAAATACTTATTTCTTTGTGCCTATCTGCTTAAAGAATGAAGCAATCAGCAGTCAACTAGAATTGCACGCTTCATTCTGCAAATATTACTGCTCTAGCACTAACTCGTCATTTAACCGCAGATTCAGATCCGTATCCGGATCAATCGCAATCAGATCCACTCTATCCCGACCGAGGAACAGTCCGATGAGTCCACCAATTCCCAGACCGCCCAAGACTTCTTCGGTAGCGATCGCTTTGTCACCCGTCACAGCAGAAACCGCAGCAGCAGCAGCAGCACCTAATGCGGCATTCTTGAGGATACCACCAACGCTAGAACCCTTGGTAACGGATTCGGTTTTGGTAATGGTTTGAGAAGTAGCATCGATAGCCACCCGTTGACCGTTCGTGAAAACCAGTTCCTTCGCCACAAACTGAGAGCCTCCCTGAGCCGGTTGCAATTCACCGACCACTTGGCTTCCAGAGGGGATTAGCACCGTTCCATCAGATGTGGTGATATTTGCTGCTACCGTTAGCGTCAGCGGTGCTCTTTCGTCCTTTGTAACCAGAATTTTTTCTTTCTCGTACCTAACTGGAATAGTGGTTCCAGCCGGAATCGCGACTGTCGTGTCCTCTGGCGGTGTGTCGTTGAGAGAGACAATATAGGGCGAGTTAATTGCCGCTACTTGTCCAGAACTCACCAATGCCTGATAGATGAAAGCTGCTACCTCCGCTCTGGTGGCATTCCGAGTTGGATTCAGCGTCTGGAGAGTCGGATAGTTCACCACAATGCTCTTTTCTGTTGCCGCAGCAATGCTACTGCGAGCATAGGTAGAGATGGAAGAAGCATCGTTATACACTTGCAAATCAGCCGATACGGGATTGCTGGCAGTGTAATTCAAGCCATTCGCCAAGGAAACTAGAACTTGTTCGCGGGGAATATTTTGTGTAGGTCTAAAGACGTTACCGGGATAACCCGACAAAAATCCCATTTCGTAAGCTTCACGGATAGCCGAGTATGCCCAGTAGGTCGATGAAAGATCCACAAAATTAACAGCATTGCGGATTTTATTCTTGTTGAAGGCCTTACGAACCATCGCCGCGAATTGGGCACGAGTCACCGGATCGTTGGGTCGAAACGTACCATCGGGGAACCCGGCAATTACATCACGTTGTGCCAGTTCTTGAATAAAACTAGCAGCCCAGTAGCTTGAGGATACATCACTAAAATTGATAGCTTGAGCAACAGCTGGTGCCGGTGACATAATTGTTTCTACTAGGGGAGCCATCGAACCTGCCGACATTCCCAGCATTAGTAGTAAAGCTGTTCCAGATTTCAAGCGCTTTAAGTTAGACATTGAGAACTTCTCCACTTTTCGCATTCCTTTGATTATTTAGACCTAAGATTACCTGATAGGTTCCTAGAAATTTCAATCTCAACAAATTTATTTACTGCCGTGACAGATTATAGAGATATAGACAGTTTCAGCGGAAAGTTCTGGACTGCCTAAGAAGGAAAGACGCATATTTTGCAAAAATAGTTGCTTGTTGTAGAAAAAATTGGCTTCCGGAGCCTCTAGAAGCCGATCACAATATAGATTGGGAATGCAAAAAAAAGGCACGCTATGTGTAGCGTGCCCTAACTTGTGGAATGATGATGTCAAAATTCGGGTCTTTATCTATTAGTCTTAAAGCTAGTTCTGATGGTCAACCCACCGACGGTAGAGTTTTTGAATCGCTTTGAGGACAGGACTAGGGGCTGACTTCTGAGAGGCACTGTTGGGATCTAGAAGCTGTAATCGAGTCAGGAGTTTAGCTTCCTCAATCGCTACCTCGCCATCGCTATAAATTAAAGCGCTGAGGGCTTCGATGAGGCGCTGGTAATCGTCGGTGCTGGGGCGATCGCCTAAATAATCTTGCACCCAATTGTAGACCTCGCTTGGGCTTACAGCTACGAGTTCATACAACAAAGGCTGAATCTCTGGATCGTCAGCAATGCCCTTTTCCTTCGCCACTCGCTGAAGATATTGCCGTTCCTCTGACTGAATTTTGCCATCAATCCAAGCTGCGCCGATGAGAATTTTAACAAGCTGTTTAACACTAGAATTGGCTACCATTGGCTTTTCCCTTATTTCCCCTAACAGATTAATCCATCAACAGATTTCTGCAACCACAACTACCATAGAGGTTTAGCTATTTTTCTTCTGTAGCCGCACCATAAAGAATCCATCCATTTGATGCCGGTGGGGCCAGACTTCGATCCATCCAGCAGGGGTAGTATAAGCTGCCGCTGGTGAATTGGGGTTGGGGGGCAAAATCTGCCACTGGGGGTAACGCTCTAAAAAGGCGCGAACAACACCTTCATTCTCCAATGGATGCAAGGTACAAGTTGCATAAACCAGAATGCCATCTGGTTTAACCCAGGTAGCCACTCGATCTAATAGTTCGCCTTGCAGAATTGAAAGTTCCTGAACTGTCTGTAGAGTTTGCCGCCAACGGGCGTCAGCATGACGATGTAGCGTCCCCAGTCCAGAGCAGGGGGCATCGAGTAATACCCTATCAGCTTGATTGATAAACTGGGGTAGGTTGCGGCTGTCCCCCTCCTGAATTTGAATCGAGTGCAAACTTAACCGTTTGGCATTTTCTTGCAGTTTCCGGAGACGGGAAGCAGTCTTGTCACACGCCCAAACAGTTCCCCGATCTTCGATCAATTCTGCGATGTGCGTTGTCTTTCCCCCTGGTGCTGCACAGGCATCGATGACGACTTCACCCGGTTGGGGATCTAGCAGATAACTGACTAGCTGGGCACTACTATCTTGTACCGTCCACCAACCTTCGCTAAAACCAGGTAAATTTTGAATTGCGCCTGTGCCACCAGTTAGCCTCAAAGCTTGGGGTAGATGGGGGACGCGACTCACTGAGATACCCGCAGCTTGCAGTGCTGCCTCAACTTTCTCTATCTCAGCGCGAAGGGGATTTACCCGCAAGTCAATTGCTGGGGTTTGGTTCATCCATTCACACAGCTGTTCCGTTTCTTCTAAACCCAGACGTTCTAGCCATACCTCAATAATCCAGTCGGGATAGCTGTGTAAGATGCCTAATCGTTCAACTGGGTTTTTTGGCAGATGTAGCGGGTCAGGTTCTAAGTTCTGAACTTCCCCTCCCCGGTTCTCCTGCTTTTTGCCTTCCGCTAGACGAATATACTGTCGCAATAGACCATTGACAAAGCCGGAAAGCCCTGGAAATCCGTTTTCTTTGGCTAATTGCACGGTAGTATTCACAGCTGCCGACACAGGGATTCGGTCTTGATAACGAAGTTGATATAAGCCTAGATGCAGAATTGCGCGGAGGTCTAGGGGTTGTTGGTGGGCTTTCTTTTTACCTAGATGGTCGATGAGTGCATCGAGCGATCGCTGTCTTCTCACACTCCCATAAACTAACTCTGTCACTAAGCGCCGATCGGTAGCACTTAAGTCTGCTTGGCGCAGCAGTCGGTCGAGTGCCACGTCAGCAAAAGCGCCTTTACGGTGGACATCTCGAAGTGCCAGAAATGCTATTTGACGAGGATTTTGCATACTAAATAGTATGCGTTAGCAGATACATTTGGAAGCATTGCTGTCTCACTTTGACTCAGCCGGTTTCTCTTTATGTTTTCATTAAAACAACGATTTACACGTTCCCTTCAACTGTCTGTGTCACTCTCTTGATTGTCCCAGCGACCGCCACAAGGCTTCAGGAGACGCAGAAAACCCCTGTTAGCCTTCAAACCCCATTTTTTCTCAGACAGAACGTCTCTGCTTTTTCTGGAAACAACTCACAAGGGCTTGTTTCCACTTAATGTCACTCCAAGTATTGACACACCACTTCACCAGTTTTCTGCTGACGGCTTTCTACAGTAGAGAACGTAAGTAATTAGTCATTCATCCATCTCAGAAACAAAATGCACCGCATCCGTAAATCAGCTTTATTTTCTTTTTGCTTGTTATTAATAGTTTCGGGTATCAGTGCTTGTGACACTCAAGTTACAGATGCCGCACCCTCCTCAGAAACACCCAAAGTCGTAACCGAATCATCAACCAAACCCTCGACCGAACCAACTCAGCCCCAATCAAGCTTAGAGGTATCTTCTTCAGAAAAAACCGCTCAAACTAAACAAGCTGTTCAAAGCAGCTTCGAGCCGGTGAAAGCAACTCCAAAAAAGGTAAAAGTCTTTTTTCCTAAAAACCCCCAAAGCGGGCAAGATTTCACTTATGTTGAGCCAGTTTGGCGAACAACAAACAGTCCGAGTACAGCCCAGTTTGCCATTGAGCAATTAATCGCAGGGCCTACAAGTCAGGAAAAAGCTCGTGGTTTAATCGACCCTATTGAATTCAAGGGCAGTTCCAACTGCGGCAAAGATTTTACGATTTCCATCACGAATGGAATTGCTAAACTGAAATTCTGTAAGTCGGTAATTTCAGGAGGTACTGGAGATGATGCTCGTCAAAAATTCTCTATTAATACCACCCTTAAGCAATTTCCAACTGTCAACTCAGTTATTATTCTGGATAGAAACGGCAAATGCTTAAACGATCAAAGTGGCGAGAATACTTGCCTAAAGAAAGCCGAAAAACTGACAACTGAATCGGGGCTATCGATTGACGGACTTGGGTCAGTTAAAATTAACATGACTGTTGCTGAGGCATCAGGCGTTGCTGGGACTCCAATCGTGCCATCCCGGCAAAATCCCAATCGCGTCTGTGACTATTACAAGCCAGCAAATGGGCCAGAGGGTGTTACTTTTATGGTCACGCAAGGCCGAATCGCTACAGTAGAAATTGAAACCAATAAAATTACCACTGTTCATGGTATCAAAGTTGACGATACAGAAAGCCTGATTAAGTCTACTTATCCCGGACAAATTCAGGTAAGTCGTCTTCCCAACAGCGAAAAAGGTAAAGCCTGGATCGTTCAACCAAGCAGCTTTGCTGACAAAGACTTGCGTCTCGTGTTTGTGTCTACGAATGGCAAGACTGTTAATCGCATGATTGCTGGTAAAGTTCCAGAAGTGAATTATGCAGAAGGCTGTCTTGATGTTCGCCCTGGTTGATAGGGTTTTAGTATAAATTTGCTAACCCAGCTAGTTTAACTGGCTGGGTTTGGCGTTTTAGTGGAAGGTGATAAAGCGATCGCGCTCCTACATTACCTATCTGCACGGAAGAAGTGGAACCACGAAGACGCAAAGAACACGAAGGAAGAGAAAGAAAGAGCGATCGCGCTTTTTCCTTTCCCCGTCTGCCCTAAATAATGAAGCAGGGTAAGCGAGTCTATTTCCTATGCGACAGTCTGCCTTTTAAAGGTTATCTAGTTGCTTTTTTAAGTCTTCTAATTCGTTATCAACTGCTAAATTAGATTTAGAGGAAGTAGTAGTTGGGTTAGCTGCCGGTAGTTGCGCTTGGGTGGTGGAAGAACCAGTCAACTGCGCTTTCATTGCTGCCAATTCATCATCAACGTCATTGCCGGATTCGAGCATGGCAAATTGCTGATCTAAATTATTGCCAGTAAGCTCGGCTGCTGCTGTGGAACGAGCTTCTAGTTCCAACACTTTTTCTTCCATCCGCTCAAAGGCTGCCATCGATCCGCTGGTATTCAGCCGACCGACTGTGTTTTGCAGCTGCTCTTGAGCCTTGGCAGCTTGTATTCGTGCCTTAAGGATGGGCTTGTACGCTTTGGCTTCAGAAACCTTACTTTCAAAAACAGCTAAATTGCGCTTGAGCGTATCTACCTGAGCTGTTCCCTGGTCTATTTGGGCTTTTAGAGTGCTTGCGGTTTCAGCGTGAATCTTTTTCCTCAAGATCGCTTCACGAGCCAAATTCTCATCCTCTTTTTGGAGAGCCAACTGAGCGCGTTGATGCCAGTTGTTCACTTCGGTTTGAGCTTGGTTGTACTGTTGCAGGAGGCGTTTTTGAGCGACTATGACTGGAACAACAGCTTTACGCAACTTCACCAAGTCTTCGTGCATATCCTCAATAGCTAGCTCTAGCAGCTTTTCGGGGTCAATTCCTTGTTGAATGAGCCGAGCCAAGCTAGCGATACCAAGCCCAGCTACAGCTCCAGCAGCTGCCATAGGAGCCATACCAACAGCAAATGCAGTTCCCCCAGCAGCTACTCCTACGCCGCCAATAGCACCTGAAATACCCGCACCTGCTGCTGCTCCTGCTGCTGCCGCACCAAGAGACCGAGTATTTCGCTCTGCTATTGCTCTTATTGCTTCATAAAGGGCAAGACCAGTTAATGCTCCAGCCGCACCTAAGGGAACTGCGCCAACGCTAAAACCACCGCCTTTTGCGACTATTCCAATTTTGCCGATGGCAGCACCAGATGTAGCCCCTCCAGCCGCAAATGCTGTACCATCTCCGAAGTTACCTGTATAGTTTTCACGGTTAATATGGTTAATCTCAGCTCTGACTATGCGGCTGATGCGCTCAAATAATCCCATAGCTATATGTTCCCGTTTGCTTATTAACTTTCTATTAAGCAGTCTGCACCCTCATAAGCATAGAAAAAGTTACTTGTTGCGTCTTCGTAATAATTACTGAAATCCTTATCACCTCTCTCAGTTTTTATGTAAAAGTAAGCTTTGAGCTATCTTGCTCAGATAGATGTTTTTAGTTAATAAACTGCCCTTAATTATGACTTCGGTGCGCCCTCACGATAAAGCCAAAGCCCTCAAACCTTCTAGTCGTCGCCCTGCTAAAGAACTCTGTAGCGAGTGCGGGCTATGCGACACCTACTATATTCACTATGTCAAGGAAGCGTGTGCATTTCTTAATCAGCAGATAGCGGAACTGGAAGAACAAATCCACGGAAGAAGCCGCAATCTAGATAATCCCGATGATTGGTACTTTGGGGTTAGTCAAGAGATGATGGCGGCGCGGAAAACTGAGCCAATTGAGGGGGCGCAGTGGACGGGAATTGTCAGCACCATTGCCATCGAAATGCTCAATCGCGGCATGGTTGAAGGTGTCGTCTGCGTCCAGAATACGAAGGAAGACAGATTTCAGCCAATGCCGATAATCGCTCGCACGCCAGAAGAAATTCTGGCAGCGCGGGTGAATAAGCCAACGCTGTCGCCTAATCTTTCGGTATTGGAGCAAATTGAGCAATCTGGGATGAAGCGGCTGTTGGTAATTGGTGTTGGTTGCCAAATTCAAGCATTACGAGCCGTTGAGAAGGAACTGGGATTAGAAAAGCTTTACGTTTTGGGTACGCCCTGTGTCGATAATGTTAACCGCGCCGGGTTGCAAAAATTCTTGGAAACCACTAGCCGTTCCCCGGATACAGTGGTGCATTACGAGTTTATGCAAGATTTCCGGGTTCACTTCAAGCACGAAGATGGCTCTACGGAAATGGTGCCTTTCTTTGGACTAAAGACAAACCAGTTAAAGGATGTTTTCGCTCCTTCTTGTATGAGCTGTTTTGATTATGTGAATTCTTTGGCAGATTTAGTCGTAGGCTACATGGGCGCTCCCTTTGGCTGGCAGTGGATTGTGGTGCGGAATGACACTGGCAAAGAAATGCTGGATTTGGTGCAAGATCAGATAGACACGCAGCCAGTCATGTCCCAAGGAAACCGCAAAGAAGCTGTACAACAAAGTATCCCCGCCTACGATAAAGGCGTCACTCTCCCGATGTGGGCGGCAAAGCTGATGGGAGTCGTGATTGAAAAAATTGGCCCCAAAGGTTTAGAGTATGCCCGTTTCTCAATTGATTCCCACTTCACCCGCAATTATTTGTATGTGAAGCGCAATCATCCAGAGAAGTTAGAGGCGCACGTACCAGAATATGCCAAGCGGATTGTCGGGCAGTATAAATTGCCGGAATCTTGAAGCTTTCGCGCCAAGACGCAAAAGCGCAAAGTTTTTCTTGGCGTCTTGGCGCGAAATTATTCTAAGCTGGCCCCACAGCTTCAATTGCGGCTTCTAGCGCGATCGCTACATGAGTCCAATGGGTTCCCCCTTGACAAAATACAACGTATGGCTCTCGCAGCGGCCCATCGGATGACAATTCAGAGGTGCTGCCTTCAATAAACGTACCTCCAGCCATCACTAACTGGCTCTCATATCCCGGCATATCACCGGGTATGGGATCGACATAGGAATCGATAGGCGAGTGCTGTTGAATGGCTCGACAAAAGGCAATCATCTTCTCACGCGAACCCAATTTGATGGCTTGAATCACGTCTCGACGGGGTGCCATTGGTAAAGGATTCACTGCATAACCCAATTGATCGAAAACGTAAGCCGTCAGGTGGTTTCCTTTCATGGCTTCCCCGACCATTTGCGGTGCGAGGAACAATCCTTGGAACATCAAGCGATGTTGATCGAAACTGGCACCGCCACTACTGCCAATTCCGGGTGCAGTCAAACGACAGGCAGCCGCTTCTACTAAGTCTGCCCGACCCGCAACATAGCCGCCAGCTGTTACGATAGTACCACCAGGATTTTTAATCAAAGAACCAGCCATTAGATCGGCACCGATAGCGGTGGGTTCCTGTTCTTCAATAAATTCCCCGTAACAATTATCGACAAAACAGACTGTGTTGGGATTTTGTTGTTTAACCAGGAAAACAATTTTTTCAATGTCGGTAATCGAAAGACTAGGACGCCAGGAATAGCCGCAGGAACGCTGGATTAACACGAGACGAGTGCGATCGCTAACTGCTGTCGCCAGCGCTTGCCAATCAATAATTCCTTCGCCAGTAAGAGCCAATTCTTTGTAACTAACGCCAAAATCAAGTAAGGAGCCTTGGCCTTGCCCTCGCAAACCAATAACTTCTTCTAGCGTGTCATAGGGGGCACCGACCACTGCCAGCATTTCATCTCCAGGACGAAGAACGCCAAATAAGGCACAGGCGATCGCATGAGTACCGGACACAAACTGCACTCGAACCGCAGCAGCTTCGGCACCCATCACGTCTGCAAATACCCGATCGAGCGTCTGACGCCCTAAATCATCGTGACCGTAGCCGGTGACACCAGCGAAATGGTGCGCCCCCACCCGATGGTGACGAAAGGCTTCCAGCACTCGTTTGAGATTTTGCTTGACTGTCGCGTCAATTGCGGAAAAAATCGGAAACAGTACCTTTTCTGCTTCCTGTAGCTGTTGAAAGCTGTTCATCAATACCTGGAGAAAGAGATTTCTTATTTATTTTAGATTTTGGAGCTTTTAGCAATGTAAAAATTTGCATTTCCAGTAAAAGCGGGGCAAACAAGCCGCCCTTACAAAATCGAGACCAAAATCCCAAATCCAATAGCAGATTGGGCTGCACAATTCTTATCAAGGTTACTGCATGACTGTTGCGACCACAACGAAAGATCAAGAACAGGTGAGACAAGACTCGCCTCTCCGTCCTGATTGGGTCATTATTATCTACATGGCTGCGTTACACATCGCAGCGCTTTTCGCCCTATTTCCCAGTAATTTCAGCTGGGCTGCGGTTGGTGTCGCCGTCTTTTTCCACTGGGTGACGGGTGGCTTGGGAATTACGCTGGGATTTCATCGTCTGGTAACGCATCGTAGTTTCCAAACGCCTAAGTGGTTAGAATACTTCTTTGTTCTCTGCGGCACCCTTTCCTGCCAAGGAGGTCCGATTAACTGGATAGGCATACACCGCCTCCATCATCTGCACTCGGATGAAAACTTAGATCCTCATGATTCCAACAAAGGCTTTTGGTGGAGTCACATGGGCTGGATGCTTTATCAAAACCCTGCGGATACGGACATCCCTCGCGTTACTAAAGATATTTCTGGCGACCCAGTTTATCAATTTTTACAAACCTATTTCATTCCCATTCAGGTTGTCTTAGGTCTAATTCTTTACGCCTTGGGCGGTTGGCCTTTTGTGGTTTGGGGAATTTTTGTTCGAGTTGTAGCGGTGTTTCACTGCACTTGGTTTGTCAACAGTGCAACGCATAAATTTGGCTATCGCACTTACGAATCTGAGGATCGATCGACTAATTGTTGGTGGGTGGCTTTACTCACCTATGGCGAAGGTTGGCACAACAACCACCATGCTTTTCAATATTCCGCTCGACATGGCTTAAAGTGGTGGGAAATTGACCTAACGTGGATGACCATTCAATTTCTTCAGTCGCTCGGTTTAGCCTCAAAGGTAAAACTGGTCGAAGAGAGTAAACAATAAATAGTTAAAAGGCAAAAGAGAGCGGAAAGAAAGGATGAAGGATGAAGCAGTTTTTCCCTTCATCCTTCTCTCTTTTGCCTTTTTAGTTGTGTCCCTGCACGACGTGCTTAACGGTGGTAAAAGATTCTAAGCCAATCGGCCCTCGGCGATGTCCTTTTTGGTTAGACATTCCCAGAAATAAGGAGTCTCCGCCCTTGGGGTTACGCGAAAATCGGGGAGAAGAATTGAGATAGACTGAGGCACTATTAACGCCGAGAGCAAATTGGCGGCTTTCTTGATAGGATTCAGAAACTAGACAGTCGGCGTGACCGCTGCTGTATTGATTAATACAAATAATGGCTTCCTCGATACTCTCTACCAGTTTAAAAGCCACAATCTTATCAAGATAGGCTTGACTCCACTCTAATTCTTCAGCTAGTTTCAAATCTGGAAATTGTGTCACCAAATCCCTATCTCCTCTGAGTTGAAACCCTTTTTCCTTAAGACTGTTCCAAAGCATTGTTAGAGAAGAAGGTTTGCAAGCTGGATGAATCAAAACCTTTTCAATCGCATTAACAGGGTCTGGCTCGCTTTGATGACTGTCTAAAATTGCGTTCCGAGCCATCTCTAAGCTACCCGTAGGCGACCAATAGAGGTAGCAGTTTCCCATCGCCGACTTCAAGACGGGTGCAGTTGAGAGCTGGATCACTTTTTGGACTAAACTAGGGCGACCATAGGGAATCACCAAATTAATGTATCGGTCTTGAATGACTAAATCCCGAATGGAAGCGCCTTGCTCTGATGGTAGTAGCTCCAGACAACCCGGTGGCATACCTGCTCGTTCTAAGGCTGATTGTAAAACTTGGGCAATGACCGTATTAGAGTGGCTAGCTTCACTTCCACCTCGGAGAATCAGGCTGTTGCCAGTTTTCAGACACATCCCGGCAGCGATCGCTCCTAGCTCCGGAAAGGCTTCGTAAATCAATGCAATGACCCCCAGCGGCATTAGCTGAGAGTAAGTTTGCGAGTGTTCTAGCTGATAAGTCGCGTTCATCACCCGCCGGATCGGATCGGACAACTCAGCTAACCGTTGCAAAATGTGGATGGTGGTTTGCAGCCGCTCAGGTGTCAGCTTCAGCCAATCTAAAATCAGCTCATGTGCTGCCATTTCGCGACTGGCTTCCAGATCCAGGGTGTTTGCTTCCAAAATATCGTCTAAGGATCTCTGAAGTGCCTGCGCCATTGCGGCGACAGCACGGCTGCGCTCTACTCCCTTGGTAGTTGCCAATTCCAGGGAAGCTTCATAAGCGCGACGAACAGCGTTCATTGGGTCGGGGGTCGGAGTAATATCGTTGATTGCCATTGGGCTAACGTCGGTGAGTCAGCCAGATGATCAGCGCTGGCACCAATAGCGCCAACACGCTCACCATCGCACACAGCACAATAATGATACCAGGAGGGGCGGGAGGTGAAATCTGAGCTAAGCAAAGCCCTGCGATCAGTACCACCGCAATGATTCCTAAGGAAACAGGTAGGTAGCTGTCCCCAAGCCCTGGATGAGCAGTACTCCAGCGATGACCCGTCCACCGCCACGATCGCTTGTAGGGATAGCTTGTAGACAGTTGTTCGATCGCATACCCACTCTCTTCAACCACGAAGATTTGCTGACAGCGATCGCAGCCAAACGCTTCTGTCAGCGTAATCGGTACTAAACGCCCTCTACGTCGGCATGGGCACGGGTAATCGTTATTTAAGTCAATCTTCTGATCTTTCTGAGATGGCACAAGCGCTATTTAAACAAAGATATGAAAGTGTTAACTTAAGATTTTCGGAACCGGGTTCGTCTGTTAGACTTTTTTTAGTTTGCACCTAGCAACCGCCTTTCTTCGGACTGGGTACTACTGAATGAATGCCTTTAAAGACACAGACAATCTAGGCGAATTTTAACACTGTAAACCTTTGCCTAGAAATGCTCCGACTTATAGATAATCAGATTTATCCTCTGTACCTCTGAAGATCTATGCCTGAAGAAAGGGCTACTTCTTATATGATTTTAACCAGAAGAGCGGGTAACGCGATTCGAACGCGCGACATTCACCTTGGCAAGGTGACGCTCTACCACTGAGCTATACCCGCAAAACTTTATCTTTATCTAGATTCTCAAAATTTTCAGCATCTGTCAACTATCTTTTTTAATCATTTCATTAACCACCCGATGAAATTTGAAGTTGGCGAGAGTGGGAGCGCTTGGTGAAGCGATTTCTGCGGGGAGGCGAGGAAGGAATTCCTGACTCTGTATTTTGACGCTTTCCGGCTCCTCTTCCCTGAACTCACCCAGCTTCCGGACGCAACACCGTAGAATGAAGAAGTATGTAGTTAGTTGAATTAATTATTAATATGCCTGTTTTTGCGGCGATCGCAGTCTTGGCGCTTTTGATTGTGGTACATGAGCTGGGTCATTTCATGGCAGCTCGTCTTCAAGGAATTCACGTCAACCGCTTCTCCCTCGGCTTTGGACCGATCCTCTGGAAGTACCAGGGACCGGAAACAGAATATGCCATCCGGGCTTTTCCCTTAGGCGGATTTGTCGGTTTCCCTGATGATGACCCCGACAGTGATATTCCCCCAGAAGACCCTAATCTATTACGTAACCGACCCATTCTCGACAGAGCCATTGTCATTAGCGCTGGTGTCATCGCCAACTTGCTATTTGCTTACTTGCTGCTAGCGACTCAACTGGGTCTTGTAGGCGTTCAGGAATTTAATTATCAGCCTGGTGTCCTGGTTCCCCAAGTCGCCTCAGACGTAAGTTCTGCTGCACTCAAGGCTGGCATCAAAGCAGGAGACATTATTCTCTTAGCAGACGGTCAACCACTGAAAGCCTCCAAGGAAGCCATTCCAAAGCTTATGGAGGTAATTCAGAACAATCCCAACCAGCCGATCCCGCTGAGCGTTGAACGTCAAGGTCAAATCATTTCCCTGACCGTGACACCGCAACCCGGAAGCGATGGGAAAGGTCGCATCGGTGTCCAGCTAGCTCCTAGCGGCAAAGTAGTGCGTCGGCACCTCAAGAATCCTGTAGAAGTTTTGACCACTGCGGCTACAAAGTACCAAGAATTTGTCGTTTTAACGGCTCAGGGCTTTGTACAACTGATCAGTAACTTTGGCGAAACAGCCGATCAGGTTGCTGGGCCGGTTAAAATTGTGGAACTTGGTGCCAGTATTGCCAAGTCAGACGCAGCGAATCTGTTTCAGTTTGCTGCCTTGATCAGCATTAACCTTGCGATTATCAACATATTGCCTCTACCGGCTCTAGATGGCGGTCAGCTAGCTTTCTTATTGATTGAAGGCTTGCGGGGTAAACCTTTGCCGACTCAAATCCAAGATGGCATTATGCAAACTGGTTTGATGTTGCTTCTGGGTTTGGGAATTTTCTTGATTGTTCGAGACACTGCTAACCTGGAGTGGGTTCAAAAACTCTTGCAATGAACGCAGTTGTCTATCGTTTTTAACAATGGATAACTGACCTGTACGGGCGCAGGGTCATGCGCCCCTACCAACTAGACAATTGACGATTTATGAACATTACCCGTACATGGTCAGCTAAGCAGCAGCGTGCTTTGGAGATTTTGATTCGCCTGAAGCGATTGTATCCAGATGCACCCTGTACGCTGAACTACGAGACGCCGGTACAGTTATTGGTCGCAACCATTCTCTCCGCTCAATGTACCGATGAACGGGTGAATCAAGTAACCCCCTCCTTATTTTCTCGGTTTCCCGACGCCCCAGCTTTGGCAAACGCTGATATTGCCGAGTTGGAAACCCTGATCCGTTCAACCGGCTTTTATCGCAATAAAGCTAAAAATATTCAAGGTGCCTGCGTCCTGATTGTGGAGAAATTTAAAGGACAGGTGCCAAAACGAATGGAATTGTTGCTGGAATTACCAGGAGTAGCGCGAAAGACGGCGAATGTCGTTCTGGCTCACGCTTACGGCATCAATCAAGGCGTAACAGTGGATACTCATGTGAAGCGCCTCAGCTACCGATTGGGTTTGACAGAATATACAGACCCAGTGCGGATAGAGCGAGATTTAATGAGACTATTGCCCCTAGAGGATTGGGAAAACTGGTCAATTCGGTTGGTCTATCATGGTCGGGCAATTTGTAAAGCCAAAAATCCGGTGTGCCATGCTTGTGTCCTTGCGGATTTGTGTCCTTCTGCTAATTTGTCGCCCTCAGATTCTGTAAATATTAGCCTCGCCACATCTCCTCAAATTGTGGAAGCTTCTAATTGATACCATCCGCTAGAATGGAGAATGGTGTCTTTATTGCTGGAACAAAGTAGGATAATTCATGGCTAAAAAGAGCATGATTGAGCGGGAGAAAAAACGCCAGAAGCTGGTAGATAAGTATGCCGCTAAGCGTGAAACGTTGCAGGAAGCATTTGAGAATGCAACAACCCAACAACAGAAGCTGACGATTCATCGGCAGATACAGCAACTGCCGCGCAACAGTGCGCCCACACGACTACGGAATCGCTGCTGGGTGACTGGGCGTCCTAGAGGCGTATACCGGGATTTTGGTCTGTCTCGCAACGTTATGCGGGAATGGGCACACCAAGGCCTGTTGCCGGGAGTTGTCAAGTCTAGCTGGTAGTCTTTAGTCTTTAGTCTTTAGTCTTTAGTTGATTGCGTTTGACCAATGACTATTGACTATTGACTATTGACCGCAACAGCGGTCGATGCCAAGACTGTCTAAGAGCAATTCACTGACTGCATTCGCGATCGCAAACTCGCTATAAAAACTTCTGGAAAAATCAAACGCCTGCATCTCTGTCAGAATGGCAATCACCAGGGAACCCAGGTCGTTTTCCCCTTCCATCCGCTGGCGGACATAAATCTGGGAAGCTCGTTGGGCAATCTCTTGATTGACAGCCTCTGGAATAAACTCTTCATCGAGCCACTTGTGTAATGCGCTTTGCAGCCATTTGCCTTCCTGTTGAGGATTTTCGGCTGGTGGTAAGGTGATCGGTGGGATAGGTTGAGACATTTTCACGTATCAGCTTTTCGCTTCTCAGCTTTTAAATTTCAGACGCCGACTCAATGATTCTAAAAGTTGGGGCAGTATTTTAGATATTAAGGTGGTTCTATCTCATCAGGACATCTATGCAGCCATTGGTGGCTGTTAGAGATATACATAGATCGGATAATACGTCATTAACCCGCTTGGATTGAGTGCATGGAGTTTGATATTCCCACCATTATTCAGGGGTATGCCCAAGGCTACTTCCTGATGGCGGATGACGACAATGGCTTGGGATGGTATTCCAGCCGTCAGAGAACACTCGTTCCCCTCGATGGGCAGTTTCGCTACCCGAAGTCACTGCGGCGTGTTCTCAACCAAGAACGCTTTACTGTTGCTGTCAATCGGGATTTCCAGGGTGTAGTGGCTGGGTGTGCGGATCGAGAAACAACGTGGATTTCCCCAGAACTCCAAGAGATTTATTTGGCACTCTATGAAGAGGGTTGGGCTTATAGCTTCGAGACTTGGCAGGGAGAGGAACTGGCTGGAGGAATTTTAGGACTTGTCATCGGGGGTGCGTTTATTGGGGAATCTATGTTCTACCGGATTCCAGAGGGGTCAAAGGTGGCGATGGTGAAGTTGGTGGAAAGATTGCGATCGCGCAATTTTGCTTTCTTTGACGCCCAAATGATGAACCCCCATTTAGAGCGCTTTGGTGCCTACATCATTGACGATTCACAATATCAAGTCCTGTTACGGAAAGCGTTGCAGCGTCGGTGTTCTCTAGTATAGCCGCAGCCCGCGGGTGTGTTTTATAGAGCAAAACTTTAAACGAATCATGAGCAGGCTAAAACTCGTCAAAGACTTGAAATTCTGGCTGATAGCGATCGCGGCAGGCTTAATTACGATTCATCTTACTTTGACTTGGAGGAGTGGCAATACTGAACTGCTGAGTACAAGTTTCTTATTTTGGGCTGCGGTATCATCCCTGCTTTGGCAGAAACGGGACGGATTAGAGCTAAAAAGCGATGATTTTTCTAGCATTTTTGGGTTCGCACTGATTAGTTTGGTACTCTTTAAAAGTCTTTACCCCGGCTATGGTTTTACCCTTCACGTTACACCTTTGATTTCAATGCTGGGCTTGGGTTTAATTGCCTCTGGGGTTAAAGGATTAAAGCAGTATTGGCGGGAATTGCTGCTACTGGCTTTTTTTGTCTTAAATCAAGAATTAATATTGAAATTTTTTAATGTATCTTTATTAACCGCTAAATTTACATTTATTTTTCTTTGGTTTTTAGGATTCCCCGTTGTGCAGCGAGGGGAGATTTTAAGTTTGCCAACCGGGTCTGTACAAATTGGCGGAGCTTGTGCAGGTGTAGGTACTATCCTTCAGCTATTGGGATTAGCTTTAGTTGTTTTACTCATTTTTCCAACTAAATTGAAGGAAAAGATTTTATTACCATTCGTTGCTGTCATCGTAGCCTTTACGCTAAATGGGATACGGGTGGCTTTGATGACTGTTTTGGCAGGGTTATCAAATAAAGAAGCTTTTGAATATTGGCATCTTGGTGATGGTTCTGTAATCTTTTCTATGATTTCTGTATTTATTTTTGGATTAATTTGTCGATTTTGGCTGTTAAAACCAGGCAGCAAAAATGAGAATTCCGTAGAATTTTAATTGCACCTATAGCACTCTTAAAGGATGCGTGAAAGCAAGCTCCCCGACAACTTTTACGAAGTCGGGGAGGGGAAAGGCTGGAAGCTCACAACTAAAACAGGATTGCTATATTTTTGACTGATGAAGCTTAATATAGCGGCAAAAAAGTGGACTGGGATTAGTTTCGAGGCGGAGTGCTTTTCAAACCCTTCAACCGCTTCCAGGCAAAGTACATTCCCAGCAAGAGAACAGCCAAGATGTTGCCTAAGATTTGGCTGGGTTCGGGCACTGGATCGGGATCTAACGATTGGCTGGATGGCTGTGCTGAGCTAGATAACGGCTGGCTGTTCGCTGCTGATGGTGCTGACGGTGCTGACGGCATTTTGCTAGCAGTAGGTTTGCTAGCTACTAACGCTTTGCTAGATGGTGGCGCTTGGCTGAGTGAAGGCACGTTACCGTTTTGGCTAGACGTTGCTTCGGCGTTCATACCCTCTGGCGTTTCTACCGGCACTTGCACCTGCTGAGTTTTCTGGGAATCGACTCGCACTTCTTCCGTGACAGCGACAAAGGAGGTGTATTGCGACAACAACCGATAAGCGAGCGCGGTATCTGTAACGGCTTTGACATTATTTGGGTTTTCTCCAGCATAGATTTCATTCATCAAATCTTTAATTCGGGCGCGTCCCCAAAGTTGAGCGATCGCGCTATTGCCACCGCCGTCAAATTCAATCGGTAACTTCTTCTCATAGCGTTTGCCACCCGCGACGATTCCAGTAATTCGCAAAGTTCCTTTAGCGCGATCGCCTTTACGTCCAAACAACACCAAAGGCTGATTGGCAAATAAATCAGGGGGTTTGATCGGATAGATTTGCGGTGCTTTTCCACTCCCTTCCCAGCTAACTTCGATATTCGTTAGTACGGGATTATTGATTTGTTGGGAGAACTTTTCGACAACTTTTTGAGCCGGTTCGTTAGGGGGAACCACTTCAGAAGTCCCCCGCCCTTCCTCTGCCAGACGGTCGATCAAGAAGCGGTTCACTGAAGGGCCAACACCGAAACTATAAAGACGATTTCCCGGCTTCAGCCGCTTTTTAATTTCTGCGATCGCTTGCTGGTCTTGGTCGATCAAACCGTCAGTGATCAAGACAATACTCCGCAGGCGTCCTTCTGGCGCGGCGGGGAAATTCAACACAGTTTGAATGCCATTAAATAACTCGGTGCCACCGTTAGCATCTAGGCGATTGATATAATTTAGGGCTTTCTCACGGTTTTGCGGCGTATTCGGTAAAGGTATAGGAGATAGCTGCGTCGCGCTATCGGAAAAGTCAACAATATTAAAGGTATCGCCGGGATTGAGTCCATTGATAAACCGGCGCATCAGTTCCTTTGATTGCTCAATTGGCGGTCCACTTTGAGAGCCAGAAGTATCCATGAGAAATACCACATCTTTGGGTACAATCTCATTACTTTGATATTCCACGGCTGGAATTAAATAGGTGGCAAAGTGACCGCCGCGTTCATCCGCCTCCGATAATACTGTGGACTGGGTTTGGGCACTCGATACCTGATAACGTAAAATCAGGTCTTTATTCGGAATTGCGTTTTCCTTGCTCAATTCAACCCGCATGATGCGACCATCTTGAGTGGTACGGATTTGATGAGAAGGCGATCGCACTTCTTTGACTGGCACCCCGGCTTCTATTTCTACCGTTACGCCAATATCTTGCCCAGAACGGCTTCCGGCTGGTAAAGTCGGCGGATTTATCTGCGAAGTGTCGGTAAGGTTTGTATTGCCTTGATTATTCGTTGAATTTCCTGAGCTGTAACGTGGTCCTACCACCATTGGGAAGACAAATTCATAGTTACCTTTTTCAAACTTCAGGCTTTCACTGTAGCGAATTGTGACATCGATTTTTTCGCCTGGTTTGATGTTAGCCAAGGACTGAGTAAAAATATTGTCTCGTTCTTGGTCTAATAATGCAGCAGTTTTTCCTTCTTGTTTGGCTTGTTCGTAAATTTGCTTTGCTTCTTCGCGTTTTTTGATGACCCCTCGGATGATGCGATTGCCTACTTTTATTTCCATGTCATCCACTGCCGCTTCATCGGGCAGTGGAAACTTATAGACAGCTTCTAAGGGATTATTAAAGGGATTTTCAAAGGTCTGCGTTACCTCCACCCGCGACACATTCCCTGTAACTTTCGCTACCACTTCCGTATGTTTCAACGGAAACACTTGCTGCTGTCCATCCACAATGGCGAATAAGCTGCCTTCCGTCAGAGATGGTTGTTTCTCAATTTGCTGAGTCACCATCTCTACCACAGGCGAAGCTAAGTACCGCACTCCCGCATATCCAAACAATAGGAAGGCACCGGCTATCAGCCATTTTTTCTTAGAATTACGTTTAGTAGTTGGGAGCGATCGCCCATTCAAATCTTGCAACACTTCATCTGCTGATTGATAGCGCCGCTTCGTACCTGTTTGCAGCATTTTGTCGAGAATGCTACCGAACTGTTTACTGACTGGGGTCTTTAAAAAATGTCGCCAAACCCAGGTATCTTCACTGGTATCGCTCAGATCGAAAGGAGGAATTTGGGTGAGCAAATGAATACAAGTAACACCCAAACTATACAAATCGCTGGCGAAAATCGCTTTCCCTTTTACTTGTTCGGGAGCCGTATACGCAGCAGAACCGATGACCGTCCCAGTTTTGCCTAGCATCGTCTCAGTCGCATACTTTGCTGCGCCAAAATCGACTAACACGAGTTTGCCATCTCGACGGTTGCGAATGATGTTTTCGGGTTTAATATCCCGGTGAATCATCTGTTGACTGTGGACAAATTGCAAGACTGGCAGCAAACTTTGCAGGAGTTGCCGAATTTCTACTTCTTTAAACGGCCCTTTTTGGGCTAATTCTTGAGCTAAGTTTTCTCCATCGATAAACTGTTGCACTAAATACTGATGGTCATCTTGCTCAAAATATGCCAGCAGTTCGGGAATTTGATGATGTTTCCCAACAACCTCTAAGCGAGTTGCCTCTTGACGGAATAACTCTGCTGCTTTTTGGCGATTATTAGTTCCTTGTTGTTGAGGAAAAAACTGTTTAATGACACAGCGCGGTTCCGATGGCTGGGATATATCCACAGCCAGGAAAGTTCTCCCCATACCTCCTTGACCAATCGGTTTAATCGCACGATAGCGATCGCTCAGCAGTAATTGCGATCCGCAACTTTCGCAGATAGCGGCATTTCCAGGATTTTCTGGCTGCTTACAATTAGGATTCAGGCAATAACACCGACGTCGATCGTGAGCTGTGCTTTTTTGAGGCGGGAAGGTCGTCATAGCAGCCCTTTTTCAAAACCGTTCACGCCATTCTAGCCATTTCATTTCTAAAATTAATATGAAGAATCGGCTAGAAACGCTCTCAGCGCAAGGTTTTGAGCTTTGTAGGAAGATAAACTTCTCCAAGTAGTACGGCAGAAGTTGCGCCGGTAACTTGGGGAAGATTGCCAGGGATGCCTAACTGACGCCAATATGCCAAAACAGCGAAAGCGATCGCTTCTTTGAAATCAGCATTCACACCCGCTTCATCCGTCGTCAACACTGGCACGGGTTGCAAAGTCGCTTGTAGGCGCTCTTTTAAGTAGAGGTTGCGGCTACCACCGCCACACAATAACACCTCGTCAGGCATCTGCGGCAGGAAAGTGCGGTAGCTATGAACAATTGACGCAGCAGTGAGTTCAGTCAGCGTTGCCAGCAGATCAGCGCTACTCAACTCATAAGCAGAGGCATCTGCGATACACTGCCGGAGATAGGTGTAGCTAAATAGCTCTCGACCCGTTGATTTGGGCGGTTGCTGCTGGAAGTAGTCCTGCTGTAGCCATTGCTCTACTAAATCGTTGCAGATTGTGCCTGCTGCGGCCCATGCTCCATCCTGATCGTAGGTTTTGGCTCCATTCGTTAAATATTGCACCGCCAGGTCTAGAAGCGCATTCCCCGGCCCGGTGTCCCAGCCTCGGCTCTCTTCTAGCCAGCTGCCCCGACGCGCCGGTAGGTAAGTGACATTCCCGATACCGCCAATATTTTGGACACATCGGTACTTGTCAGGGTCGCTCAATAAATAAGCATCTACTGCTGGCACCATAGGCGCACCTTGTCCACCGGCGGCAATATCCGCCGCCCGGAAATTACTTACTGTGGGAATACCTGTCAGATGGGCAATTAAGGCACCCCGACCTAATTGCAGACTGTAACCTAAAGGAGTGCTGAGGACGGATGACTGAGGACTGAGTGAAGGGTCGAGGACTGAGGACTGAGGACTGAGTGAAGGATTGAGGATAAAAGATGAAGTCTCTTTTTTTCCCTCTCTCCCCTGCTCTGTGGGCGGGCGATGAAAAACAGTTTGTCCGTGAGAGCCAATTAACTCGGCTGGGGGGTTGCCATTTTGAATGTTTTGGGCTGCTTGAGCGAAGGTGGAAGCGATCGCATCATCTAATTGGGCAAATTCTTCCATTGACAAGGATGACCCGCCACAAACTTCTAGAATTTGCTTTGAGAGCGCATCTGGATAAGGATAGGTGGCTCCTGCTAGCAGAGTCACTTTTATATCTAAGTCTTTACCAGAAATTTCTACTAAAGCGGCATCAATGCCATCTACCGACGTGCCGCTAATTAAACCAATTACACGCATAATTCAGAGAAATTAAAAATTATAAGGTACGGAAATCGCACAGCTGGCAGAAGAACGCGCTGAACGCTTGGCAGAACGGTTACGAGCAATGGCATCAACCCTCGATGAATTAGTGTGAGATCGGAAACCGGGTTTCTGGCTTGGGGATTACATCAAATTCAGCGGGTCAACGTCTATTGTCAAGCTGACTGAGGACGGGCAGAGGAGGCGCAACTCGTTGAAATCTGGTAATTCTGGCAGCGAATTAGGCGCAAACTTGAGCATAATCTGCCATCGATATCGGTTCGCCACTCGTAAGATGCTCGCCGGTGCTGGCCCTAACACCTCATACATTGGGGTGGTGAGATGAGCATCTGAACTGCTATCCCCCTGGGGTGTATTGGAAGCTAGCCCTGCTGCTAGCATCTCGGCAGTTTCCTGAACTTCTGCGGCATCGGTGCTGCTTAGCCGCAACAAAATAAGACGCCCGTAGGGGGGATAATTCAGCGCCTCTCGTTGTTCTAACTCTGTCTCAATGAAAGATTGATACTGGTGACGCCGTACTGCTTGAATAACGGCGTGTTCCGGGGAGTAAGTTTGAATAATCACTTGACCGGGATCGTCGCCGCGACCGGCACGACCCGCAACCTGAGTTAGGGTTTGAAAGGCTCGCTCGGATGCCCGATAGCCGGGGAGATGCAGCAAGCCATCAGCAGCAACCACTCCCACCAGTGTCACTTGAGATATATCCAGCCCTTTGGTGAGCATTTGAGTCCCAATTAATAAGTCGGCTTCTCCGTTGGTAAAGCGTGTCAGTAGCGTGCGATGAGCGCCTTTGGTGCGGGTGGTGTCGCTATCAAACCGGATATAGCGCAACTGAGGGAACTGTTGGGCTAGTTCTTGGGCGACTCGCTGGGTGCCACTGCCAAAAAATTTCAGGTATGGGGAACCGCATTCGGGACAAGATTGAGGATGCGATCGCACAAAATTACAGTAATGACACCTCAATAATTCAGCAGCTTCTTCATGGGTGTGGTGATACGACAGCGAAACATCGCAGTGAGGACACTCAATTACATACCCACAGCTGCGACAAGAAACGAAGGTACTATGTCCCCGCCGATGAATAAATAAAATTCCCTGTTTCCCCTGATCTTGCAGCTGCTGTAAGCCTTCCTGAAGCGATCGGCTAAAAATTGAGCGATTCCCTTGCTGCAACTCTTGGCGCATATCCACCACTTCTACCGGCGGTAGCGGGCGCGATTGGATGCGTTCTGGCAATGAGAGGTAATGGGTAAGCGCGTTTTGAGTTGGAGAGACGCGATGAATCGCGTCTGAGTTTTGAGTTGAAGCGGTTAACTCCGGACTCGTAATGTTTAGCCAGGTTTCTAGGGAAGGGGTGGCGGAACCTAAGACCAGGGGGCAGTTTTCCAACTCGGCACGCCAAGTAGCGACAGTACGGGCGTGATAAGTGGGTGCGGGTTGGTCTTGCTTGAAGCTGGAGTCGTGTTCCTCATCCAACACGATTAGCCCTAGGCGTGGCAGTGGGGCAAAGATAGCGGAACGGGTGCCAATGACGACTTGAGCTGCACCCGCCAGCATTTGCCGCCAAGTGTCGTAGCGTTCGCCATCGGAAAGGGCGCTGTGATAGACGCAGACTTTGTTGCCAAAACGAGCGCGAAATCGGTCGGTGAGTTGGGGTGTCAGACCAATTTCTGGGACGAGGACGAGGGCAGATTGTCCCCGTTCTAAAATTGGGGCGATCGCTTGTAAATACACCTCTGTCTTCCCGGAACCCGTGACTCCGTGCAACAGCACCTTCGCAAAACTGGATAAAGACGCGATCGCTTCTAGCGCCTCAGATTGAGCCGGTGTTAATGCTTTCGGTTGATCCCCAGCCAAGAGCGGTTCTGCGGAAGTCCGCAACATCTCCCGTTCTTGAATAACCACGCAGCCTTTTTGCTCCAGCGTCTTGATGGTGGATGAACTGGCGTTGCAGATTTGCAGCAACTCCGTTAACAACAAATCGCCGCCGCGCCGCCGCAGCACTTCCAAAATTTCCCGTTGGCGCTGCGTCAAGTCGAGGGGAAAAACATCGACAACCAGCGTCACGGCTTTCTGTAACTTCGGTCGCTGGGTTCTGGGCGGTTCCAGGTAACTTTCGACTAACTTGAGCCGCAATAGCTCCCGGATCGATCGATAGGCTCCTTTAACTTGACGCTGGAGGTAGACGAAGCTGTAGTCTCCAGAGGGTTGAGCTTTCAAAAGTTCCAGAATCTGACAGGCAGTGGGACTCAGGTAATGGGCACTTCCCGCTTGTCCCCCGCTTTCGCCTTCGCCTTGGGCAAGCCGGAGGCGACGCTGCGATCGCCCCAGTAATCCCGGCGGTAGCGCGACTCGAATTACCTGAATCAGCTGGGTGTAGTAGTATTGGGCGACTTGGTTCAGCAGTTGCCAGTAAGTCGGCGGGAAAAACCCAGCACTGACTACATCCTCTACATCCCGAATTTTGGCTGGGTTCAAATCTGGCGGCGGTGCATCGCAAATCCGAATCGCGATCGCTCCCAAAACTTGCGCCCCAAACGGTACGCTCAGAATATCCCCCGGCTGCACTTGCAACTGGGCAGGCAACCGATAGGTATACAACCGCTTCTGCGCTTCTGCTTCTGGACAATCCACCAGCACTTCTATCCATCGATTCTGTCCAGAATCAGACTGGTCGTAGGATGCTCTACTCTCCAGCACAATGCCCGAACGCCCGACATTGGGATTTGACGACATATTCCCCCTCTCCCTTGGCAGCCGGATACTACAGCCAGCTTTCCAGACCGCCATGCTTGTCGCTTACTGTAGACCTGTTAATTTTAGCTGGCTGTAGACGCTTGAGAGACTTGAAATTCAACAACATCCGAGGTCGCAACCAAGAGGATAGAAGTTAGGATACAAATGTCTCGCTTGGATGCTTGTATGTGAGTATACTTGCTATCCTCTATCTATTGTGCAGAGCGCGGATGCCTATTTTCTCCCTATCGATAGAGAGGAAAGCTCACAAGTATATGAGATCCTGTGTGAATAGCATGGGAAATTTAAAAAACTTTAAACTTTCCTTAATTAGGAGCCAGAAAAAATGGAAAGAAACCCCAGACTTGGCATTGATTTAAGTTTAATCTAATTGAAATTTATCTACGGCATCACATCTGACGGCAAGCTTCTAATAGACTAGGGCATCACCTTCATGTTTCCTGATTTTTTCTTAAGACGCATACCCAATCTAAAGCGCTTCTAGATTCTGGAATCGAGAAATGTAATCAGGGAAACAATCAAAAAACTATTTTCTGGTAGCCTTAAAAAGCTATTTGTAAATTGAAAGGTTGAATAAATTTTGAGTGTTCCAAAGTGGGTACCCGATCTGGTGTTGCCACGAGCGGATAAATGAAGCTCAAAATTAGCAAAGAATGCAGACAGTAAAAATAAAGTTGACCCTTGAGTCTATGCTCGTAGAGCCTGTCTTCAGTCCGTCATGGATATGTACAAAGAGAGCATCCGTTCCCATCAACTCGCTTTATCCAATACCGACTCAGACCTTGCTATGAATATTGCTGACTTGAACCGAAGCGACGTGGAATCTACATCCGATCGGGATTTTGTAGATATTACCGACCAGCAAATGGAAGAAACCACTGAAATAGAAATCGTCAGTGTTGAAGATGAAATTTCAGACGAAATTGATAAATTAGCCGGTGGTCGCCCCTCTGAATACCGCAAAACTGTCTCCGATGATACTGTAGGAGCGTTTTTTAAGGAGATGGCACGCTATCCCCTTCTGAAACCAGATGAAGAAGTCGAGTTAGCCCATCGCGTCCAATATTTAGTCAAGATAGAAGCGCTCCAAGAAAAATTACAAAAAGAGTTAGATCGCGCTCCCACGAAAGCAGAACTGGCAGCAGCAGATGGGCTTTCGGAACGGCAGATGGAACATCAACTGTATCGCGGACGGGTGGCGAAACGGAAGATGATTCGCTCGAACCTGAGATTAGTTGTTTCTATTGCTAAACGATATTTGAACCGAGGTGTTCAATTCCTCGATTTAATTCAGGAAGGGGCGCTGGGATTAAATCGCGCTACGGAAAAGTTTGATCCCGACAAAGGTTATAAGTTTTCTACCTATGCCTATTGGTGGATTCGGCAAGCGATTACGCGAACCATCGCTAACGATGCCCGGACGATTCGATTGCCAATTCACATCGTCGAGAAGTTAAACAAGCTCAAAAAAGCGCAGCGAGAACTCAAGCAAGAACTGCATCGCAATCCGACAGAAGAGGAACTGGCGCAATCTTTAGATATTGAGGCTTCGCAGTTGCGTCAGTTGTTGCAGCTTAGAAGGCGATCGCTTTCTCTCAACCATCGCATCGGGAAGGGAGAAGAGACGGAACTGATGGATCTGCTCGAAGATGGGGATAATCAATCTCCTGAAGAGCAGATGAGCGAAGCCATGATGCGCCAGGAAATTTGGGAAGTGTTAGGCGACGTTCTCACCGATCGGGAAAAAGATGTTATCTCTCTGCGGTATGGTTTAACCAGCAGCGAACCCTACACGTTAGAAGAAGTGGGCTGTCTATTTAATTTGTCCCGCGAACGAGTGCGTCAAATTCAAAGTAAAGCGATGCGGAAACTGCGGCGTCCCCAGGTTGCCAAACGCTTGAAAGGATGGCTCACCTAAAAGTTGTTGGCGATCGGTAATTAGTCATTCGTTTTATGATTGACCAAACGATCGCTGACTGATGACGAATGACTACTGAATTGATTTTACGTCCAGCAGAGCCTGGAGATGCGTCGGTGCTATTTGGGCTAATTAAAGCACTCGCGGAATATGAGAAACTCTCTGACGCTGTCACAGGCAATACGGACGCCCTGAAAGAGCATCTGTTCGGTTCTAAGCCTTATGTAGAGGCAATTCTAGCAGAATATGCGGGGCAAGCCGTGGGGTTTGCCCTGTTTTTTCATAACTATTCCACCTTTCTCACTAAGCCGGGAATTTATCTAGAAGACTTGTTTGTACTCCCAGAATATCGGCGTCAGGGGATCGGGAAGGCGATTCTCACCCACCTTGCTCAGTTGGCTGTATCTCGCGGCTGCGGGAGATTGGAGTGGAGCGTTTTAGATTGGAATGAACCCGCGATCGCATTTTACGAACGCATGGGTGCTGACGTTTTGCCCGACTGGCGGATTTGCCGCGTTACGGGCGATTCTCTCATGAGTATGGCTGCACTAACCCCTTCTGCCAGTGACGTAGGCAGTCGTTAACGGGTGCTGGGGCGATTCAAAAATCTGCTCAACCGAACCGGATTCGATCAATTGTCCAGCGCCATCCTGAACCCAAAACAGCGCCACATCATCCGCAATCCGTTTTGCCTGTGCCAGATTGTGAGTGACAACCAGGACTGTATATTTGCCGCGCAGATTGACGATTAAATCCTCTACGACTTCACTAGAAAGGGGATCGAGGGCGCTGCAAGGCTCATCCATCAGGAGAACATCGGGTTTGAGGGCGATCGCTCTGGCGAGACATAGCCGTTGTTGTTGTCCGCCAGAAAGGGAAAGGGCAGGAGATTTCAGCCTGTCCTTCACCTCATCCCACAAGCCGACATCGCGCAAGGCATCTTCGACAATTTCATCGATTTTTTCTCGATTCCTCAGTCCATGTTCTCTAAGCGGAAATTCAAGATTTCTGATAATGGAAAGTGGGAAGGGATTGGGTTTTTGAAATAGCATTCCTACCCGGCGACGCAATGAAATCACATCGATTTCTTGCACATCTTGATCCCCCAGCAGAATCCGCCCTGTTAACCGACAGTTGTTGGTTAAATCGGTAAGGCGGTTTAGACAAGTGAGAAAGCTTGTTTTGCCACAACCGGAAGGGCCAATTAGGGCTGTAATTTCACCCGATTTAATAGAGAGAGTGACATCTTTAAATGCGGGTTTATTCGCGTAAAAAAGGCTTAAATTCTCGGTTTTGATTTCTGGGGCATTACTGGGAAGTGAGGCTGAAGTTTTCTCTTTAATTCTAATTTCACTTGTCGATTGTTTCATGAAGAATTTAAACTGTAAAGACGCGAAGTACGCAAAAAAAGAACGCGAGGTAAGCTTGGTTTACGCTACCCAAATTCGGGATTGCCGAAACCGTTCTGCTAGCCAAGAGATTGCAGCATTAATGAGTAATAGAAAGCTGACTAATACGAGAGCAGAGGCGTAGGCATTTGGTTCGCCGCCAGAGACGTTCATAGCGAGATCGTAAATGTGAACCGAGAGCGATCGCCCGGAATCCCACAATGACTCTGGCATCCGATCGACGTAACCGCTGGTAAAGATTAAAGCAGCCGTTTCAGCGATCGCTCTTCCCAAACCTAACAGCAACCCCACAACTAATCCAGGCATTGCGGCTGGTAGCAGTAACTCCCATAATGTGGCTGTACGCGAGAGTCCTAGCGCCGCCGCCGAACGTCGATAGTCATCCGGGACGCCTCGGAAACCTTCCTGGGTTGAGCGAATCAAAATCGGCAGCACCATACACGCCAGCGTCAACCCACCGGAAAGAATCGAAAAGCCCATTCCCAATGTTTTACAGAAGAAAGCGTTCCCAAAAAGACCAAAAACAATTGAAGGGACGCCTGCTAAAACATCCAAACTCAGTCGCACTAACCGCCCTAAAATACTCTGGTTTGAGGTAAATTCAGCCAGCAATATCGCAGTCCCTACTCCCAACGGAATCGAAACCGCCATGCACACTCCTACGATTAGCGCGGTCGAGATTAAAATGGGTGCGATTCCTCCATCTCGCCCAGCATTACGCGGTGCAGTTGTCAAAAATTCCCAGCTAATTTGACCGATACCAGAAACAAAAATATTGCTCAATAGCCACAACAGCGAAGCTGTTATTAAAGCGACAGATGCCCAGACGATTGCAGTCGGAAGCAATTCAGAAGAAGGCAAACAATTAAAAGGCAAAAAATTGTTTTTTTCTTGCACCTTTTGTTTTTGTAAGTTTGTCTTCTCAAAGGATTCACTCATAAAGATGCCCTTGATTAATCATTTCGGCAGCAACGACTAAAACCACAATCATCGCCATCAATGTCAACCCGCTGACAAACAAGGCGGCGCGGTGATTTCCCACGGCATAAGCCATTTCTAAAGCAATATTTGCTGTTAACGTCCGCACTGGCTCAAATACACCCTTTGGTACCTGCACGACGTTACCGCAAACCATTAACACCGCCATTGTTTCGCCAATCGCCCGTCCCGTTTCCAAGATAATCCCCGTTAATAGCCCTGATTTTGCTGCTGGAAAAACCACACTACGCACCATTGCCCAGCGTCCCAATCCCAGCGCCGCCGCACCCCGCAGATAATCTGCGGGTACGTTGGCAAAGGTGGCATCGGCGACGAGAGCAATGGTAGGCAAAATCATCAGCGTTAGGATTAAAATCCCGGCCAATAAACTTGGTCCCGGTGGGTGCATCCGCCCAATAATTGGCACCAGTACGACTAAACCCCAAAAGCCATAAACGACTGAGGGAATCCCTGCTAAAAGCTCAATTAAGCCTCGGTAAATTTTGGCTAATGCGGGAGGTGCATAATAGTGGCAAAAAACTGCTGAGAGAATCCCTAAAGGGGTTGCGATTAGCACAGATCCCGCCGTCACAAATAGCGACCCCCACAACATCGGCATTAGGTTAAATTCTTCGCTAACTGGATGCCAGGAGGGGTCTTTGAAGAAGCGTGTCAGTCCGATATTTTGCAGGATGGGTAAGGTTTCCCAAATCAGGAATAGCAGGATTAAAAGCGCGATCGCGCCCGAAATAATCGCCATTCCCCGCAACATCCAGACGAGGATGACTTCATTTCGCGACTGGGACAAAATATTGCTCCTTCACAATGTCTTGCACATCTTTGGAACGGGCAAAATCAATAAATTCTTTTTGCAATCCGGTGGGTGTAGTTTTCGTCACTAAATTGAGGGGACGAGAAAGCGGAAATTTACCGTTGCTGACGTTGACGATGGAAGCGTCTACTCCTTCTATTGGCAATAGTTTGATAGGAGTATTGTGAGTAGCACCATATTCGCCAGAACCAATGGAGACATAAGCGATCGCGTTGGGATTCCCTGCTACAGTTTTAATCCCTTGTTCGTTATCGCCAATCACGACATCGGCACGAATATCAGTTGTTTTTAATTTGAAGTGGTCGGCAAACAGTTCCAGAGTGGATCGACCCTCAGCTTTATTGACCACCGTAATCGGGGCGTCTTTTCCCCCGACTTGTTTCCAGTTATTAATTTTGTCGGTGTAGATATCGACAATTTGCTTGTCCGTCAGATTTTTAACTGGATTCTCTTGATTGAGAATGACCGACACGCCATCGTTCGCAATTGTAAAAGCTTGCAAATCCTTCTCGCTGTCTTTGAGACTTCGGGAAACCATCCCAATATCCGCCACCCCCTGACGGGCATCTGCGACTCCCCGCGAAGACCCACCTGTTTGCACGTCAATCCGGACACCCGGATGTTGAGTTTCATAGCGCTTGGCAATCTCAGCCGCCAGAGGCGCTACCGTACTCGATCCCGTCAAAACCAACTTGCCTTGTAACTTATCAGACGACTGGGTTGCCGCTTCTGGAGGCTTCCCACAAGATTGCAGCCAGCAGGCAACTAACCCTATAGAAAGTGGCACAAGCAGTCTTAGGTGTTTCATCTGTATATAAATTGAGGTTTTTTATTGATTGGAATCAAAGGAAAGCAGGCAACATCCCAAGTCAATCGCCCAGCCAGCATTTGCCCGCTGGATTGCAGGATCTAGCTGATAAAGCACTGCCTTACCATCTCGCGTCGCTGTCACAAAACCCTCTTCCCGCAAAACTTTTAGATGATGCGATAGCAAACTCTGTTGCAACCCCAGCACAGCATTTATCTCGCCAACGTGCTTGGGACCACTCATCAGCAGTTCTAAAACGTCAAGCCGCGTTGAATCTGCTAAGGTCTTCAGTTTTTGGGCACAAAAGGACTGCGATGAGACTTTTTGGCTACTCATAGATTCACCTGTGCGAAGTTGGGATCTAACCCAGGCTTCCCCTGGATCGGGATTGATATCAACTTATATTTATATCAATAACTGTTGATTAATTACCAGTTAATTTATTTTTTACCAATGCTGAGACCGATGCTGAGGATGTCGGGAAAATTCAGATTTTTTCCCTGAAAAACCGAACCTCCTTCCCGGCAAGGAAAGGATGTTTCCGAGTGCAAGCCGTTTTATCACACTCCTAAATGATTCCTCAAGGCGAGATCCCCGACTTCGGGAGAGAAGTCGGGGATCTCAAGGGCTGGTATAGCAACCGCCAAGATAGTTAGGACGTAGAGTAGAGATCACCTGTTGTCCTGAAGTTATTCAAGCTGCTCATGGCAAACCCCTATAGTTATGACCTGCGTCAGAAGGTGATCCAAGCGATCGAGTTAGACGGCATGAAGAAAAGTGAAGCCGCACAGGTGTTCCAAAT
>NZ_JAMPJY010000019.1:0-103913 GCF_039961875.1 Trichocoleus sp. ST-U2 | reverse complement strand
CCTGTCAACTTTGCCGTCAATTTGATAGCCGGCTTAATTGCCTACTGCCACCAGCCCAAGAAGCCCTCCCTGATCAACGATGCTGCCTTGCCTGCTTAACCCGAACTCACGTTAGTTAGCGATCGCACTGATTGATATTTATTCTAGGAATCACTCCGGAAAAGCTTCGGAACGGGTGCCAAAGTCATAGAGTGGTTAAGTGGGTTATCAAAACTGGCTATGCCAACACTGACACCAGACCAGCGCAATTACTACTACCTCTTAGAAGCGGAACGAACTGGCATTCACAAGCCGATTCTGGCAGCGCTTTATCAAGTGCTATCTTCACCGCAGTTTTCGGACGGAGAAAAGGGACTGGGCATCTCCCCAGCGAATCGCATTCCCCTACAGGAGGTGGATTCTTTTCCCAAACAAGTGCAATATGCTGCCAATACTATCCGCAGTTTAAGTAACAATCTGGTCGCTCAGGGGTGGAAAGGAGCGGATCTGTGGGACGTACAAAAAGGGCGCTACAGCGATCGCTTTATTCAAGCTGTGGCTGATGGTTATGCACCGCCAGCAAGCGAACCGACAGCAGCGCGGTTGGAAGCCAGCGATGCCAAGGCGTTACTGCAAGCGTACCTAAAAGACATCGAAACCGATTTCAGTGCGGAAGGCTTGCCCCACAATCTTGCCTACCTGGATAAGGCGCTACTGACCCTAGTGGAGCGAGTTCCAGAATACTATACTGGCTTGCCTCATCAACGGGATGCTGCCCTGGAAGTGGTGCGGATGTGGCGTCAGATGGATACAGAAGAAGCCGCGATCGCATCTTTGCTGTCTCCTGGCACTGTCATTGGCGATAACTTCGAGGAATCCCAGATGGATGTTCCTCTCAAGCAATTTATCCAGCGAATTTCTCCCAATTACTCCGGTTATCCCTATCAGCGAGAAGCCCTGCTGCGGCTAGCCCAGCTGTGGCGTCAGCTAGAATCGCGGGAAGTTGCGATCGCTTCTTTGAAAAACAACACCTCCGCCGATACAGGGATTAAAATTGTCGATCCGGCCCTGATTGCCTTTATCCAGCGCATTCCGCAGTACTATCAAGCTTCAGGCAACCAACGCAACGCGCTAACTGAATTAGTTCGGATCTGGCGAAAGTTGGACTCTCGCGCTTCCGCGCTGGCATCATTGGGAATCGACCCTCTACTGCTGAGTGGCACGACAAGCGATCGCACCAGGTTATCGAATCTTGCCGCCCAGCTAGATCGAGAATTGCTGAATTTTGTTCGGCGTCTGCCGATTGAATATAAAGAAATCGACCACCAACGAGAAGCTTTAATCCGCCTGGTTCAACTTTGGCGCGATTTGGCAACCAGAGATCAAGCCATTCGCTCCTTATTTGAGGATCTCAAACGCATGAATCAGGCACGGAAAGATTCTCCGGACGCCGCACCCAAGCCTGTCCCAATCGCTGTCGCCAAGCGTCCCGACAGGTGGACGCTAAGGAATATTCAGCTGTCTGCCCCCATCGTTCCGGATGGCAACTTTACCTGGGCAGAAGCTACCCACGGCGGCACCCGGATGCCTCCTAACCAGGCGACGCTGGATGCCATGATCCGGATTGCGAGACTCGCACAAAGGGCACGCGATCGCATTGGGCGACCCTTCATCATTACTAGCTGGTATCGACCTCCAGCGATCAATCGTGCAGTTGGTGGGGCAAGATACAGCCGTCATATTGTTGGAGATGCGATAGACTTTCTCTGCGAAGGTCTTTCTGGCGATCAACTTTACTGGTCTCTCGACCCTTGGTGGCCCGGTGGTTTGGGTCGTTACACCAGCTTCCCGAACCTGTGTCATCTTGATGCGCGAAGCTATCGGGCACGCTGGCGAAACTAAAGTGAGGCACAGACGTACACAAAAGCTCTTTTTTCCATCAATGGTGAGGGGTTAGGGTTAGCTGACAAATCTTTCCGTATAGGTTGGGTTTCACGCTGTTGAACCCAACCGCAGCCAGTGCTTCGTTGGCTCCGTGCGGGAATGAAACCCAACCTTGTATTTGTACTTCCGCAAGGAAACTCCAAAACATTTGGCTTTTTCAACCCTACCAATCTTTATCCGGTTTCCGGAGGAGAAAACAAAAATTTAATCTACGGTTTGCCTATCGGGATATGAAGGTATACAATAAAAACATTCTGCTAGAATCATGTCCATAGTAAAAACATTTCTATACCTATAGATAGATGAGCGATCGCATTGGACACTTAAAACACACCTGGGTACAATCTCATAATCCTTCACATCCAGCATTGAGATTGCAACAACAGCAACAAACAGAGCCGATGTTCTACTATTTTGCTTACGGTTCTTGTATGTGCCCGGTCGATTTAAAGCGTACATTCGGCGAGAACACCCATAGTTACGTGATTGGTGCTGCCACACTGAAAGGATATCGGCTAGGATTTTATCGTCGCTCGGCGCTTCGCAACTGTGGTGTTTTAGATATGGTGAAAGATCCATCAGCCTCAGTCGAAGGAGTTCTGTATCGACTACCGTGGAGATTGAGCGATCGCTTAGATGAACGCGAAGAAGTCCCTCAAGGCGGTTATCGCCAGGAAATGGTCAACGTTTCCTGCCAAGGTCGGACATATACCAGCGTTCGTACCTACGTTGTCGTTAACAAATTAGCAGAAGAACTCGCCCCCAACGACTGGTACTTCAACGTTGTCCTGCGCGGTGCCTTAACCTGCGGGCTTCCAGAACAGTATTGCTGGCAACTGTTTAACCATATGCATCAGTTACAACAGCGCCACTGGGTCTCATCAGTCTCTACGGTTCGTTTAGTTAGCGGTAATTGATCGTTCGTCATTCGTCATTAATGATTCGTTTTTGGTCAGCAATTCTGAGCAAACACCCAAAAGCTCATGACAACTGACAATTCCCCCCTATTTATTATTTATTAAAATACTTGTAGGGTAGTTAATTTTTACCCTCATCCTAGGTATTGCTAGCCTTAAAATGTAAACATACATTTTTTGTAAATTCTTGGTGTATGTTTACAAAAGCAAAATTTCTAAGCATATTATTAGTAACATTCATTATTGTATCCGCTATTCATATTTATTCCAAAAATGCTTCAAAGATTCCTCAAGTTCAAGTACAAAAAATAATAAACGGAGAAAATACAGCTAATAATTTATGCGATTGCCAAAGCCAAGAATGCCAATTCAGCATAGAATTTATCAGAACGGATCATCAAGGAAATACAAAGGCTAAAGGGGCAAATTATGTTCTTATTTTTGATCCAAAATCTCCGAAACTAGATTTTAAGGTTAGTCTTGCTTTAGCCCATGAAATTTATGCTAAAGATGCTAAAGGAAGATTCCGCAAAGAATATGTTCCAAAACAGTTTCATGAAATTATAGCCGATGAAAATGCAAAACTAAATGGCAAGAAACCGATTGCAGCCATTAACGGGGATTATATAGATCCTGAGAATAAACCCCAAGGCTTGAACATTTCGAGGGGGGTAGAATATTCTGGTTTATTTAAAGATAAGCGGTCTTCCTTTGGAATTTCAGGAGGCACAGAAGAACGAAAAGCGACAATTCAGATTGGGAAAAGAAACAAGCAAAATTTAAACTATAACTTAGTAGGAGGTAATGGAAGATTTTATAAAGATGGAATATTTAAAGATATTTGTAATGACTTGGGAGAATATGCCTGTCAACACGAAACCAGCCGCTCAATGGCAGCGATTACTTCCAAAGGCTATGTAATTTTATTGGTTAACAACGTCGAAACCGATGGGCCATTGTATCCAGATAAGTTTGATGATGTCCTGAAAGGAATTTCTAAAAACCACTGTTTAGGAAATATTCAGGAAGCAATGTTATTTGATGGTGGGTTTTCAACAGCTTTTTACTATAACAACAAAATCTATGTAGAAAACTCTAATCCAATTGGCTCAGTTTTCTTAATTTATAAATCCGAGTAAAGCTTTATTAAGCTACTTTCCAATTCAGGATACAGCAATTCTCTATTGGAGCCAGTAAGGTTTAACCCCATCCCGTTCGTAGAGAGGTTTTTTATATTCCCTCCTGTGAAAGTTCGTGGGTTGGGGTGAGTTTCCAAGCCTATATTGAGCTAAGAGTGATGGAAGAGCGATACGGTATTGAGGTTTAGCACCCAGATGAATTTAGCCTACACCTGCTTGACCTTAACTCAGCAGCAGTCTGCAAAGCAGCATACAGGCAAAGAAGCAGGCTCAAAAATCCGCCTAAGACATTTGATAAGTATCTAGAGACGCTTCTACAACAAGAACTTCCAGAATCAACTGCTACACTGCGGGAGTTGTGTTACGAGATATAGTGTTGTTGGCAGTGCAGGTGTATAAGCAAATTTTTCTATATTTTTTAAACACTTACACCTTCAATTTTAGCCTCCGATAATTCATACAATTCGCGTAACTTCTGTAATTTTTCCTCTGAAGGTTGCCAGAAACCGCGACCATTTGCTTCTATCATTCTGGCGACAATATTGCGGAAAGCTTCGGGATTTGCCTCGCGCAATTTATTTGCCATTTCTGCATCTAAAGCATAGGTATCTGCTGCTTGGTTGTATACCCAATCATCGGTAAAACCAACCGTACCACCCCAACCAATTAGTGCTGTCATGCGTTGGGAAATTTCGTAAGCGCCACCGGAACCTTGATTCGCCATTGCTTCTGCCCATTTGGGGTTTAGCAATTTGGTACGGTACTCCATCCTCAGCAAGTCGTCTAAATTGCGAGGCGTGGTGTCTTTAGAGAAGCTTTCGACGAAGCTGGCGCTAACTTTTTTACCGCGTTGTTTTTCTGCGGCTTTTTTCAAGCCGCCAGTGTTGGCGTAATATTCTTGAATATCGGTAAGACCATATTCAACCGAGTCGATTTCTTGGACAATGCGATCGCTTGTTTGCAACAACTGCGTCAGCACTTCTGGTCTAGCTTGTCCTTTGTCCTTTCTACCGTAGCTGAAGACATTGCGATCGCGCCAAGTATCCCCCAATTCATCCCCCGATTCCCAGTTACCATCGGTTACGCGATCGTTCACTAGAGAACCAAAATCACCGGCAGGGTTAGAAAATAATCGCGCTGAGGGATTGTCTACACCTTGAGATTTCAACGCTAAAGCGTGTTTGCGGATAAAGTTTTGGTCTTCCAGTTCCTCAGCATCAGCGGCGCGTTGAAACAAATCATCCAACAATTCAATAATGTTGATAAAGGTATCGCGGAAAATTCCCGAAAGATTCCCTAACACATCAATACGCGGATGACCGACTTCTGCAATTGGTTTCAATTCATAACGGACTATTCTTCCCGTACCTTCCTTAACAGGTTCAGCACCTACTAATTCCAGCAAAATTCCCAGAGATTCGCCCTTCGTTTTAATCGCATCCAATCCCCATAACATCACTGCCACAGTTTCCGGATAAGAAGCCTGTTCCTTAAGATGTTGGGCGATAATCCTTCTAGCAACTTCTCGACCCCTTTCGTAAGCGGCTGGGGAAGGCATCCGATAGGGATCTAAAGCATGAATATTCCTGCCTGTTGGCAACACACCAGCACCATCCCGCAACAAATCACCACCCGGTGCAGGCGGAATATATTCGCCATTAAGTCCCCGCAGCAAATTAGTGATTTCTTCACTATTTTGTTGCAATAAATCACGTATTTTTATCGCTTCATCTATTAACTCTGGAAGATTAGGATTGATGCGAAATTTAACATTAGGATATGTTTTGTTTAAGGATTCCCAGTGTGCTGATAGTGCTGCCTGGTTGTCTGCGCCTTTAGCAACTGCCTCAATAATGTCTTTTGGCAATTCAAAATAAGCATCAAAATAGCTAATTAGTCCTTCTGGAGTTGGTGGTTCCCCCAGCGTATGCAAACCAGATGAGAAAAGACGATTTTCTAGAACTTGCAGATATTCATACAGTTTTACTAAGTAAGAATTAAAAACATCTGCACTGAACAGTCTGGCATTCTCAGGAGAGAAGTCAATACCTAAGCGTTTAGCATCCTCAAAAGAACAATCTGCATCCAAACCCGTATCTACAATCTTTTTACAAATCGCTTCCTTGAGGGCGTAATTTTTTTGCGGGTCTTCCCGATACTCCGCGATTAAATCGCGCAGCGACACCAATTCTTTGTACAATCCAGCACGACCATAAGGCGGCACATTATGGGAAATCAGCACCCCGTAGCCGCGACGCTTTGCCAACATTGATTCAGAAGGATTGTTCGCCGCATAGATATATAGATTGGGGATATTTCCTAGCAGAATATCAGACCAAGAATAGCCCGTATTACCGAGCGGAGATCCGGGCAACCATTCAACCGTTCCGTGCATTCCGAAGTGAACGACAGCATCAGCTTGAAAGTCGTTTTGCAACCATTTATAGAAAGCGGAATACTGAGGGTGAGGTGTTAAATCGCGCTCAAACATTAGCCGCATCGGGTCGCCGGAAATTCCCAAGGGTGGCTGTACGCCTATCCAAATATTTCCTAGTTGTATCCCTCCAATTTGAAATTCATCTCCATAAGTTTTGATGCCAGTTCCAGTGAGGGATTTCCACTGTTTTTCGATGCGGGTGGTGAGTAGATAGCCTAACCATTCTTCTAGGGTTTTAGCATTAACGTTTGTACCTCCCCTAGCCCCCCCAGATAATCTTGCCCCCTCCCCGTTCACGGGGAGGGTTGGGGTGGGGTTCTCATCCGCCTCTTTCACTATGCGAATTAATTCTTCCCCATCTTCCGGTAATTCTCCAACGTTGTAGCCTTGGTCTTTGAGGGCGTGGAGGAATTTAATTAGACTTCGCGGTACATTCAATAAAGCCGCTGTCCCCGTCGCCCCATATCCAGGCGGAAAACCATATAAAATCACGGCAATTTTACGTTCAGCCGTTGGCTTTTGTCGCAGGGAAATCCATTTTTTCAACCTTCCAGTTAAACGCTGAACTCGTTCTGGAATTAGATAAATATCTTCTCCTACTAATCCACCGAGGGGAACAGGATCGATTGCCCCATCCAGTTCTGGCAAAGCATATAAAACAACACTTTGTAACCCGCCCACACCCTGCCGCGTCCAAGAATGGATATCTTGAATTAGTAGCGGTGCAGCGACGATATAGGGTACATTCTTGGCAGTTAGAATGCGTTTTGCTACTTCCACTTGTCGCCCTGCTTCCATTGACCCCGCAGGGCCACCGACGAGGGGAAAGCCAATCGTAGAGACAATTGCATCTACTGGAACCGCATCTTCAGACAGAGATGAAGTTTCAAGATTACCGAGTTGTCGCTGTTGCATTTCGTAGTCTGTGGTCATCCAATCCCGCACCGCCACATGACCTTCGACGCCGTTGATAAAGATTGGCAAAGGTATCAACCCAGCTTTCTCAAAGTGGCGAATGAGTTGGGGAATGTAAGGCTGTTTGGTGATAACGTGCTTGCGATAAAGCAGAATGCCGACAACTGGGGATTGGAAATTGGGAATTGGAAATTGGGAATTGGAAATTGGTGAATTCTCTTTGTTTTTATCTTCTCCTTTGCGAAGCTGTCGATACCATTCCAAATATGCCCTTGGAGATTCAAAAAAGCCTTGATAATCGGGATGCAGCAATCCCATATTTGGAGTTTCAACTGGCGGCGGAATTTCTCCTACCTTTAACTGCAAATATTTCTCTGCCAGCGTCCAGAACATCGACGCGACATTTTCTGTTCCACCAGCGTTCCAATAACCGTAAATAATTAGCCAGTTGCGTAAGTCTTGCACTTTTTGCACTGGCACAAATTTTAATAATTTTGGCCCAACTTTTAAAAAGCTAATATAACCGGCAAGTTTGTCTTCTTCTCGCCCGTTGCTGAATTTGTCGAGAATGAATTTAACAGGTTTGGGCATTCCCTTGGGCTTGTCGCCAATTTTGAACGCGCCTATCTGAGTGAGGCTCATCAATTCCAAGGCTGACTCAAAGACGAGGCGAATGGGGATATTTTGCACCCTTTGGCGCAACCACATGACTTGGTCGTAATCAAATAGCAGACTGCCAAAAAAGACATCTGCCCCTTGGAGTGCGGCTTCTACGGCGTCTGGTTCCGTCGTGAGGGCGCGATCGCTAAACACCCGAATATCCAACTCCGGACACCTAGCCTGAGCCAAATGAGCTGCCTTCCGGTACAAGTCAGCGTTGAATGATTCAAACCCAGCGATTAGAACAATGCGTTTCATGCCCAGAGAGATTAAAGGTTCCTACTTTCGATCTTAAGCAGGAACCTTGGGGATGGGACGCCTAAGCCCACCCCGACCTCAGATTGCTTTTAGTAACTTGCCCTGAGCATCCCGCTGAAGATATTAAAGTTCTTATCAATCAAACCGATTAAACTCTGAGCATTAGAGAGCGATCGCGGTGGGTTAGAAATCAGCGTATCTAAGGCAATCAAGCGATTAAAATCAACTTTGATGTCACCAGTCCGCTCGGTTTTCCCATCGCTTTCATAAAACTTAACCCCCGCCTTCTTGTGCATAATCTCAATCAACTCCTGCGCCATGATGCCATAGCCAATGGTAGTGGGATGAATACCATCCAAAGAGAATAAGCCGCCTTGAGTGCGACCCGTTGCATCAGATTTAAAAAAGCGGGAATCTGGTACAGGTGAAAGTGCCTGAAGCTCAGGTGGCAACTCGTACTGACCACCCACTTCATCCCACCAAGTCGGTCTGGCTTCCGGGTCTTGGATATAGCGCCTGGATGCCAAGCGATCCAACAAGCCAGCCATTTCAAACAGATACCAATCTCTGCCTTCCTGTCGAGCCTGACGCACCGCATCGGTTATATAGTCGTTGTACTGGTCGATGGCACTATCGATTGCTCGTGCCTCCTCCTCTGTCAGGTACGGGTGCTTATCCGGATCGAATTCTTCTTCGGTAAGCCAAGGCAAGGAGTAGTAAGGGAAGTATCGAGATCCCGGATTAGCTTTATTCCCCTCTTTATTTTTGTTGATACCACGGGCAAAAGGAACGATCGTGACGTGAGGAACCGTTGCCAAGATTACATGGCGAGCGCCGATTTGCTTCACTTCCTCAACCAGCTTGTCCAGTTCAGCCTTAAAGTGAATCGGACGCCAGACAGTATAGCGATCGTTGACCGCCATATCGTCATAACCTTCAGCAGTCCAAGCTGCCTTAAATGTCAGAATACTACCCAGCGCATTGTTGCCACCGATGATAACAAGCAGCGTTTCAATGCCGTTACCATCGCTTTCTTGCGTCCCCTCAGCGCCCAGTGCTGCCGCCGCTTGCAGTGGCGTCAGCGCGTTGCCTTGTGCATCCCGCGCCGAATTCAAAACTCGGATGGCAGCGCGTTCGTTATGATACTCGACAACCTGCCGGAGATAATCGTCTTTGGGGGGATTTTTCCGAATGATGTCTAGGCAAATGTCCGCAGTGCGCGACAGGGTATTCCGCAAATCCCAGCCATAGACTGCCAGGTTGTGATTAATCCCGCGTTGAATGGGGAAGCGGGAGCCTGCGTCACGTTCCCAATAATCCTCTATATCGTCCATGTAGTGGCGTATAAACAACAGCGCTGGAGCGAAATCCAACCAGTTGATATCACCAAACTCCCGATCGAGTTGTCGAGCCAGATGTTCTAGGTTCAGCGGAAACCCGTCTCCTGGCCCGTCGTAGGTGGGATAACGCATCTGGTTAGACCAGCCCATTTCCTTGGCAATCATCATCGGATAGGAGAGGCTAGTATTGAAGATTGCCCCACTTTGAAAGCCGTGAGAGAGAGAGTCCCCAATCGTGACCAGCCGATGCTTAGGAGTTCCTTGTCTACTCACTTCAACGGCAATACCCAGGCTGGGATCTGTAATGGGTTTTCGCGCCTGTGCCTGAATAATTACATCGTCTGGCGTGCGATCGCGCATTCGATTTCCAGAGTCTGCCATAAAGTCTCCTTATTAAAAAAAGCGAACATTCGTTACCAGATGCTCCACAACCGATGAGATAAAATCCGGAATTTGTGTTAAATCAGCAGCGGTTTCAAATTAGCCGGTAGAATCTCTAAGACGATAAGATTCAATTAAATATTGTAGCAATTTGTAACAATATTTAAATCTTTTATTTGAAAAGTGGACAGAAGATTAGGTAGAGGTTTTACTATAAAAGCTACCTCAAGTTCAAGAAAATTTAATTTTATAAAAAAGCCAGATAATTAATTAACTATTAATTATCATAAGTTAGAGGATTGATTTTAGGCATAATATATTTTCCAATAATGTAATTATTAGAATTAAATAGGAAGATAGACAGAAAATGGAAATAATAACTAAAGTTATATATCGAAACTTATTAAGCATTAAGCTATAAAATGCAAGTGTATCGCACAAGCAGTGTAACTCTCATTGGCTGCGTTCTTTTGCAGTGCTAAAATAGCACAAAAGCTAGACTTACTCGATGGCTTTCTGTTGGCTAGTTAACAGAAAAGTTAGCAATATTGAATTCAGGTGGAATCTATGGCTTTTAATATCAGTGCGCTGAAATTACCCACACTCAAAATCGGCTCTAATGGAGCAGCAGTCAGTGCTTGGCAAAGCTTTTTAAAAGAGGCTGGTTATCCGATAGGAACCGTTGATGGAGACTTTGGTAAGATTAGCGATACAGCTACCCGTAGTTATCAGCAAAGGAATAACTTGCCGGTTAATGGAGTTGTGGATAATACCACCTACACCAAAGCTTTGAGCGACGGTTTTCTTTATAAAGTTCCCAATCTTACGGCAGCAATGTTGCTTGCTTATCTGCGCTTTGGCGAGGCAGAGGTTAAAGATTTACAAAAGTCTTTGAATACAATATTGGTTCCGGATTTAACCGTAGATGGAGACTTTGGAGCTAGAAGTAGCCAAGGGTTAGCCCAAGCTTATCTCCAAAGAGATGTGCGCTTGCGTGATGAATTGGAAAATCTACTTTCTGCAACGACTAAGCAGAAATTAGGCGCAGATTTTATCCCAGCAATGGATATCCTCAACGCCTATGCCAAAAGAATTCGATTTCGCTTGAGTGGTCCGCATTGGTATGACAACTTTCCGACTAGCCGCTCGATTTCTGATTTAGCTTCGCCTTTCCGAGAAAAGGTAGCAGCTTTTCAAAAAGCTTTAATTGATGCGGGTGCCCAAACTATTATTGCCGCTACCTATCGACCTCCACACAGAGCTTATATGATGCACTATTCGGCTCGGATTAGTCGAGGAGAAATCAGAGCAGAAAATGTGCCCAAAATGGCAGGAATTGACATTGAATGGGTACATTATACGAACGCTGTAGCTGTACAAGCCGCACAACTGATGGTAGATGAATTCGGCATTGGCGGGAATCCGGTGGCTCTAAAATCTCGCCATACTGAAAGGCTAGCCATCGATTGGAACATTACCTGGGAAGGAATTCTAAAAATAAAAAAGAGAGATGGCACCCTGGTGAATATTGGCGCTCCCACGAATGGTGCCAACAATACGGCTCTCTATAGTGTGGGTGCATCTTATGGCGTATTTAAGCTAGCAAATGACCCGCCCCACTGGTCAGTTGATGGTCGCTAAGGCTGAGGAGTTTTTTGAGTTAAGATTTTGAGTTTAGATTGTAGAGACGCGATTTATTGCGTCTCTATTTATCGATAGTTCAGAAATTTAGATTGGGCAACAGTAAAGCAAAATGGTATGAAAACAAAAGGTAAACTTTGCTGATTGCCGAACATCTACCCAACTGAGAGCTATGCAAGTTCAAAGATTTGACCTTAGCGCGGTTATCATCCGCACTACTGCGATCGCTCTACTGGCATTAATTGCTGGCTGTTCATCCGATCCATATACAGAATCAGCACTCCAGCCAACCAAATCCTCGAATCGCGCCGCTACTACAGCAGAAGTGGGTTTAGCACGCCACTTGAAGCGCACCAAAGCCAAATTTTACGGCGCATATTGGTGCCCTTTCTGCACAAAACAGAAAGAACTGTTTCCAAAAGAGGCGCTTGGCTATATAAACTACATCGAGTGCGATGCGGGTGGTAAAAATCCGCGTCCAGACCTCTGCACGAAGGCAAAAATCAAAGGCTTTCCCACTTGGGAAATTAAGGGGCGGCGTTACTCAGGTCTGCTTTCTTTAGAAGAACTCGCCGAGCTATCCGGGTATAAAGGCGATCGCAACTTCCAAAACCGAATTTGATGCGTGTCGCCAAACGCTTCGCTCAAACGAACAATGCCATGCCCCTACGATGGTTCCCTCATTGTGGCTGCACAGCGGCTGGAGAGGAAATGGGTTGTGCTTGTCCGGCTTGTACGAGAGCTTGATAAATTGCAGCAGCTACCTCAGCACGAGTCGCCGCTTGATTCGGTTTGAGCAAGTTTTGATTCGGATAGTTAATCACAAGACCGGCTGCTGTAGACGCTGCGACACCTTGGGTCGCGTACTTAGGAATCTCCTTGGCGTCTTGATAAGTCTGCAAAGCTTGAGCCGGATTGGACGGTGGTTTCAGCCCTAAGCCGCTAGCAAGCGCAACCAAAACTTGCGCTCTCGGAATTTCTTGGTTTGGGAGAAACCGATTTCCCGGATATCCTTTCAAAAAACCCGTTGCCACAGCCTGCTTGATTCCAGCTTCAGCCCAGTACCCAGCGGGGACATCTTGAAAGTTTGAAGCATTCTGAGCCGGTTTTTGACTAAAAGCTTTTCGCAACGGAGCCGTAAATTCCGCTCTCGTGATCGGTTGATCGGGGCGAAAAGTGCCATCGGTGAAACCCGCGAGGATGTTGCGCTCAACCAGCGCTTGAATGTAAGGACGCGCCCAGTAATTATCAGGAACATCGGAAAAGTCGATCGGTTTAGCTGGGGCAGAAGCTGTGGGGGCTGGTACGGGAACAACCGCCGCTGGGGCGGAAGGTGCAGGCGCGGGTACTGTAGCGGGGGCGACTGACGGCGCTGGGGCGGAAGGCGCGGGTACGGGTACGGGAATCGGGACGCTTCCCGATACCGTGTTTGGATCGTCCGGTATGAGTACCGTTGAGTTTGAGTCGTTTGGTGAAGCAGAAGGTGCCGGAACCGTTGGCTGGGTGGGCGATTCTCCGGGTATCACTATTGGTAGCGGCGCTGCTGGCTTTGGACTCGCCGTGGCGTCAGGAGTCGGCAATCCGGTCAAATTCAACCCTGGCTCCCTTCTACCAATTGACCAGAAGAAAATCGTGCCAATCACGCCGAAGGCAACAACAATGCCAATCAACTCATCAAAGCCAAGCCGAGAGGAACGTGGATCGGGGGGAGGTGATGTCATTTACCTGAGTTCATGCAGCAAGTAGCTTATACCCTAAAATGCCTAGCTAAGTCATCCTTCTTAAAGCAAGAATTAAAAATTTTTGGAGGACAGAACATGAAACTTGTTTTGATAGAAAGCCCTGGAAAACGGCAGAAATGGCAGAAAAGCCTTGGTTCTGGCTACCGAGTGATGGCAAGCATGGGTCATGTCGTTGAGCTGGCGAAAGACGGGGAAGATGCACTGGGATTTGACCTATCAGGCGATCGCGTTACTTGTCGATTTGTCCCCCGTGGCGACCGAGGCAAAAAGGTTCTCACCGAACTGAAACAAGCGGTCAAATCAGCAACCGAAGTCATATTTGCAACAGACCCAGACCGAGAAGGTGAGGTCATTTCTTGGCATCTGGCACGAGAACTCAAGGTAAAAAATCCTCGGCGAGTGGTGACGAGCGAGATTACAGAAACTGCGATTAAAAAAGCAGTGAGCAAACCCCGTCCGCTCGACCAGAACCTCGTAGATGCAGCTCTTTTGAGGACGTGTCTCGACAAGCTGGTTGGCTTCAGAGGCTCCCCTCTCGTTTGGTCGCTCAAAAACGGAGCCAAGTCCGTCGGTCGGGTTCAAAGCGCGACCTTGCACCTATTATGCGATCGCGAGAGAGCAATTACAGCCTTTGTCCCTGAAGATTACTGGTCTGTTTACGTTGACTACGCCGAGGGGTTTCGAGCCTTTTATGCCGGACAAGTCAATGGTTCCGATGAGCCTGAAGTAGAGGAAACCGATGATTCTGAGTCTCCTGACAGCAAAAAAGCTGCTGAAGGAACCAGAGTGACCACACAAACTCTGGCGGATCAACTGGTAGCGACGGCGAAGAGTCATCCTCATCAGGTAGTCAGCACCCAAGGTAAAGTGAGTTTCAAAAAACCACCCGCCGCATTTACCACCAGTTCCCTTCAGCAGGCAGCAGGAGCGCGTCTAAAGCTGAATCCAGAGAAAACAATGCAAGTGGCGCAAAAGCTGTACGAACAAGGATACATCACCTATATGCGTACAGATAGCCCAACTTTATCTGAGGAGTTTTGCGCTTCGGTGCGGAAGTATCTGGAGCAAAATGACCCAGAGAATGTCCCCCAAAAGACGACTGTTCGCAAAAGTGCAGCGCTGTCCCAGGAGGCGCACGAGGCAATTCGACCGACAGAGATTACCCGGCTACTATCCGTCATTAAAGCAGAGTTAACACCCGAAGAAGCTGGATTGTATGACTTGATATGGCGACGCGCGATCGCTTCTCTGTGTCAATCAGCGCGACTCTTGAAGACGAGAATTATCACAAAATCTGGTAGCGTAACTTGGCAAGCTTTGGGTCAGGTGCTACAGTTTGAGGGCTATCTGCGCTACTGGCGGGACATTGGCTCAGACCAAGTGTTGCCGACGCTGAAAGAGGGGCAATCGCTTACCTGTACCCAAGCGGGTGCCGATCAGAAGCAGACAATGCCACCACCCCGCTATTCTGAGTCTAAGTTGATTCAGGTGATGGAGAAACAGGGGATTGGGCGTCCTAGCACCTATGCTCCGACGGTAAAGACTTTGAAAGAGCGGGAGTATGTGGTTCTGAAGAAGGCGTTGCTCGTTCCGACCCAGCTAGGGATGGAAGTTGATGAGTTTTTGGGTCGGGTGTTGCCTGAGCTGATTCGTGCAGATTTCACGGCAAAGATGGAGCGGGAATTGGATGCGATCGCTCACGGTAAGCTGGACTGGCAAAAGTATTTGACTAGCTGGAACCGCGACTATTTTGCCCCAGCACTCAAGAAAGCCGGGGCAAAAATTCCCGTTTCTATGCCGACTGTAACGAATCCAAGCCGAGTTAAGGTCACTCCACCTGTTTGTGAACCCCCGGATACTCGCACCGATACTAGCACGGAGACTCGGTCTGAACTTACTAATATTCGGTGTCCGAAATGCAAACATCCAATGACGAGGGTTTACTCGAAGTCTAAAAAACTTCAAACAGACCATTTTTTGAGCTGTGATGAGCGCAATAATGGCTGCGGTGCTGTAATGTTTTTTAACGTATCCACGCTAGAGTATGAATTGCCTGACGCTAAGCGTAAAAATCCGCCGCGTTCTGACAAGCCTTCTCAGCATTCTTGTCCGATTTGTGGCACTCCCCTAGAGCGCTACAAGTACAGCAAAAATGGTCAAGATAAGGCGATGTTGCGTTGTTCTAACCCGAAAACCAAACAAAATAAATGCAAAGAGGTAGCCTTCTTTGAGAGTAAAAAAGGTAACTGGTGGTCGCCAAAATTTGGCGAGCTTGAAGCGGAGTAATTCAGTAAGAATGCGTAGGTACACCTGTGGCTTGGTTTCTTGATTTACAAAGCGCCTAATTGAAGGACGTTGTTTGCTTGATGGTTTAAGGGTCTGGCGTGTACGCAATCATTATCAAGTTTTAACTAAAAAATAAACGCCAAGTCAGTCCCCCAATTCCTCAACTTGAATTGCATTCTCTTGGCGATCTATTTCAAACTACAGCACAACTATTCACAAAGATCAGCGGCATTTCAACACTTTGGTAGTTGCCCTTATACATAGCTGGAAATAAAATGGCTGTGTATAAGCATACTTTGGGTAAGATTCAGTGGTTAAGGGCACCACATTTATTTAAAAATTTTTATTATACAAGATAATAAATAGAGCTAAATTTAAATTGATAGCAAACCTTATTTTTGCTGCAACGCTTAATAAATTTGAAAAGTATTTTTGTTGTTTTTACCATTGTTTTAATAATAAAGTTAAAACAAAAGGAACTCACCTAGTCTTTTATAGATTATAAAATCAAAACTAAAATAAATACACTCTTCTACCTTTTCAAATTGAATCAAATTTAAATTGTAAAAAATTGAAACCTGTAGTTCCAGCGTACTTGCGATTCTAAATTACCAATTTTAAATACTCTAAGTTTTACTGTGCCTGGGTTTTAACCCCTAAAATTTTTTTTAACCACGATCCCTTAGCTTTATACCCTGTACCCAAGGCTTGGCAGAGAACTCAAAAAAATCAAGTCATTATAACATAAAATTTCAACTACAAGAAAATTTGTTAAAATAGTTAACTTGCTTCAAGGGACTGAAATTGCTATTATTTAAATTCCTGATTTTGCCTATCTCCGTGCAGCCTACAAAGCTTTCGCCCAAGCTGAGAATATGAAGCTGGGTGTACCCACTCGTGTGAAAATAAACAGCAAACTTCCACAGGTTTAAATTGAGTGGATATACAACTACACTAAAGCGGAATAACTTGGTATCATAACCCTTTGAACCAGGAACGTCACTAGCGTCAGGTTGAGGAATGAAGTCTGATAAATCATTGATAAACAACAAAATTAAGCGGCAACTGCAACAAACACCAGTGGCGATTATCGGAATGGGTTGCATTTTTCCGCAAGCCAGGACTCTAGAAGAGTATTGGGAAAATATCATTACAAAAACCGATTGTATCTCTGATGTTCCTCCCTCACGCTGGCGGATTGAGGACTACTACGATCCAGATCCCAAGGCACCGGATAAGACTTATTGCAAACGAGGCGGATTCATCCCGGATATTGATTTTGATCCGATGGAATTTGGGTTGCCTCCCAATATTCTAGAGGTGACAGATGTCGCCCAAATGCTCTCGTTGGTAGTTGCCAAACAGGCAATGGAAGACGCTGGTTACGGTGAATCCAGAGATTTTAATCGGAAAGGCACAGGCGTCATTCTGGGCGTAGGGGGCGGGCAGAAACTAATTACGCCGCTAACTGCCCGTTTGCAATATCCCGTTTGGGAGAAGGTTCTTAAAAACAGTGGTGTATCTGACGAAGATACCCAAAAGATTATTGAGAAGATAAAACTTGCCTATATCGGCTGGGAGGAAAATTCTTTTCCGGGCATGTTGGGGAACGTGATTGCCGGACGAATTGCCAACCGCCTAGATTTAGGAGGGATTAACTGTGTTGTAGATGCAGCCTGTGCCGGGTCATTAAGCGCCCTGCGGATGGCTTTGAGTGAATTGACCGAGTATCGTAGCGACATGATGATCGCGGGCGGTGTGGATGCCGACAATTCGATCTTCATGTATATGTGCTTTAGTAAAACGCCTGCCTTTTCTAAAGAAGGGAATTCTCGTCCCTTCGATATAAATTCCGACGGGATGCTGTTGGGTGAAGGCATGGGAATGATGGTTCTCAAGCGGCTTGAAGATGCCGAACGAGATGGCGATCGCATTTATGCCGTCATCAAGGGAATGGGCACCTCCAGCGATGGCAAATCTAAGAGCATTTATGCTCCTCGTTCGGAAGGGCAAGCCGTAGCGTTGCGTCGAGCTTATGAAGATGCTGGATTTGCACCCTCAACAGTCGGTCTGATTGAAGCTCATGGTACAGGAACCGTCGCTGGCGATCCGACAGAGTTTGCAGGCTTAAATGAAGTTTTTAGCCAAAACAACTCCCAAAAACAACATATTGCCTTGGGGAGCGTTAAGTCTCAGATTGGACATACCAAAGCAACAGCAGGTGCAGCCAGCCTGATCAAAACGGCTTTGGCTTTGCACCATAAGATATTACCCCCGACGATTAATGTTACCCAACCCAACCCTAAACTTAAAATAGAAGACTCACCCTTCTATTTGAATACCGAAACCAGACCCTGGCTTGGCATTGATGATGAAACGCCAAGAAGAGCAGGGGTCAGTGCGTTTGGCTTTGGAGGCACGAATTATCATGTCGTCCTCGAAGAATATCAAAGGGAACATCAACAGGCTTATCGTTTACACAGTACGCCAGCGACCATTCTGCTGGATGCTCCAACAGTAGGAGAATTATTGGCGAAGTGTGAAACCCTAGAGTCGCAATTAGCAAGCGATCGCGGCACACAACATTACACAGAACTTGTCAGCGCTGCGAGTTTAAAAATTCCCGTTGTCTCAGCCAGAGTGGGATTTGTCGCCACCTCTGCCGCAGAAGCGCGTGAATTATTGCAGATTACGATTGACTTACTGAAAAACAAACAGCAAGCCCAATCGTGGGAGCATCCCAAAGGAATCTATTACCGCAAAACTAGCCTGAACCCCCAAGGGAAGGTAGTGGCGCTGTTTTCGGGGCAAGGTTCGCAGTATTTGGAGATGGGTAAGGAACTTGTCCTTAACTTCCCTCAGCTTCGCCAAGCTTACAGCGATATGGACAAATACCTGGGCAAGAATGGGTTGCCACCGATTTCCCAAGTCGTTTTCCCGTGTCCTGTTTTTGACAACGCCCAAAAGGATGCCCAAATTGCGGCATTACAACAGACCGAAAATGCCCAACCCGCAATTGGTGCCTTGAGTTTTGGTCTCTACAAGATTATAGAAGAGGCAGGGTTCAAGCCTGATTATGTGGCAGGGCACAGCTTCGGGGAACTGACAGCACTATGGGCGGCGGGCGTTCTGAATGACGAAGATTACTTTTTCCTCGTCAAAGCCAGAGGTCAAGCGATGGCATTCCCCGACGATCCAAAAGTTGATACCGGCATGATGCTGGCGGTGAAAGGGGATATTTATAAAGTCAAAGAAGTTGTCGAGAATTTCCCCAAAATCACCATTGCCAACTGGAACTCTAACAATCAGGTGGTATTAGCGGGGGCGAAGGGAGAAATCGCCAAAGTCCAGCAAAAATTGGAGCAGCTTGGGTATTCGGTTGTTTTACTACCCGTTTCCGCAGCTTTCCATTCACCGTTTGTCGCTCACGCTCAAAAACGGTTTGCAGAGGTGCTGGATCGCGTTACTTTCAATCAGCCGAAAATCCCGGTATACTCCAATACAACCGGAAATCTTTATCCAGACAATTCCCATACCATCGGACAAACCTTAGCTGCACATATTGTCAATCCTGTGCATTTTAAGCAGGAAGTTGAAAATATTTACGCAGCCGGGGGATATTTCTTTGTCGAAATTGGTCCCAGGAATATCCTGACCAATCTGGTGAAGAATATCCTCGAAGATCGACCCCATTTAGCGATCGCCTTGAATGCCAGTAGCAAAGGAGATAGCCAGCGCCAGTTGTGCGAAGCCTTTGTTCAGTTGCGCGTGGCTGGCTTGTCTTTAGATAACCTCGATCCTTACCTAGTTAAATCAAAAACATCCAATTCTCAGCAAAAGAAGAGATTGAATGTGCCTTTAAACGGCGCTAACTATGTCAGTGAGAAAACCAAAGCTGCTTTTGAACACGCTTTGCAAAACGGACACCAAATCAAGGGAAATCCAGAAAGGGAAAACAGGAATGGGAAATTGACACAGGAGCCGAAGAAATCTTTAGCCCCGAAACCAACACCACACATCGCCCCAATCCCTACCCCTCAACCCGTAATTCCCGTACCCGTAATTCCCCAAGTCAAAATGCCAGAGCCGATACCAGTTCCACCCGCAACCAAATCAGAGGCGCAACCCATGCAACAATCTTCTGTAAATAATCAGGGTCTTCTAGAAAGTTTAGAGCGCAACATGATGCGCTTTCACGAACATCAAGCTGCCAGCCAGCAAGTTCACGAACAATACCTGAAAAATCAGTTGGAATATTCCCAAAGATTTTTCCAGCTCATGCAGCAACATTATTCTCTTTTGGGGGCGGGTAATGGTGCGAATGGGTCAGTTGTGAATGGTCAGGCGTCAATCGCGCCGGTTCGGAACTTTGAGCAAGGACAAAACGGACAAGGAACCTCTGACAAACCACAGTATTCGGTTGTTTCCCCTACTGCCACGACTGTCGTACCGACACCCGAGAAGCTGATACATTCTGGGCTAGCTGCCCCAGAAATCGTCCCTACAGTGCCAGTATCTCCCGTTTCCAGCAATGGTTCGCAGCCAGCCCAGGCTCGCCAAGTAGAGACAAACGGCCTGCAAAATCAAATCGCTCAAGCAGAGCAGGCAGAAGTTGCGCCATCGATCATCGAAAAGACCTCTAGCCCCTCTGTAACAGCGCCGGCGGTGGATTTGACCCCCCTAATCGAATCCCTGTTAGAAGTAGTCAGCGAGAAGACTGGCTACCCCACGGAAATGCTAGAGCTTTCAATGGATATGGAAGCGGATTTGGGGATTGACTCGATCAAGCGGGTGGAAATCTTAGGAGCAATGCAGGAGTTATTCCCTGATTTGCCGCCGGTGAATCCAGAACAGCTAGCCGAACTCCGCACCCTCGCTCAAATTGTTGAATATATGGGCAACAAAGCGCCATCAACAGAGGTTGAGGTTTCTGCTCCAGCGGCAGCAGTTTCAGCGAAGGCAGAAAACGGATTTGTCTCCCAGGAGAAGGCGAATGCTCTGATCCAATCCCTGTTAGAAGTAGTCAGTGAGAAGACTGGCTACCCCACGGAAATGCTAGAGCTTTCGATGGACATGGAAGCAGATTTGGGGATTGACTCGATCAAGCGGGTGGAAATCTTGGGGGCAATGCAGGAGTTATTCCCTGATTTGCCGCCGGTGAATCCAGAACAGCTAGCCGAACTCCGCACCCTTGCTCAAATTGTTGAATATATGAGCCAGGAATCGCGGGTGGCTGAAAAAAAAACTTAACCCCAGAATCGCAGCAAGTTGAAGCTTCAGATGAAGCTTCAACTGAAGTTGAGCACAAGATTCAACGCGGTCGGGCGAGGCTCCAACCTCTAAGTGAGGTAGATTATTTGGATTTCACCTTGCCCGACCATCACATTTGTTTGCTGACCGATGACGGTAGCCCTGCCAGTATCAGATTGGTCAAGTCTCTTTCAGACCGAGGGTGGAAAGTGGTTGTATTAAGTTTCCCCGAATCTGTTATTGCCCAAGGGCTACCGTTACCGGGAGGAATTAACCGTGTGGTGCTGGCAGATTTGAGCGAGGAGCATTTGAAACAACAGCTGATGGCGATCGCGCAAAACTACGGCTCGATTGGCACGTTCGTTCATCTGCATCCCTCAATTCAAGCAAGTCTTGGGCAGGAATCGGAAAGAGCCATCCTCAAGCATATTTTTCTGATTGCTAAGCACCTCAAAAAATCACTGAATGAAGCAGCACGTCAAGGACGCAGTTGTTTCCTCACCGTGAGCCGCCTGGATGGGCAATTCGGTTTAAGTCGCAAAACAGAGTTTAGCGCCATCGGTGGGGGGCTGTTCGGCTTGACGAAAACCCTCAACCTGGAATGGGAACGGGTGTTTTGTCGCGCCATCGATTTGAGTCCCGCTTTCGATGAAGAATTTGTCGCCCAATCGATTGTCGCGGAACTTCACGACCCCAATCGGTTGATTACCGAAGTCGGGTACAGTTCCCAGGGGAGAACCACCCTGGTAGCCGAGATGTGTAGGGTTAAGAAGAACGCTCGCGGCACAACACATCAAATTACTCCATCCTCGGTGTTTCTCGTCAGCGGCGGTGGACGCGGGATTACTTCCCAGTGTGTCATCAAGCTAGCGCAACGCTACCGATGCAAATTTATCCTCCTCGGTCGCTCAAGCATCAATCCGGAGCCAGCATGGGCAAAAGGCTGTGTTGATGAATTTGATTTGAAAAAGCGGATTATGGCAGATATTACTGCACGAGGAGAGAAACCCACCCCAATCAAAGTCCAAAAGACACTGAAGGGGATTTTAGCCCAACGAGAAATCGCCCAAACGCTGGAAGCGATTAAGCAAGCGGGTGGGAAAGCAGAATATCTCAGCGCCGACATTACCGATGCGATCGCTTTAAAGGAAAAACTAGCAGATACCGTCCAGCGTTTTGGAGCGATCTCCGGAATTCTTCATGGCGCTGGCAATTTGGCAGATAAATTGATTGAGAATAAATCCGAACAGGATTTTGAAGCCGTTTATACTGCCAAAGTCAAAGGGTTGGAAAATCTGCTGAGTTGTGTCAATCCGAATCAAATCAAGCATTTGGTGTTGTTCGCTTCAGCGGCTGGGTTTTACGGGAATATTGGTCAATCGGATTATGCGATCGCCAATGAGATTCTCAATAAATTTGCCCATCACTTTAAGCGCCTCCATCCCGAATGTCACGTAGCTTCCTTTAATTGGGGGCCTTGGGATGGCGGGATGGTTACGCCTGAGTTAAAACAAATTTTTGCCGAACGCAAGGTTGAGGTAATTCCCGTTGAAGTGGGAACTCAGATGCTAGTTGACGAACTAGATTTTGGGGAATGGGAAACGGTACAAGTATTGGTGGGGAGTCCTTTGGTAGTCGTGTCTGGAGAGTTAGATTCAGAACTCCGGACTTACCAAATTCATCGAAAATTAAACCTGAAAGCAAACTCCTTTTTGCAAGATCATGCGATTGGTGGTCAAGCAGTATTACCAACCGTTTGTGGTTCAGTATGGCTTGCCAATGTTAGCGAACAGCTATATCCTGGCTACAAGTTTTTTAGCTGCGAAAACTTCAAAGTCTTAAAAGGCATTGTTTTCGATGAAACATTGGCAAGCGAATACATCTTGGAAGTTAAGGAAGTCAATAAATCCCAGAACGAGCAGCTCGAACTCGCAGCGACGATATGGAGTGAAGCGGAACCCGGAAAACGCCGCTATCATTACAACGGTCAGGTGAAACTCCTGAAGGAAATTCCGGAAGCTCCCACTTATGAATTTGACCCCACTCAAAATCAAGAGTTTGCGTTTCTATCGCCTTATCAGGATGGTACCTTGTTTCATGGCCCTAGTTTTAAAGGGGTCAAACAAGTTTTAAATATTACGCCAGAAACCCTGACGATGGAATGTGTTTTACCCCAAATCGCTGAAGAACAGCGGGGACAGTTTCCGGCACAGGCATTCGATTTTGTCGCCAAAGATGTGCAATTTCAGTGCATGTTGATTTGGGTAAGGCATTTTTATCAGGCGGCTAGTCTCCCTTTACGCTGCCAGAAAGGAGAGCATTTCCAAATGATTCCCTTGGGTAAACCATTTTATGTGTCGATGGATGTCATTTCTAGCAATGAAACTAAGTTAGTGGCGAATATTACTTCCCACGATATCCAAGGAAAAGTTTACTCGCGAGTATTTGGGGCAGAAGTGACGATTAGCAAACAACTGAACCGTCTATTCTTTAACTCAGAAAAAGTAGGAGTTAAGTAATGGCGAGTTAAGAAACCATTCAGCGTGCTGTAGTAGCGATCGCTGCTACAGCACAATAGTTAGAGCTTATTTAAAATAAAGTAGTTTTTGATTAAATTTTTTAGGAATATTGAATGGAAAAAATTGCAATCATCGGGTTATCTAGCTTATTCCCAGGCGCAGAAAGTCCTGAGCAATATTGGCAGAATTTAATTGCTAAAAAAGATTTTAAAAGCTTAGCAACAGTCGAACAAATGGGAGTAGATCCCCAAAAGTTTTATTCGACAGATAAAGGGAAGCTAGATAAATACTATTGTTTAAAGGGAGGGTATATTCGAGATTTTCAGTTAGATACCAGCGAGTATCAGATGCCTCCTGAGTTACTGAAAAACTTAGATGAAATTTATCAATGGTCTTTATACGTCTCAAAAGAAGCTTTAAAAGATAGCGGTTATTTAGGAAATCCATCAGTTCTGGAAAAGTGCGGCGTGATTCTGGGGAATCTTTCTTTTCCTACCCGCTTTTCCCATCGTTTTTTTGCACCAATCTATCAAAAGTCTCTGGATTCAGCCCTTCAGCAACTTTTAGAAGAAGAATCTTTCCAACTAAAAAAACCACCTTCTGATGGATCTCTTTTAAATGGAATGTTAGCTGGGTATCCGGCAGCAGTCATTGCTCAAGCGCTGTCTTTATCTGGAATTAATTTATCTCTGGATGCAGCCTGTGCGACATCGCTGTATGCAGTTAAATTAGCTTGTCACTATCTGTTATCCGGCAAAGCTGACCTGATGTTAGCGGGTGCGGTGAGTTGCGCCGATCCGTTCTTCATCAATATGGGATTTTCCATTTTCCACGCTTATCCAGAAGATGGGATATCGCGTCCTTTTGATAAGTCATCCGGAGGACTCGTAGCTGGAGAAGGAGCCGGAATGGTTGTCCTGAAACGATATAGCGATGCGCTGCGAGATGGCGATCGCATCTACGCCACAATCTGCGGTGTTGGCTTATCGAATGACGGGAAAGGGAAATTCGTCCTCAGTCCCAATCCCAAAGGGCAAATCTTAGCCTTTGAACGGGCATATACCGAAGCCGGAATTCATCCCAACAGTATCGATTACATTGAGTGTCATGCCACGGGGACTCCGGTCGGAGATATCACCGAACTCAACTCGATGGAGACCTTCTTCGGTCAGTCTCAAACGGTGCCTCTGATTGGTTCTGTCAAATCCAATTTTGGTCACTTATTAACGGCTGCGGGAATCGCGGGTCTCATCAAAGTGATTTTGAGCATGGGTGAAGAGATCATCCCGGCGACAATCGACGTAATTGACCCCCTCCGTTCAGAAAAAGGCGCGATCGCTGCTGAGCAGATGGTTACTTCCCCGACACCCTGGCCTCAAAAACAACCGACAAAACGCGCCGCCATCAATGCTTTTGGTTTTGGTGGTACTAATGCTCATTTGATTTTAGAATCTTCAGAGGCAACGGCTGGAGAAGGTGAGGATTCCCAATCCCCAATTCCCAATCCTCAACTCAACACTCAACACTCAACACTCAACACTCAACACTCATTAGCGATCGTCGGCATGGATGCCTTCTTTGGCTCCTGTAAAAGTTTAGATACCTTCGAGCGCACGATTTATGAGGGAACGCAGCATTTTATCCCCCTTCCGCCTCAGCGCTGGCAAGGTATCGAAGAGCAACCCCAATTACTCAAAGAATATGGCTTGGCAAACGGTGAAGCGCCTCTGGGAGCCTACATTCAAGATTTTGAACTCGATTTTCTCAATTTCAAAATCCCGCCCCGCGACGAAGATCAACTAATTCCTCAACAGCTATTGATGCTAAAGGTGGCGGACAACGCTATCAAAGATGCAAAACTATCTCAAGGGGGAAATGTCGCCGTGATTGTGGCGATGGGGACAGAACTCTCCCTACACCAGTATCGCGGTCGATGCGATTTATCTTGGCAAATCAAAGAAAGCTTGGAACAAGCGAATATTTCTTTGTCTCCCGAAAAACTTGCCGAACTGGAAGCCATTGCCAAAGATAGCTTGCATCCTCCGGCGCAAGTTAATCGATACACCAGCTTCATCGGTAATGTGATGGCTAGTCGCATTTCCGCCCAGTGGGATTTCACTGGCCCCTCTTTCACCATTTCTGCTGAAGAAAATTCGGTTTTTAAAGCTTTAGAAGTCGCTCAATTACTTCTGTCTAATGGAGAAGTCGATGCTGTTGTCGTCGGCGCTGTCGATCTCTCTGGTGGATTAGAAAACGTATTATTTCGTCAGCAGTTAGCACCAATTAATCAAGGGATTCCTACCTTAAGCTTTGATGAAAACGCGAATGGCTGGATGGTCGGGGAAGGTGCAGGTGCCGTCATTTTAAAGCGGCACGAAACAGCTAAACAGGAGCAAGACCGAATTTATGCTGTTATTGATGCCATCAGCTTAATTCAGGATAATGCCACTCATCAATCGACGAGCGATCGCATACTCACACAAGCTTGTCAGCAGGCGTTCGATTTAGCGGGTATTCACCCTACAGACATCGGGTATCTGGAAGTTTTTGGCAGTGGCGTCGCCTCAGAAGATGAAGCCGAAATCAAAGGTTTACTCTCTGCCTATCAGACTTCCCAAGCGAGTTTAAGTTGTTGCCTGGGAAGCGTCAAAGCCAACATCGGTCATACTTATACCGCTTCCGGGATGGCGAGTTTAATCAAAACTGTCCTCTGCCTGTATCATCGGTATATTCCTGCGACTCCCCAGTGGTCTAGACCGAAACTGCCTCAGATGTGGCAAGGAAGTCCCTTCTACGTCGCCACCGAATCGAGAACTTGGTTCTTAGAACCCGAAGCGTCGAAAAGAGTGGCTGCCATTAACGGCTTAGGCATAGATGGTACTTATTCTCACATCATCCTCTCGGAAGAATTGAGCCAAAAAGAGCGTCCTAGCAAGTATCTGGAACAAACGCCCTTCTATCTATTTCCCCTCACCTCTAATCATCAATCTGCGTTGCTCGAACGCTTGCATTCGCTCCAAAATCTTATTGAAACAGGTGACAATCTATCCGTTGCAGCAACACAAACTTTTACGGCTTTTAGGCAATCGCCCCAGGCGACTTATACGCTAGCGATTGTCGGTTCTCATAAACAGGAAATATTGCGGGAAATTCGCTTAGCGATCGCAGGTATCAAAAAAAGCTTTGAAACTGGCGGAGAATGGAAAACACCGCTTGGCAGTTATTTCACACCGAAACCTTTAGGAAATGAGGGTAAAGTTGCCTTTGTTTACCCTGGTATGGCTAGTTCTGGTCTGGGGCTGGGACGGGACATTTTCCAGCTATTTCCTAAAGTTTACGATAGCTTCTCGGCTCTGACTCCCTATCCAGGTCAGGTCATGCACGAGAAACTTCATTATCCCAGAAGTTTAGAAAAACTTTCCACTCAAGCACAAGCAGAGAAACAGGCAGAATTTTTGGGTGACGGAGTAGCAATGTGCCAAACCGGAATCAGTTTGGCAGTGCTATATAGCCTGATTCTCAGACAGTATTTCCAAGTCCAACCCCAAGTTGCATTTGGGTATAGCTTGGGTGAAGCTAGCAGTATGCTGTTTGCCCTTGACATTTGGCGCGATGATGGGAAATTAAGCGAAGCTTTAGTGTCCTCTCCTCTATTTAGAACTGATTTATGCGGTCCCTGTTTAGCGGGACGTAGGTTTTGGGGTTTGCCAGAAAGCGATCGCTCGGAAAAATTTTGGATTTCCTATGTTCTCAAAGCGCCCGTATCGACAGTTAAGGAAGTCCTAAAGCAGGAAGAACGTGTTTATCTGTCATTTATCAATACTCCAGAAGAAGTAGTAATTGGTGGAGATCCGCAAGCTTGCTTAAGAGTGATTGAAACTCTCAAGTGCAAATATTTCCCCATCAATTTTGACAGTGTATTGCACTGCGAACCAACAAATACTGAGTATGAGGGATTGGTTGAATTACACACAATTCCCATCCAAAATGTACCCGATATTCAGTTTTATTCTGGAGTAAATTACGCTCCGATTAAGCTAGATACTAATTCTCTGGCCCATAACGCCGCCAAAATCTGCTGTATAACGGTTGATTTCCCTAGAATTATTCATCGTGTCTACGAAGATGGTGTCAGAATCTTTATTGAGGTAGGCGCAGGAAACAACTGTTCACGATGGATTAGCGAAACGCTTAAGCAACAAGAGCATATTGCCATATCCATCAATACCAAAGGCGTTGATGACCATACTGGGGTGGTCAGGGTTTTAGCAAAACTTGTGAGTCACGGTGTCTCTGTGGATTTGTCCCCACTTTATTCTCAAGTGCCAGAAAAATCTATCCAACGTCAATCAATTGTTAAAAAAGTTACTTTGGGTGGAAGCCGAATTTATTCTAAAATTTTGACCGCTAAAAATTGTGAGATTTTCCGAAAAGAGATAACAAGAGGTAATAAAGCAAAAGCCATGACAATAGCAAAAGAACCCCAACAGACAACTAATCATCAAAACCAAATGATGAAGATATTTCAGCTACAAATAGCTGTAGCCGAACAATTATTGAATCAAAATATATCAGCTCAGAGCAATGGTCAGATAGCCCCTGCAACTTCAGATCCTCAGCGCAATAGTTACACAAAGCCTTCTAATATTGTTTGGGATGAAGCAGATTTACTAGAATTTGCTGAAGGGAAAATTTCCCGTGTCTTCGGTAAAGACTATGAAATTATCGATTCCTATTCCCGGCGAGTGCGGCTGCCAGTCCCTCCCTATCTCTTAGTGAGCAGGGTTACTAAACTCGATGGGGAAATAAATAGCTTTAAACCCTCTTCAATTACAACCGAATACGATATTCCACAGAATGCCTGGTACGCTGTTGATGGTCAAGCTCCTTGGGCAATCAGTGTAGAATCTGGTCAATGCGATTTATTATTAATCAGCTACCTAGGAATTGATTTTGAGAATAAAGGCGACCTAGTTTATCGCTTGCTTGATTGCACCCTAACGTTTCTGGATGATTTACCCAAAGAAGGACAAACCCTGCGTTATGACATCCGCATAAATTCTTTTGTGCGAAGCGGAGATAACCTACTATTTTTCTTTAGTTACGAGTGCTTTGTTGGGGATAAAATGATCCTCAAAATGGACGGAGGCTGTGCCGGATTCTTTTCCGACGAACAACTCGAAAATGGTAAGGGAATTATTGTTTCCGATAAAGAACTTGAAGCGCGAAGCAAGATTCCAAAGCAAAAGTTTGAGCCTCTGCTAATCTGTCAAAAATCAAGCCTAGATGAGTCAGATATGTTATCCCTCACCGAAGGTAATATTGCTGCCTGCTTAGGAGACCATTATTGGCAAGATGGCTTAAATCCCTCCCTGCGCTTGCCCCCGAAGGCAATGCTCATGATCGACCGCATCACATCAGTAGAACCGACAGGAGGGGCTTGGGGTTTAGGTCTAATTATCGGCGAAAAATTTCTTGACCCAGATCATTGGTATTTCCCCTGCCACTTCAAAGACGATCAGGTGATGGCTGGTTCCCTGATGGCAGAAGGGTGCGGTCAACTCTTGCAATTCTATCTTCTCTATTTAGGATTGCAAACCTACACGGTTGATGCTAGATTTCAACCGATTCCCGGTTTGCCACAGGTCGTCCGTTGTCGCGGACAGGTGACTCCCATTTCGGGCAAATTAATCTATCGGATGGAAATCACTGAAATTGGCATTACACCAAAACCTTATGCAAAATGTAATGTTGAAGTCATCCTGAACGGCAAAATTGTTGTTCACTTCCAAGACCTAGGCTTGCAGCTATCTGAAAAGAACCCCAATCATTCAATTTCTGTTGAACAAGGGATAAACAACTCTCAACAAAAGGCAGGATTACCCCGAAAACCAGCCTTATTAAATGAAGATCAAGTCAACGAGTTTTGTCTGGGTTCGGTTGCTAAGTGTTTTGGCCCAGAATTCGAGATTTATGACAACGGTGGCGTCAAAGCTTCGCGGATGCCCAATACTCATCTCAATTTGGTGCATCGCGTTTTGGAAGTGAATGGTAAGCGCCATGAACTAACAAAAAATTCCAGTATTGTTACTGAATACGACGTTCCCACAGAGCCTTGGTATTATCGCCAAAACTCCTCTCCGACAATACCGTACTCAATTTTAATGGAGATAGCTCTGCAACCCTGTGGTTTTCTCTCTGCTTATTTAGGAACTACTTTGTTGTATCCAAATCAAGACTTGTACTTCCGCAATCTTGATGGACAGGGTCGCCTTCTCAAGGATATAGATATTCGAGGAAAGACGATTACGAATACAGCCCGGTTACTGTCTTCATCCAATATCCAGGGAGTGATTATTCAGAGTTTTGATTTTCAAATGGTTTGCGATGGCGAACCGTTTTATGAAGGAACTGCCGCATTTGGTCATTTTAGCCCCCAATCTTTAGCAAATCAGGTAGGACTGGATCGCGGTAAGGATGTTCCACCCTGGTACGAAACTGAAAATACCACCGGACTCGCGAAAGCAAAAATCGACTTAAGGAGTCCAGAAAGTAGAGCCAAGTTTTATCGCCTTAATCAGGCTCGACCCCATTATCGGCTTGCTCAGTATCAGTTAGACCTCCTGAATGAAGTACGAATTATTCAAGGAGGAGGGAACTATCAGCAAGGCTACATCTATGCCCGAAAAGAGGTAAAGCCGAATGACTGGTATTTCAAGTGTCATTTTTACCTTGACCCGGTCATGCCTGGTTCATTAGGAATTGAGGGGATTTTGCAAGCGATGCAAGTCTATGCCTTGCAGAACGATCTTGGTAAACAATTCAAATCTCCCCGTTTTGTCCAAGCCATCGACCATCTAATCGTTTGGAAATATCGCGGACAAATTCCTCATGGTCATACCGAGATGTATTTAGAGGTTCATATTTCCAAAGTGGATATTACTCCAAACAAAGTCACCTTAATCGGTGATGCCAGTTTGTGGAAACCCAACCTGAGAATCTATGAAGTTAAAGACATCGCTCTTTGTTTAGTTGAGTCTGATTAAAATCTATCAAACTCACACTATGGTTCAGTTAGTACTGTTGGTGAATTAAGAACCTAACCCCCAGCCCCCTTCCCTAGTAGGGAAGGGGAGTCCGGAAGCCCCTCTTCTCCTAAGGGAGGGATTTGGGGAGTCAACCCAACCGACAATCTACAATCTGTTATTGGCTTGAATTGGAAAAAGAAACTATGTTGGCAATACCTTTAACGCAAAACAAAAATGGTCTTCGTTTCTCAGGAAATCCGAACAATCAAAATCCAGTCTGGCAGGGTTCTTTAAATTCTGTAGCTTTTGATGAAGAAGGTATCAAGACTAAACTGCTGAATTTAGATAAACCCTGTTACATCGTTAGCAAGCAAGGCCAAATTGGGGTCACGAACGAAGGTTATTTAGGGGATGCTAATAACGGCAAAACTGAATCCGTGGAAACTTTGACAGCAGTGCCACCGCTAGTTCCTCAACAGTTGGGAGACCCCAGTTTCCTGACTTTCCACGGGGTAAAATATGCTTATAGTACAGGGTCAATGGCGAATGGCATTGCCTCCGAAGAAATGGTAATTGCCCTTGGTAAAGAAAAGATTCTCAGTGCCTTTGGTGCCGCGGGCTTAGTTCCTTCTCGCATTGAAACTGCTATTCACCGCATTCAGCAAGCACTTCCAGAAGGGCCTTATGCATTTAATTTGATCCACAGTCCTAGCGAAGCTGCAATCGAGCGGGGTGCAATCAATTTATATCTCAAATACGGCGTCACCACTGTTGAAGCTTCCGCATTTCTGGATTTGACACCCAACATTGTTTATTATCGGGCAGCGGGACTTAGCCTCAATTCAGCGAATCAAATCGAGATCAAAAACAAAATAATTGCCAAAGTTTCTAGGACAGAAGTTGCAACTAAATTTTTGCAACCAGCCCCAACTAAAATGCTCAAGCAATTGGTCGCTCAAGGGCTAATTACTGAATTGCAAGCTTCCTTGGCTGAAAAAATTCCAATGGCTGACGATATCACTGTAGAAGCCGATTCTGGCGGTCATACAGATAATCGTCCCTTGGTTTGTCTCTTGCCTTCGATTCTGACTCTCAGGGATGAAATTCAGGAAAAATATGGTTACGAACAACCTGTCAGAGTTGGAGCTGCTGGAGGAATTGGTACACCGCAGTCAGCGTTAGGGGCATTTATGATGGGAGCCGCTTATGTGGTGACTGGCTCCATTAACCAGTCCTGTCTTGAAGCGGGAGCTTCCACTCATACTAAAAACTTGCTAGCTCAAGCGGCTATGGCTGATGTGAGTATGGCACCAGCGGCGGATATGTTTGAAATGGGGGTGAAATTGCAAGTCCTGAAACGTGGCAGTCTCTTCCCAATGCGGGCGCAAAAACTCTTTGATTTCTACAAGAACTATGACTCAATTGAAGAAATTCCGGTTGTGGAAAGAGAGAAATTAGAAAAAGAAATCTTCAGGAAGAGTCTAGAGTCGGTTTGGGAAGATACGGTTGCTTATTTTTCTCAACGCGACCCGGATCAAATAACCAGAGCAGATAACAATCCTAAACGTAAAATGGCTCTGATTTTCCGCTCCTATTTGGGCTTGTCCTCCCGTTGGTCTAATGCGGGTGAAAAAGGTCGTGAAATGGATTATCAAATCTGGTGTGGCCCCTCAATGGGATCGTTTAATGAATGGGTGAAGGGTTCTTATCTGGCTCAAGCGAATAATCGTCGTGTAGTTGATGTTGCCGATCACATAATGATTGGTGCTGGCTTTTTGTACCGGCTGCAAAACTTGAAACTACAGGGGTTATCGATGCCTGCACAATACTGGAACTATTGTCCAAAACCTCTTTTTTAGGATAGTCTAAACATTTTTGGTACCAGGGGCTGGCATTTTAAAGAACTTTGCCGTAAAAAGCCTCTGGGCTGTCTCTATCGGTATGCCTTAAACTGTGGAGGCAAGCGATCGCGTATGGGCGTTTTGATTAAGACGCTTTTGAGTGAGTCTGCGCGATCGCTTTTGTCACTCCCAAGAACTCGCGCAAAGTCGCTGAAGCATCGTCCTGTCGCCATACAGCCGCCATTGGGACAGTTGGTGTTGGTTCAGCGATGTTTTTGTATAAGACACCCTTGCGTTGAAGATTTTGGACATTAGCAGGGAGCAAGGCAACTCCAACCCCACCAGCGACTAAGCCGAGTATTGTTAGCATCAGCGTTCCTTCTTGGATGACAACGGGGGAAATACCCGATTGTTGGCACAGATGTTCGAGCTGTTCAGATAAGACTGGAGAGAATTGACGAGAAGGAAGGATGAACACTTCCTGTGCCAGTGCTTTTAAGGAAACTTGAGGTTGGCTCGCCAGTGGATGAGTCTCTGGTAAAGCGACAATTAAAGACTCATGGCAAATCGTCATCCAGGCTAAATCAACTTCTTCTTGCATCCAGGACGGCAAATGGAAAAAGCCAACATCCAGATGGCGATCGCGCAGTGCTTGCATTTGGATGGAAGTTGCTAACTCTCGCCAGACGAGTTCCACAAGCGGAAAACGTTCAAGATAAACTCGCAGAATATCTGGCAAAAAGCTGTTTGCCATTGAGCTAGTAAAGCCGATTACCAAACGCCCGATTTCTCCACGACTAGCACGTTGCGCCATATTGACCGCACGATCTACGCTAGCGATCGCGCTTCGAGCTTCGTCTAAAAAGACTCTTCCAGCGAGGGTTAACTGGAGCGGTCGCTGGGTGCGATCGAACAGCTGCACTCCCAGATCGTCTTCGAGATCGTGAATTTGTTTGCTCAAGGGAGGTTGCGCGATATGCAGACGAGCAGCAGCACGAGAGAAGTTTAACTCCTCTGCAACCGCGATGAAGTAATGCAAATGCCGAAGCTCCATTCGTTCTTCACCACTATGTCTTTGCCCTAATCTTGGCAAGATAGGAATGCAAATGTCAAATTAATATCAGTTTTTAAACACTATATCTTTGCAATATAGTTGCCTAGCCAAGAAAGTATTAGACATCTAGTAAACCCTTCGTTAATCTAGATGAAAAGACGTTATCAACCTCAACACATCTAAGTTAATAGATAGTGTTGTAAATAAGTATAGGGAGCCATTATTTTATGAAGAAGATCGAGCGTGTTGCCATTGTAGGGGGAACGCACGGAAACGAACTCACCGGAATTTACTTAGTGAAGAAATTCGAGCGATCGCCCAACTTGATTCAGCGACCTAGCTTTGAAACTCTTACCCTGTTAGCGAATCCCAAAGCCTATGAAATCGGGAAACGATATGTTGATACCGATCTTAATCGCTGTTTTCTACGCCGAGATTTAGAGAATCCCAATCTTTCTAGTTACGAAGCGCAACGAGCCAAGGAGATTTATGAAAAATTTGGCTCTGGGGGGAGCCATCAGGCAGATTTGGTTGTTGATTTACACAGCAGTACAGCAAACATGGAGCTAACAATTATTCTGGCTAGCAAGCATCCTTTTAACCTTCAACTAGCCGCTTATCTCACATCTTTTCATTCAAAAGTGAAGGTACTTTATTCGACAACCAGAAATCAAGGCACGCCTCATCTGGACTCAATTTGTGAATTCGGCTGCACAGTTGAAGTCGGTGCGGTGGCTCAGGGGATATTAGATGCAACTTTATTTCAGCAAACTGAGGAACTTGTCCAGGCAATTTTAGACTACACGGAAGCCTCTAACCAGGGAACGCCACCTCTTGTAAAAGATACGCTCACCATTTATCACAGCATCCAGACAATAGACTATCCCAGGAATGAGTTTGGAGAGATTCAGGCAATGATTCATCCCCAGCTTCAATTTAGAGATTATGAAGCGCTTCATCCCGGCGATCTCATGTTTTTGACATTTGATGGTCAAGCGATCGCCTATGAAGGTGAATCAACAGTTTATCCAGTCTTTATCAATGAAGCAGCCTACTATGAAAAAGGAGTTGCCATGTGTTTGACTGAAAAGCAGCAAGTCACCATTTAGCAAAAGCCTAAGTGTCGAATTCAGATTCAATCATTTCTAACTTTTCGTCAGTTAAAAAATATCGCGAACTTGGAATTGTGGATTTTATTGATTAACAAAAATAAAAATTAAATTGGTAATTCAAAAACATAAAGGAGTCATAAATGAAGGCGCAGCAGGCAGAATTTTACCAAAGTATTCAAGAATTTTCTCTTGACGATCCTGGGGCTGCTTTTCCCTTTAGTCAAAGGTTAGCAAGAGAAAACGGTTGGACAGTTCAATATACTCAGCGTGCCATTAACGAATACAAAAAATTTATCTTTCTTGCCCTTGTAGTTGGGCATCCAGTCACGCCTTCCGATCAAGTAGATCGAGTTTGGCATTTGCACTTAACTTACACTCATTCCTACTGGAATGAGTTTTGTGACAAAGTTTTAAAAAAACCATTGCACCATCACCCAACGAAGGGCGGTTCCAGCGAACAGGATAATTTTTATAGGTGCTATAACGAGACGCTGAATAGCTACGAAAAACTCTTTGGACAGCAACCTCCTAGCGATATCTGGTCGCCACCCGATACCCGATTTGGGAAAGACATCCAGTGCAAACAAGTCAACACTCATCGGTATTGGCTCGTACCCAAACCATCTTTTACTCTGGCTTGGTTGCCATCTATTTATCTCCCTCGCTTGCCTTTGCGGCAATTCCTAGCGATCGCTCTATTGTCATTTATATTAGTTCTAACTATCAGCAGCTCTACGCTACTGATAGCAGGGATTTCTACCCAGACAACTCACTCTACAAGCTCTGAATTAGCACTGGCTCAAACAAGCGAAAATTCTCCGCTACCTCGCAAGACTCCAACCCCTACTCCTAAGAACAAAGATCGTCTTACTTCGGAAAAATCTTCAGGATCGTTTTGGTGGTGGCTACCAATATTCCTCATTTTTTCCCTGTTCGGAAGTCGCGGCAATAACAGTGGTGGTGGTAGTAGTGGTAGTAATGATAGTACGAACAACGGCTGCGGCTGTGGCTGTATGTGATCGGGCATCTGTTCAAGACCGGACAAGAGACATACAACTAGAGAAACCCTGTCCAAAACCCTTGAGTGGGCGTCATTTTTGGCGTTACCTTCAGCAATCAGATATCACCAGGATGGATTTCTGATTGATCAGTGCAAACCCCAAAAATCTTCTAACAGCGACTGTTCTCGTAATTCTTAATTGCTTTTTACTTGGCTACCGTGGCTGCGAGGATCATCCTGACTAACTTTGGCGGGTGTAACGGGTGATTGGAAGGCAGAAACCTGTCCCCCAGCTTGGGCGTAAGGCAGAGGTACAGAAGCAACAAGGGCGTCAATGTTTGCCTGCATGACGGGACGAGGCACCTCACCAATCGTTTGAGCGATCGCGTCTCCGTTATTGCCGAAATATACAAAATGGGGAATCCCATCAACGCGGTAGCGCGTCATCTCTGGCAACCACTTATTGTTATCCACATTCAGCATGACAAAATTCATCGAATCAGCATACTGCTCTTTCAGTTCGCCCAGATCCTTTGCCATCGCCTGACAGCTGGTACACCAGTTCGCATAAAATTCCATCAACGTCGGCTTGCCATTGCTCAAAGCCACTTCTAACGGTGTAGATTGCTCAGCTTGGGTGTCCAGGGAAACTGAACTTGTCTCAGTTTGCAGTCCCAAGAATAGGAAAACGCTGAGGACAATCGCTACTAAAGCAATCAAGAAGTTTGTGACACGTTTCGCGCCGGTTCCTGGCGACGGCGGCTGGGAGGTTGCAGTTGATTCAGGTGAATTCACAGCCATCGAAGATTTTTTCACGATTGTTATAGATGAGCTACCTTTAGTGTACCAACTCCCTCCAGAGCTACCTTTGCCGTGAAAAAACGAGTAACGTTGACTTTTCCCAAACGAGCGATTCAGATGCCAGTGACTTATCGACTGGCGAAGGATTTTAATGTAGCGGCGAATATTATTCGTGCCCAAGTGGCACCCAATCAAATTGGGAAGCTAGTGGTGGAACTTTTGGGCGATATTGATGCAATAGATGCGGGAATCGAATGGATGCGATCGCAAGACATCAGCGTTTCTTTTGCCAGTCGCGAGATCGCGATCGATGAAGACGTTTGCGTTCACTGCGGGTTATGCACTGGCGTTTGTCCCACAGAAGCTTTGACTCTGGAACCGCAGACATTTCGGCTTAATTTTACGCGATCGCGCTGTATTGTCTGCGAACAGTGTATTCCCACCTGTCCCGTAGAGGCAATTTCTACTAATTTTTGAATTGAAAATGCTTTTTTTTGGCAATTGAGTCCAAGACTAGGCGATCGCATAATTGTAGTAACCACAGCGCTCTTGAATGGCAGCGATCGCATCGAGAATCGTGCTAAGAGCAACGCTATTCTCCGATTTTAAGAGCATCTGGCGTAGATGAGGTAATGCTCCAGCGCTGCCGATTTTCCCCAAACTATAGGCAGCCTTCTCACGAACGCTAACGTCTTCGTGGTTAACAGCTTGCCTGAGCGCCCCTACAGCCGACGGGCTATTGATTTGACCTAATGCCCAGGCAGCACTCCCTCGAACGCTAGCGTCTGGGTGGTTGAGAGCTTGTCGCAGTGCTGCTACCGCCGCTGGAGTGCCGATTTGACCTAATGCCCAAGCAGCGCTTCCACCCACAGTCGCGTCTTCATCGTTCAACGCCCCCAACAGCCCCACCACCGCAGCCGGAGAACCGATTTCCCCTAAAGCCTCCGCAGCCTTCTCGCGCACCCGATAGTCGGTATCGTGCAAAGCCTCCAGCAGCCCGGTTACGGCAATCTGGCAGCCAGTGCTACCTAAAGCAGAGGCAGCATTTTCGCGCACCCGATAGTCGGTATCGTGCAAAGCCTCTAGAAGTCCCGCTACCGCTGCTGGGGAGCCTATTTTTTCTAACGCAGCGGCAGCACTTTGACGAACCCCAAAGTCTTCATCATGTAACGCTTGTCGCAGCCCCACAACGCTGACTTCACTGCCGATTTTCCCTAAAGCCTCAGCAGCTTTTTCTCGAACATCAAAGTTTGGATGGTTTAAAGCTTTCAGTAGCGCCGCTACGCCTTCCTCCTTGCCCATAGAACCCAGGGCATAGGCAGCCATCCAACCCACCCACGAATCGTCATCGTCCAAAGCTTCTAAAAGCCCAGCTACCGCCGCTTGGGCAGGCGCAGGCTCGATGCCCTTTCTGCCGATTTTCCTTAAAGCATAGGCAGCACCCCTGCGAACATAAAAGTCACGATCCTTTAAAGCTTCTAGCAACCCTGACATTGCCGCCGGAGAACCGACTAAACCTAACCCATAGGCAGCACAACTGCGAACCTCATAATCTTCATCTTTCAGCGCCTTCAGCAGCCCCGATACTGCCAACGGATTGCGGGTAAGGCCTAAGCCGAATGCAGCCCTCTCGCGCACCCGATAGTCTCGATCCTGCAACACTTCCAGTAGTGTCGCCACCGCCTCCTCGCTGCCAATTTTTCCTAAAGCATAGGCAGCTCTTCGGCGAACATCAAAGTCATCATCGTTCAACGCTTGCCGTAGCGCCATCACCGTTTCTTGCGTGCCAATCGAACCTAATGCTTCGGCTGCTTTTTGACGCACCCGATAGTTTTCATCATTTAACGCTTGCAGTAGTGCTGATACCGCCTGCTGAGTGGGAATTTGACCTAAAGCATAGGCAGCATTGTAACGCACCCGAAAATCTGCATCGTTCAAAGCTTCCAGTAGCGCCGACACTGCTTCTTCGGTGGGGGTTTGACCTAAAGCGTAGGCAGCTCTCCCACGCACATCAAAGTCCTCATCGTTCAATGCTTGCCGCAGCACCCCTACGGCTGCCTGGGTACCAATCGCGCCTAAGGCATAAGCTGCACTCTCGCGCACCTGAAAATCTTCATCGTTCAACGCTTGCCGCAGTCCCATCACTGCGGCATCGGTGCCGATAGAACCTAATCCATAAGCTGCACTCAAGCGAACACCAGAGTCGTCATCGTTCAATACTTCCAGCAGCGCTGTCACGACTGCATCGGTGCCGATGGAAGCTAAGCCATAAGCTGCACTTTCACGCACCTTAGCGTCAGGGTGGTGAAGCGCTGGGAGTAGGCTGGGGATTGCACTATCAGAGCCAGTGATGCCTAAAAGTTGAAATTTCAACTCTTGAGGAACTTCTAGAGAAGCAACTAAACCGACGGTTGCGGCTTGAAACTCCGGTTTAACGGCTCCTGCCATCTGTGCGCCTAACCTCAAATCCACTTCTAAGGCTAACTTCACGACTCGCACTACCTGAGCTTTTTCCTCCAAGCGCTGTAACATCTGCACTATGGGGTCTGTCCATTTTAGATAATTTAAATACTCCTGCTTGAGCTGGTCATCACTCAGTGAGAGTACCTGTTGGAGGAGGTTTTCGGCGGTGTAAGATTCCTGAATCGGTTGGTGATGCAATTCCATCTAGTTGCCTTCTCACATTTGAATCAATGGGTGCTTGAGCAAACCGTCTAGGCTACGTCCGACTCAGCAAAAAAATATATGACTTTGATTTTAACGAACGACGACGGAATAGACGCTCCTGGAATCCGAGCGCTGCACAAGGCGATGAATGGCAAGGGGGTGATTGTGGCTCCTAAAGACCATTTATCCGGATGCGGTCATCAGGTGACGACGACTCAAGCGATTCATGTCCGGCGTCGCTCGGATTTTGAATATGCGATCGCGGGTACTCCCGCTGATTGCGTTCGCATTGCAATTACACATCTTTGCCCTACTGTCAAGTTTGTCCTTTCTGGCATCAACGCCGGTGGCAACTTAGGAGCCGATGTTTACATTTCAGGGACTGTCGCCGCTGTGCGCGAAGCAGCCTTTCATGGCATTCCGGGGATTGCCGTTTCCCACTATCGCAAAGGCAAACTGAATGTCGATTGGGATGTGGCGGCGAGGTGGACGGCTGGAATTTTAGCCGATCTACTCAACCGTACCATTGAACCGGGAACGTTTTGGAATGTGAATTTGCCGCATTTGTTACCCGGAGATCCCGATCCGGAAGTGGTGTTTTGCGAACCTTCTCGGCAACCCTTACCAGTTAACTATCGCGTTGAAGGCGATAATTTTTACTACGTCGGAGAATATGCCAAACGCGATCGTACGCCCGGTAGCGATGTTGATGTTTGCTTTTCCGGCAAAATCGCCGTAACTCAGCTGCGACTTTAAAAAAGGTGAGGTAAGATACCGCTCCCATAAGAGTTAACGAAAATCCCTTAATGCAGTCCCTTCGTGTAAGATAGCCAAGGTTAAATTGAACTCAATAGTGGTGGAACCATCCGAAGCACAATACCTAATTCTCAACGCCTTAGATACCTTAGAGCTACTTAGCAATGCGGTGTATGATGAAGACACAGGAATTTGGGTAATTGAAACCCCTAGCAATGTCTTACCCTATGCTCGACTCCTGCAAAATAGCGATATTGTTCCTATCAAATGGGTATCGGAACGATGACAAAACCTACTGAGATTGAAAAGCAACAGTATGCAAGAATAAAAGAACTTTTTGCTTTATCTCGACAGCGCTACTTGGATGCAGGAGGCGATCCTCGAAAGCGCCCAAGTGGTCTGAAAGGTGATGACTACTTGACAGATGAAGAAAGGCAAGAACTATTTGCGATCGCTCGCGGTGGAGTTAAAATCATCGGGGACGAAGTTCACTGTGAAGGGCGGTCTTGGAAAATATCCGCAAAAGATATAAATAATTAGAATTAATCAAAATGCGAATTTTAATCATGGGCGGAACCCGTTTTATCGGGGTTTATCTAACAAAAATTTTGGCGGAACAAGGGCATGAAGTGGTGCTGTTCAATCGGGGAAATAAACCAGCGCCCGTTGAAGGGATCAAACAAATTCAGGGCGATCGCACGGATGCTTCGCAACTAAAAGAAAAGTTATCTCAAGAAAAATTCGACGCAATTTTTGATAACAACGGTCGGGAATTGAGCGACACCCAACCTTTAGTAGAAATTTTTAAGGATCGGGTGCAGCATTTTATCTACATGAGTTCTGCGGGTGTGTATCAAAAGTCAGATCAGATGCCTCATGTAGAAGGGGATGCCGTCGATCCAAAAAGTCGTCACAAAGGCAAGCATGAAACGGAAGCTTACCTAGCACAGCAAAAAGTGCCTTTTACATCGATTCGTCCTACCTATATTTACGGCCCGCAGAATTATAACGATCTGGAAGCTTGGTTTTTCGACCGGATTGTGCGCGATCGCCCAATTCTCATGCCCGGACATGGCTTCCATCTCACCCAACTCGGTCATGTGAAAGACTTAGCGGTAGCAATGGCAGCAGTGCTGGGCAATTCTCAGGCAGTGGGACAGATTTATAATGTGTCGGGCGATCGCTATGTTACTTTTGATGGTCTAGCGCGTGCTTGTGCGATTGCAGCCGGGAAGTCCCCTGAGAATTTACAAATTCTCCACTACGAACCCAAAAAGTTTGACTTTGGCAAACGTAAAGCTTTTCCTTTCCGACTTCAGCACTTCTTCGCCTCAGTAAATAAAGCCAAGACTGAACTAGGATGGCAACCAGAATATGACTTAATTTCTGGCCTAAAAAACTCGTTCCAGAAAGATTATCTTGCCTCTGGTCGGAACAAAGCCGAGATAGATTTCTCAATTGATAACGAAATTCTAGAAGCAGGCTAAATCAACTACCAAGACACGAAGACACGAAAGAGCGATTAGTCGTTGTAGAGATACGATGAATCGTATCTCTACTAGCTAACCGCTGAGGGTTGCTCGGTTTTTTGGGGGAGAAGGTAAATAACTCCAGAAATCAAAGTAAAAGCAACGGAAATCCAGAAAGCACTTATGGCGGGAATTTCCCAAGAGACAGGCAGTGGTGCGATCAAAAGCGCGATCGCAATAATTTGACTGACTGTTTTTAACTTGCCCCAAATATTCGCTCCACTAATGGTCGTTTTGTTAACGCGCCAACCAGCGATCGCTAGCTCTCTTGCCAAAATTAGAAATACGCCCCATGCCGGTACTTGACCGAGTTGAATGAGCGGCAATAGGGGAGCCAACACCAGTAATTTATCAACTAACGGGTCAAGAAATTTACCCAAATCTGTAACTTGATTCAATTTACGAGCCAAGTAGCCATCTAACCAATCCGTAGCCGCCGCAACCAGAAAAATTACTAACCCCACAGTGCGAGTTTCAGTTGTTGGGGTGTCCAGGCAATAAAGCAGAACTGGCAACGCCAGTAAGCGAGATAAAGTAATCCAGTTGGGTAGCGTCATAACAAGCATCGATCTGATAAGTTAAAAAGACTGTAGACTCCGGACGGTTTCGCGTCCAGAGTCTACAGCCTGAAATTCTAAGTTTACAGTTAGCGATTCGTGATTCGCTTTTTAACAAGCACCTTTCTTCTTCACAACTGCCATCACCGTCTTGAAAATCAAGCTGAGGTCGTAAGCAACAGACCACTTTTGCTGGTAATCAATATCCATGCGGACGATGTCTTCAAAGTCTTGGACGCTAGAACGACCGTTCGCTTGCCACTCGCCAGTAATTCCCGGCTTAACATTCAATCTTTCCCAGTGATGAGCATCGTAGCGCATGACTTCATCAACGGTCGGCGGACGGGTTCCTACTAAGCTCATGTCTCCCATTAGAACGTTCCAAAACTGCGGGAATTCATCTAAGCTGGTGCGACGTAAGAACTTACCGATGCGGGTAATTCGGGGGTCATTTTCGTTTTTAAAAATATGCCCTTTCGCTTGGTTATCGACCAGATGCTTGAGCTTCTCTGCACCAACAACCATCGAACGGAATTTCCAGATGCGGAACTTGCGTCCATTCAAACCGCAGCGAATCTGACTGTAAAAGACAGGACCTGGGTTATCCAGTTGCATTGCGATCGCAACTGGAATTGTAATTGTCGCTGCGATCGCTAACCCCACGACGCCTCCCAAGATATCAATCAGGCGCTTCTCTTTGCTAGTGACAGATGGATGACAGCTTGGCTTTGCAACATCAACCAGGTAGATTTCATCAAACGCCGACGAAGCAACGTCGAGGGATTCGGGGAGGTGGGAAGTAGTAATCACTGTTTTTAAGTTGGCTTCTAGAATCAGGTTGCTCTTATGTCAATATAGGCAACACCCCTTACAGATGAATCGTTGAAAGCCCTTACTTTACCGAATCTTTAAGGGAATCGGTATTTTTTTAAGTTTTGTTAGAAGTACGGTTGACAAGGTACAGATTTCAATTATTTAATCCTCTGCCTGTAGGAGGATTGAGAATGGATAATTCTTTTTACCTGAAAGTACGTCGTTACGCGTCTCTTGCGGGTCAGAACTTACCCGGCAAGGATTGAGAAGGATAATTTTTCACCTTGAAGTACTCCTCCCCAGTCTTTTGCAAACAAAGATTTTTCCCGATTTTCCTCCGCACGTAGGGGGAATTGCGGAGGGATGTTCTTGTGACTGAATACAAGCAGTCTCGGATCTCATCGCTAAACTGTTGCCGGTACTAACAAGTCAAAAACTAATGGTTCTTCTAGTTTTTGATAAGTGCTTGTCAGGATAGTGTTTAAATAGCGAAGATAGCGATCGCCCTGCTGAGCATTCAGTCGATACATCTGGGTCGCTTCTTTCTCAAAAAGTGGAGCCTCTGCGATCGCTTGATAGTCAGGATTTTGCTCGGAGGTGGAACTCAGCAGTCCAAACTCGGCTTCCGACGGCACGATACCCGCAGGCAGCTTTCCTTCCAAAAGCGCCATGACGCGAGAATAACAAACCCGCGTATTAATGCCGCGATACTCTAATAACTGCATAATTTCATTCAGCGGCAGCGGTTCTTCGGGTAAAGCGCGTAAAAGTTCCAAAAGCAGAAAATAATCGCTGTACTGCTGCGTTTGTTGCTCCAACAGTTGAGGATACAGCGGTAACGTAGCCAAACCGTAAGCCACTGGACTACAGTTTAGGGTTGAGTCGTTTGCGCCAGTATCCCGAATCAAGACTGCTTTTGGGAGTTTTTGTCGTAGCCATTGAGCGATTTCTCCGACGGCTGCGGTTCCGCCAGTACAGATAATTTGATGAATTCCTGATGCGGGTATCCCTGCCTGAGTTAGCAGCGCATTCAATTCTTGATTCAGTTTTTCAAGAAACGGTTTGAACACGCGGTTTTCTAAATCTCGGCGTGTCACCAAACAGGACTTTCCGCCCAATTCCACAGTATAGCTGTCTTGCTGTTGCAGAATTCGTTTGACAGAATTGGCAGCTTCCAGAAGCGCTTGTCCTAGAGGAGAACTTTGCAATAACGATGCCAAGCGATCGCGCGTTGCTAAATCGGGTTCCCCGGCTTTGGGAAGGCTCAAGGATGAAGAATGCAGGATGAAGGATGACTCGAATTCATCTTTCATTTTGCCTTCTTCATCGTTCAAGAGTAATTGACCGATGATGTCTTGATCGATAGCGTTGCCTGCATAGGCGAGACTCCGACAAGCAAACTGGGAATACGTTAAGTCTTTAAGATTTTCGGGCAAATTCACCACAGCGAGTTCGATGGTAGTGGCACCCGCGTCGATCACCAGAGTCCCGCCTTGCCAGGGGACTCCCGGTAAGGTTGCACCTTCAATTCCTGCCAACAAAGTAGCGATCGCATCTTCAAGAAAGAAGATTTCCTCCGGATTTTCCACCAGATGGGCACCCAGTACGGCTTCGCGGATGTTGAAGCGGTAGGTATCCCCCCATTTAGCAGGACAACCGACAATCACACCACTCAAGCAACTCATCGCTGCATTTAGCGTAGAGGGCTTTAAACCAGCGGCACCCACTAAATTAGGTCTCAATTGTTCTGTGGGGGATAGCGGGTTTCCCTGCCTTCCTAGAGGTCTTAGAGTGGCAAATAACGCTTGCAATGAGCGCCCCAGCCAGTAAAGGGAAATTGGCTGGTCGAGCGACCACTGCAATATCGGCTCCCATTTTTTGGCAGATGAATAGTAAGGAATTCCCACCTTCAAGTACGGTTTAAAGCCTTGAATAAAGACGCCTTCTTTACGATTGGCAAGAGAAGACGCCAGAACACCCACTGCGATCGCCGCTGGCGTATGCGCGTAAGTGTTACTCGCGGCTGGTGTATCGGCGTAAGCGCTACTCGCACCCCCCGATGACTGCTCTGAATTGCTCCAGGCTGGCCCCGTGTAAGTCACTGCGGGTAAACGAAAGCTGGTTTGGGTAGATTCTGTCTGTCCTTGGCTTATCCAATAGATGGGATATCGTTCACCCGTCGAACCATTTAACAAAACCGCAGACACGCCAGTTGTGCCAAAGTCAATACCTAAGTACCAGGCATACTTGCTGACATTCTCCGCAGGCGATGGTTTTGCAGACTCAAGGACAGTGGAAGAATGTATTGAATTTGGATTCATTATCCCGATCGGGAGCAATTTTGTACTTTCTAAAACTAATGGGGATTCAAGGGTAATTTCCTGAGTGGGTATCCCTACGGAGTTTTTTTTTCCGGGTTCGATGAGTCTGAAAATATATCCAGCTCCAGATCAAAATCGTCAGTTTGAGGCAGCGTCGGCTCAGAAACGGCTTCTTCCTCGGTTGCCATTGGTGGATTGTTAGGGAACTGAGCGATCGCATCGTCTGGTGGAGCGATCAGTTCTTCCAATCGCAATAATTCTTCCTGCCAATCCGATTCCCCTAGGTGTGTTATTTCCACTTGAGAAATTTCCGGCATTTCCTCAAATTCCCAGTCGCCTAAATCTTCTTCCTGCAACCCAGTTAGCGCATCAATATCGGCATCAGACGCGATCGCCCTTTCTCTGGGTGTTTCTAGACTCTGTTCCTCATCGGCAAATAATTCCCACGATTCATCGAACTCAATCGATACTGCTGTCTCCTCACCAGTAATTTCTGGCGTCTGTTGTGCTTCCGAGTCAGAGAAGTATTCTTGCTCTAGCGCCGCCGTTTCAGTAGGTAGTAGATTGACTTCTTCGGGGAAGAATGACAACGATTCATCGAAATCAATGGTGGCTGGTGCCTCCCTTGACGGATTGGCTGACTCCTCCCACTCCCAGTCGGCAACGTATTCTTGTTCTAACGCCGCCGTTTCGATTGGTGGTAGCTCTAAATCGACTTCTTCTTCGGGGAATACCAACGATTCGTCGAAATCGATGGTGGCTGGTGCCTCCCTTGACGGATTGGCTGGCGGTGGCATTTCTTCCCACTCCCAGTCAGCAACATATTCGTGTTCCAGCGCCGCCGTTTCTGTAGGTAGTAGATCGACTTCTTCGGGGAATACCAACGATTCATCGAAATCGATGGTTTCTGGCATCTCTTCTGGCGTTTCTGTTGACGTGATTCCTAACGTCTGTTGCTGGGAATCGGCTATATATTCTCGATCCTCCTGTATTTCTAGTTCTGCTTCTGTTACTGAACCCAGCGAGGGCGATACTTCCGACGATTCATCAAGATTAGCGGGGGGAAGAAAAGCGATCGCTTTGTCTGGCGCTGGATCTAAGGGTTCTACAGGGAACAAAGAAGCCAAATTCCAATCCGCTCTTTCATCGGCTGTTGTCGTGTTCGCCGTTTCCGGTTGCTCCTGATGGGAATTTTGTGGATAGTGAGCGATCGCGTTTTCTGTTTCTGAACCTAAACTGAATTCCCCAGACGGCAATCTTTCCGACTCCTCATCTGTTCCAGGAACAGAATCCTCCTCCACAAAGCTATCTAGGGCGAGATCATCCCAATCTTCCATCAACAACTCATCCAGTTCCGTCACTGGCAAAGCTTCCTGATGTCTCGTCCTCTGGGTTATTTCTGACGCTTCTGCTTGTGTTTCAACAGCATCAACCGTCCCTTCTGGTATCTCCGTCCCAAAAAGCTCTTCCTCCTCTGCGAACCAGTCATCTTGAGTCTGGATCTCTATAGCGTTATCGCTAAAATCCGCCTCTATATCCCTTCTCTGCTCCTCTGATGGCGGGAATACGCCCCCCTGCGGTGCCTCAAAGCTAGACAAATCTTCGCTCAGCAGTTGCAGTGTATCTCTATCCAGCCAAAAAAATTCGTCTTGGTCAACTGAGAAAGTATCCATCGCCAGCAGATTCTCGTCTGGCGAAGCTGGAATGTAGATATCTTCTTCCAGACTTGCAGCTTCCTCGGTTGCAGGTTGCTCTGTATCCTGGATTTGAGTGTCCTGGATTTGGATGTCCTGGATTTGAGTATTCTGGATTTGAGTGATTTCCTCCACACTCGGAGGTGTGACGATTGGCAAGGGAGATTCCGGTGGCAGTACTTCTTGCTCCTGGAACAGATCCTCCTGCAACAGATCGGTTAGTGCCGAAATGACCAGATCCCCTTCTTCCACTGTTTCAGGATTGAAGGCTTCATTGGTTTCGACATTTTGATTGTCACTGGCAATCGTCGGAGCGATCGCCCACTTCTCAGCTTGGATAACCGTCTTTTCCCAATCTTCGGGAAATAAAACATTTTCCCAAGAGTCCTCGACTTGCTCGACTCTCGCAGGTGGTTGCGCGATCGCGGCATCTTCAGCGGGGTCTTCCAAACCTGCAAACAGGGCATCTTCTAAAGAGTCCTGACTGCTATAAGGGCGAGGGTTCCTCTCTCCGGCTGAATCTTGAGGAATGATTGGATTTATACTTTCTGCTTGAGTTTGGGTATCTCGGGCGGGATTATTCTCCGGTTGTTTCTCAACTTTTTGAGCTTGTTGTTCGGGACTCTGTGGGATTGGCGGCGTCCCAAACAAGCTTTCAAAAAAATCGTCGATTTCGTCGCGCTTCCTGTCGGGAATCGTGGGAAGGATAGGCTCCGTCTGGAAGATAGTTTTCATATCATCGTCATCCAGCGATGCCATCTCCAGATTGCCCAAGTTCTCTAGATTCAAGTCTTCCAGACCGCTACTCTGGGCACCAGAGGTAGGGTTCGATGGAGTGCTAGCAGACGATGCTGTCCCAAAAAGATTATCCTTTGAGGAGGCTTGCCTTTGTACCGACTCCCCTAAGCGGTCCGTTGGCAGATTGAACTGGGGACTTTGCGACTGCTCCTGTTCCACCGAGCGGAGGGGCAATTCAACCCCCGGATACGGCAATGGCTGTCTGGCGACAGGAACATCATTCGGCGAGAAATTGAATTCGTTGCGATTAGAAGGTGGAGAGGAGGGTTGATCCAGCGTTTGGGGTTCCCTCTGGGGATAGGGCAGTTGCAGAGCGCCGATTCCTGGTGTTGTCGCAGCCGGACTCGCGCTACTTGCATCTACTTGTGACTGCCGAGACGATTGCAAAATTGCTGAGGCTTCTTGCTGGAACTGCTCGGTGAGCTGATTTACCAACTCTGTAAACATCACCTCGCTTTGCTGCCCCAAGTTGTGCATTTTATCAAGTCCTTGGGCTAAGGACTCTTGATAGCTAACAAGATTGCGTTGCAGTGCCTCGAAGACTGTACGAATGGTTGAATCCAGCGTTGCTAGCAGTTGATCGGATTTTGCCTGTAACGTTTGCAGTTGTTCCAGGCGCTCTCGCGGATGTAAAGGTAAAGAATTGCTAGATATCGCGTCTGAATAGCTAGGTGAGAAATTATAGGGTTGTTTTTGACCTTCTGGAGGGAGTACCTCAGCACTCAAAAACTGAGTTTCCAAATTTCTCAGGGTTTGAGCCATCTGTTGCGTGAGAGTTTCCTGCAAGCGACTAGAAAGTACCTGCAAAAATTCGGAAATCAGTTGCTGCTGTGCCGCTTGTTGCTGAGCAAGCGTTCGATGGTGCAGCCGATAACTCTCCATCTGTCGAATCTCTAAAACCAGAGATTCCCGCTGTTGGCGAAGACTCTCCAGATCCCCCTGCAAGGACTGCATCAAGCTGGTTCGCACCGCTTCCATGTCTTGCTCAACCGCTTGCACAATCTGTCGTGCTGTTGCCTGCGGTTGGTATTCCTGATGCTGAGCTTCATCTCCAGCGCCTGATTGTTGCCGTGAGACTAAATAGGTACGAACCTGCTCCAGAAGCCGACGCTGCTCTTGGACATCAACTGACCTGAGCCAAGGCCGACGGGAGCTGGCCTTGTGGAGGATGCTGTCAATGTTAGCGATTAGTGTAGAAATCGCATCCGTCTCGTGAGTCACAATGGAATCCCTGGCTAGAACGATTGCACAGTTATCAGAAGTTACTATACTGCCACTGCCTATAATGTTAGACTGCCCAACAAGAACAACTTATATTAAACAGGGTGTTGCATCTACCGGGTGAATTATTTCAAGACTGGTAATTCTAAATGTAGATAGAATTTTGGGTTGTAGCGTTTTGTCACCCAATGGGTACAAAGAAAGCGATCGCCCAAAATCAAAGCGTTTTGGATTAAGATGTGAGTTTTGCTAGATGCGTCAGCAGCGAGTCGCGGGTTTCCTCTATGAGGATAATAAAGATAGGGTCACTGGCTCAATGGGTGCCTCCTAACTCTGATTGGTACGCTGCCAAGAGCCTCCTGTTCAGCCTAATTATCTTCGAGAGCGTAAACACCATATTCGGGAGATGCCGACCTGATTGCTGAAAGTTTCCGGCTCAACGGTTGCTCTTGATTCAAACGCTACCAGCTAGCCCCACTCCAGTGGGCCACTCTTTATCAGTTCTTAGCTTTTTCATTTGTGTTGGCCCGATGGAAGACCGATACACCCCCCGCGAACCGAACTCTAACATGAATGCGTTGATTCGCTCCACACCTTTGTTTACCGGCTTACCAGAGACCGTTGTGGAGAAAGCCACTTCCCATGTCGTCACTCGTACCCATCCTGCAAATCAGGTGATTTTGCTGGAAAATGACTGGGGCGGCTCTGTCTACTTTATTCTGGAGGGTTGGGCGAAAATTCGCACCTACAACCTTGATGGTAAAGAGGTAACGCTGAATATTCTTGGCAAAGGAGAACTTTTTGGCGAAATGGCAGCGTTGGATGAGGTTCCTCGTTCAACGGATGTAATTACGCTAACTCCTACGACGATTGGCAGTATGCCTGCTCAAGATTTTGTTCAGTTAATTCATAACGAACCACTAGCAGGCGTTCGCTTGGCTCAGTTGATGGCAAAACGCCTGCGTCAAGTCAACCGTCGCCTCCGATTGCGAGAATCAGATAGTATGTCCCGCGTTGCCGACACGTTATTATTCTTAGCAGAAGGACAGGGAAAAACTGCCCAAAAAGGAACGATGATCCCCAATTTACCCCATCGTGAGTTAAGCAGCCTCAGCGGTCTGGCGCGAGAAACGGTGACACGGGTTTTAACAAAGCTGGAAAAAAAGGCGCTGATTATGCGCGACCACGATATCTTGTGCATTCCCGATTTGGCGGCTTTGGAACGGCTAATCGTCTAATAAATACACGGCAGCGGCACTCTGGGTGCCCGACTGCCATTTATCTGGGTGCCTAGTCATGGGTTTTCAGAAAATATTGGTTGCTATCGACGACTCTTCTTTATGTCAGGCTGTCTTCGCTCAAGCGCTGGAATTGGCGCAGGCGAATCGTGGAGCAATGATGCTGCTACATTGCCTCAATAGCGAGATACTCGGTGAAATAACGCCACGGCTCTCTGGTGAGATGGGTTTGTATCCTCAGATGATGACATCCTATGAGAATCACCACCTCACGCTCGAAAGGCGAATCCAGCAGGTGCAAGATTTGCTCCGAAGTTACTGCGAAAAATCTACCCGTCAGAAAGTGCCGACGGAGTTTGATTACAAAGTAGGCGAGGCTGGGCAAATGTTATGTCAAGCAGCTGAGAATTGGGGTGCCGATTTGATTGTGATGGGACGTCGGGGGCACAAGGGATTGACAGAAGCTTTGCTGGGGAGTGTGAGTAATTATGTGCTGCACCACGCTCCCTGTTCGGTGTTGGTAATTCAGGGCATAGATACGGAGCATCCTGAATCACTGGCGACTGGGGAAATAGCGGATGGATAAAGGGATACTGGAAATTGGTAATGGGTCTTGTAATTCTCTCCTGAAGCTGCTGAAGCTCGGCTCAAAACGGGAATAGAGGTTAAATTTAGGATCTGGCTTTGTTTTTTAATCTGCATGAGCGATCCTTTTGAAGACGGTCAAGCTTCTGGTCTGGGGAATTCTCAGAAAATCGAAGATGAGGCGAATCTAAGCGAAACGCCCCCGGCAACCAGTGCCCAAGGGAACAATTATTCCGAACCCCAGGTGAAAGCAGTTGCTCCCCTGATCATGGTGGAAACTGCCTTTCTGGCTAGTACTTGTAGCCTGATTTGGCTGATTAATTATTACTTTCCAATGGGACCGCTGCTGCGGATGTTTTTCCCAATCCCGATTGCCCTCGTATACCTGCGATGGGGACACCGGGCGGCTTGGATGGCAGCGTTGGTTTCTGGGTTGCTGTTGTCCGTCCTAATGGGACCAACTCGCAGCATTCTGTTTCTGATCCCCTACGGTCTCATGGGTGTCCAACTGGGGGCTTTGTGGCGGCGCAGGAGCAGCTGGCTGTTCTCGATTGGTACGGGGACAATTATTGGTACGTTTGGATTCTTTTTTCGGTTTTGGCTGCTGTCGATTTTATTGGGGGAAGACCTCTGGGTTTACATGACTAGCCAGGTGACGGAACTGGCAGAGTGGGTATTTGTCAAGATCGGGCTACTGCAAGAGCCGAGTCTATCTTTGATTCAAGCGATCGCATTCGGCATGATTATTCTCAATAACGTTATCTATCTGTTTGTCGTACATTTGGTGGCTTTGCTGCTACTCGATCGTTTGGGTAACCCGATTCCCCGTCCCCCTCATTGGGTGCAAGTGCTGCTGGATTATGAAGAATGAGGGAGAAAAGTTAAAGGTTGATTTCGCCTTTTTCCAGTTGCTTTGAGCCTCACCACGACTCAACCCTCAATCCAAAATCCAAAACTCGATGATTCATGTCTACACTCAGATAGAACCGGGACATCGATGGCTCCAGCGATATCGGGGACGTCCATCGGTGTTTGCTTGTATTTTGGGCTTTACCGCCACCGGGCTGATCCCCGGTATTTCAGCAGCTGGAGCAACGCCAGAGGATCGACAATATACAGCGATCGCAGATGCGGAATTTTTGTATAAAGGCCCTCAGCCTCAGCCTCAATATCCTCTGCCTCCTCTGCAAGCGGGTGCCTCTCCAGTGCTAATCTCCCGCGCGGTGGTTGAAGCACTTGGTATTCCCGTTTATTTATTCAATGCTGGATTGCCCCAGCCGCCAACTGTTCCAGTCATTGATTTGGAAGGTGCCCCTGCCCAGTGTCTCAGCGGCGGAAATGCTTTGCCTCTCGCGACAGTGAAACATCTGTGGGAACAAGGACTAATTTGGGGGCAAAAACTAGCGGCAAGTATCCCGGATGGATATTTAATTCTGGGAGAGTGCGTGGTAGGGGGAACGACAACGGCTTTGGCAATTTTAACGGGCTTGGGTGTCCCCGCTGCCGGTAAGGTCAACAGCAGCTATCCTAGCTGCAATCACGCGCAAAAGTGGGCGGTGGTGGAAGCTGGGCTGAAAGCCTTTAGGAGCAGAGGAGACGAGGAACATCCTTTCCAAGACCCGTTATATCTGGTTGCGGCAATTGGCGATCCGATGCAAATTGCGGTTGCGGGGATGGCGATCGCTGCGAGTCGCACTTGCGGTGTCATGCTGGCTGGTGGAACGCAAATGCTGGCTGTCTATGCCTTGATGCAAGCGCTTGGGCGTCAATATTCCCTATCTTGGGAACCCGAACAAGTTGTGGTGGGAACGACTCGCTGGGTGGCAGAAGATCCAACTGGTGATACGGTCGGCTTAGCAAAAACAATTAGCCCAGTCCCCTTATTGGGGACTGGGCTGAGTTTTGCGCCCTCTCGTTATCCTCAACTGCGGGCTTATGAGCAGGGATACGTTAAAGAAGGCATGGGTGCGGGCGGATGTGCGATCGCGGCTCATTTAACTCAGGGTTGGCACCAGGAGCAATTACTCCAAGCCATTGAAATGTTAATCGAGCGTTGTTGAAGTCCGAAATATGAAGTGTGAAGCATAAAGCCAGTGTTTATTCTTTCTTCTCTATCTGCAAGCCTTCTAGCTGTATCCCGCCTGCCGATTGTTTAAGAGTGAATTCTCTGAGAGAGTAACTGTTCTTCTAAAGCAGCAATGCGATTATAGGCAGCGGTGAGCTGTGCCGTTAGCCGTTGGATTTGAATGGTCGGTGACAAATCTTTCTCGCTGCTATGAGAGTTACTATCTACAGAGTTTGTATCAACTAAGACATCTTTGTGCTCCATTACTGGAGACTGATTGCTGTAGCTTTTATAGGCATAGCGGCTATTACTGACTCCTAAAGGTGCGGGTGTACCTCCTTGGATAGCCGCTGCTTTGCTTTTAGACAAAGCTTCAGAGACTTTTTCGCTCAACTGGTCAATCATTTCGTAAAGGACATCAACTTTATGATTTAAAGTGATGACTTGCTTTTGAAGTGAATCCATGCAATTCCCACTAGGCGTTAACTTGATTTCTTTCATGTTATAAAAAAATAGTTAAAAAACTGTTTTACTTACAAATTATTTAACTATTGAGCAAGATGAATTTATGAAGCTGGAGTTGGGATCGATTGAGCCTTTTTAGGTCAAGGCTGAATAAACATGAAAAGCGGTTTTTCTAGCAGGATTTATGATGTAGAAATATTAAATTCTCAATTCTGAAGATTTATTGGAAATTTTCGCGATTCTAGCCCTATATTCCGTTTATTTTGATTTTCAGCCCTAAGAAGTTCCTCTATCAAAAGGAGGAACAGAAAATATACTTATCCAATATACTTATCGAATAGATAAAGAAGATGGCAACGGCGATCGCAGTGCAAAAAACTGTAGCAAAGGCTAGAACCTTTATCAGCACCGAAGAACACGGACGTATGCTAAGTTAATCAAGCAAGCTAATTACCTTTTACTTGCGTTAAATATTGCTTTTTTGGAAAAAATGCTCAGCATCAGAGAGTTTTTTACCGCTTGCACGGGGGTATGGACAACAGAAAGAATGTATCATTCTGTCCTTAGCGGTCAGATTGAACGCTCTCATACGGAATATTCGGTAAAAGCCCTGACATGGGAACAAAAGCAGCAAATTTTGTCCTTTTCTTCGTCAAATGGCATAAAGGTAAATCTTGCCCAAGCAACCGAAGAACAAAATGCCTGTCCTGGGTTTGCGATCGCCTTTGATACCGTCTCGGAAACGGGCGAACGAGTATCCATGAGTTTGAAGGCTTTATTTGTGCCGGATGCCTACGTGGTGCCTGGGGAATCGCCCGCCGAAATCCCCGCTCCACCGATCGTGGCGGAAGTTGTAGATGGGGAAGCGATTAAGGGTTTTTATCTGCGGGATGAGGGATACTCAGAAGCGGGAGCGATCGCGGGGCGGTTTACCTATCAGCCCACTCGCCAAACGCTGGAAATGATCACCTATTATCGACGTTCTGTTGCGGTCGATCAAATGCGGATTGTAGCGCCGGATACGCGGCTCAGAACGATTATTACTTACCAACGACCCGAACCCGGAGAACAACCAACGGTAATCGATTTGGTCGGCTTTGGCGTCGAGCGCCGACAAGCGCTATAAACAGCGAATAGCGAATTGCTAATCAGAAGGATTGCTAGTTGCTACAACTATGAAGAGACGGTCTTTTCTGCTGGGTGCTGGAACGCTGACCTTGAGTCAGATGCTTGCAGGGTGTGGAAATTCCCAAAACCCCACACTAAGAGTTAGACTTCTGAAAAATTCCATTCCCGCTCAGCTGTTAACTAAATTTCGCCAGAGCCTCAAGCAATCGGCAACTCTAGATTTTACGCCAGCCACACAGTTAAAAGATTTATTTGCGAGTCTAGAAACTTGGCAGAATCCCGGTAAAGCGAACCAGGGCTGGGGTCGGAACTTACCGCTGATTACCCCGAAAAAACCCGTCATTGCCGATCTAGTGACTTTGGGAGATTTCTGGTTAGCACAGGCAATTGAGCAGAAACTCATTCAACCCCTCGAACTTACACAGGCGGGAGGGTGGAATCAATTGCCAATCCGATGGCAAGAACTTGTGAAACGCAATAGTCAAGGTCAATCTGACCCCGCTGGAAAAATTTGGGGTGCGCCCTATCGCTGGGGAAGCACAGTAATTATCTATCGCCGCGACAAATTCAAATCTTTGGGATGGACACCGACGGATTGGCAAGATTTGTGGCGAGAAGAACTGCGCGATCGCATTTCACTTTTAGATCAACCGCGAGAAGTGATTGGTCTAACCTTAAAACGGTTGGGTCATTCTTACAACACGGAACGGATAGACAGAATTCCTGAGTTGAAAAATACCCTGCAAAAGTTGCACCAGCAGGTGAAATTTTACAGTTCCGATACCTATCTGCAACCGTTATTGCTAGGAGACACCTGGCTGGCGGTGGGTTGGTCAACAGATGTATTGTCGGTGATGAAGCGCGATCGCAACATTGCTGCGGTGGTTCCTATGTCTGGAACCGCCTTGTGGTCAGACTTATGGGTGCAACCTGCTGGTGCTGCGGCGAATCCTCTGTTGCAAGATTGGATTAATTTTTGTTGGGAATCCAAACCTGCTACGGAAATTTCTCTGTTCAGCCGCGCTGCCTCACCAGTTGTTGCTGGCATGAACCCAGCAGAGTTACCTGAATTTTTAAAAACGAACTCGATCTTGCTGCCAGATACTCAGATACTGGACAAGAGTGAATTTCTGTTTCCGCTTCCCCAGTCTACGGCGCTTGCGTATCGTTCCCTGTGGCAGGAAATCCGCCCAACGGTTTAGAACGAACTCGCAGACTATTTTGACCAGAGGAGACAATATCCAGATCGCAGACGACTGGACTGGTACTGAAATTACAAGTGTAGGTTGCTAGCGGTTCTTGTGGTTGATTGGCAATAAACACCCTGGTGTTATAGCCATAATCTCTGGCAACCGTCCCAAAGCTGTTGACAAAGCTATAGCGTCCTATATAGTTCAGAAGGCTCCAGAGTTGTCGGTTTACAACCAAATCCACCCGCTGGCGATCCGGGTACGCTAGCCAGTTCTCTAGTAATTTGCCACCAAACTGTTCCTCCGCCCACCAAAGGCTGGGAACCGTTGGTTTAGCTTGGGACATACTATCGGCTCTAATGACTTGACTTCTCGGTGGGCGAGACTCTGGATCGAGTAGTTTTAAGTCTAAAGGTTCGGGAGAAGGCAGCAGTGTGGGTGGTGTTTGTGCCTGCGTTAACAAAGGGAAAACACACGAAGTAAGAATTGCTAAAGCTGATAACAGCAAGGAAGAAGCAATCTTTTTCCCTGTTTGATGGATCTGACTTCTCGCAGCATTGTCATCTGCCGTGTACGCCTGCCTAAATTGTTTAAGTTTCGCCCCAGATTTGGTTGGTTCCTGTAGAGGTTCCATGTTTACTCGCGCTAATTCATGCAGTTATTGTCTGGTAAGAATTGCTAATGGTTCCAGCGATTGATTCAGCGAACGGTTTGTAAATAAACGTAGATTAATTCATACAACTTGCATCGGCAACCGTTTACCGGCACTTAACAAGGTTTCAAATTCTGCTGCGGGTACGGGACGGCTAAATAGATAGCCTTGCATGGCATCGCAATGCTGCTGGCTTAAGAAAGCCAGTTCAGCGCGAGTTTCTACCCCCTCAGCCGTAACTTTCAAATTCAGATTGTGAGCGAGTTGAATCACGGCGGTCATAATCGCTCGGTTTTGGGTATCGCTAGTAACATCCTGAACAAAGCATCGGTCAATTTTCAAAGTGTCAAAGGGAAATTGTTTGAGATAGCTTAAGGAAGCATAGCCAGTACCGAAATCATCAATTGCGATATGAATCCCCAACTGTTTCAGTTCATTTAAAGTAGCGATCGCCATCGAAGCATTTTGCACAAGGATACTTTCAGTCAGCTCCAATTCCAATGCATCTGGGTTCAAACCTGTAGTTTCCAATACTCGGACAATTCGCTGGCTTAAATCAGCTTGGCTAAATTGACGCCCCGACAAGTTCACTGACACGCGGAACGATATAAATCCAGCGTCTCGCCATTTTTGCGTTTGGGCACTGGCAGTTTGCAATACCCACTCGCCAAGCGGGACAATTAAACCCGTTTCTTCTGCCATAGGAATAAATTCAGCCGGTGAAACCAGCCCCCGCGTCGGGTGCTGCCAACGCACTAAGGCTTCTGCACCGCTAATTTCTCCGGTTTGGAGATTTACTTGGGGCTGATAATACACTTGAAATTCACTTTGTTCTAAGGCACGGCGCAGACTCGCTTCTAGCACCAGCGCTTCGCCATAATCAGCCTTGATGTCCGTCGCATAAAACTGATAGTGATTTCCTCCCAGCTTTTGGGTGTAGGACATCGCCGCTGCTGTCATCTTCATCAGGGTGTCTAAATCTTGCCCGTCGTTGGGATAGAAGGTAATGCCAATGCTGGCAGTGAGGAAGATTTGACCGTCTTCTAAGGAGAAGGGTTCATTCAGCGATGACAAAATCGCTTGGGCGACACTGGCAACCGTTTGTCTTTGACTTAAGGTTGCCAGAATAATTGCAAATTGATCTAAATTCAATCGCGCAATCGTGTCCTGTCGGCTGAGACAGGTGGTGATTCGTTCGACAATTAGTTTAATTAATCGGTCACTCCCTTGATTTCCCAAGGTGTCACTAATCCGTTGAAACCGATCTAATCCTAGAAACAGCAGCGGGACAGGTTGAACGTTGAGTGGCTGCTGGGCAGAGGCAAGAGGCGATTCGTTCTCCTGGGTTTTGGAATCGCTTTTGTTTTCATCTTGCCGCTTACTGATAACTTGATTAAACCGCTCTCGCAATAGCAAGCGATTGGGAAGGTTTGTCACGCTATCGTAATGAACTAAGTGATTGAGTCTTTCTGCTGCTTGCCTGAGCGCTAAGGTATAGGGTTGAGTAATGGCTCTTTGTCTTTCGAGGCGGGCAGCGATCGCTTTGAGTATTTCCTCAGGCGTACAAGGCTTGGTTAAATAGTCGTCTGCCCCTAATTCCATCGCTTGACGCAAATCGGCTTTTTCAGCTTTGGCAGTCAGAAAAATGAAGGGAATTGTTGCGGTGACAGGATCTTGACGCAGCGCCATCAAAACACCAAAACCATCTAAATCGGGCATCATGACATCGCAAATAATTAAATCTGGGCGAATCGTTCTTGCTATCTGTACGCCAGCAAGACCATTTTCTGCACCTGTCGCCTCGAACTCTTCTGCCTCCAATAGTTCTAATATGTTTTCGCGGATTGCTTCTTCATCTTCAATAACTAGAATTTTTGCCATTTCTCTAAATTTCCTTTAATTTATGGTTTTTCTTACAAAATCAAACTTTTTATTTCCCCGATGTTGTGCAAACTATTTAATTTATAAAGGTTGTCCTGCTTCCTGAATTTAGATTTTATCAATCTGTAATAACATTTATTTAAGTAAAATTATGCACCCTCTCACTGGATAAAAGTCTATTTTTATACTTTTTCAAAGCCAAATATACCAGCAATATCTATGGGGTTATCCATAAATATTAGACAATTAATTCATTATAATTTCACTCGCAAGGGAAAGTAAATTAATTGAATTCAAAATTTTATATTTAATGCTTATCAAAAATAAATATAAGAAGTTCTTACCTTCCTATAGTAACTAACCTTATTAATCGAACCTAGGTAACAGTCAAGCCGCCTAGAATGAAAAAATCAGCGAAGACAGGAAAAGAATGTAGAGGAAGATTTTTTCCAAGTTTGGTATATAAAGATACCGTTATTAAAATCCTTGCTATAACGGGTTAAAACTAGCCCCTGAAGCTTAACAATCCCCGCTCAACGGTAACTTAATCGTAAAGGTTGTACCCACTCCGACTTCACTTTCTACGGTGATTTTGCCTTTGTGTAAGTCTACAAAGTTTTTAATAATCGCTAATCCTAAGCCAGTTCCAGGAATATTGCCAACATTAGAAGCTCTATGGAAGGTTTCAAACAATCGTTGCCGATCTTGTGGAGGAATGCCAATTCCTCGATCTTTAATTTGGAAGATGGCTTCCCCATTGTGGCAGCTAAGTTCGCATTTTATAATACCCCCCCCTGGGGTATATTTGATAGCATTTGAGAGTAAATTGCTGAGGATGTGGCGCAGCAGTTTTTCATCAATGCAAGCTGCGAGACATTCTCCCTGACTTGAGAAAATTAGGGAATGGCGATCGCCCGCTGTTAGTTGCATTTCTGCTACAAGGTCTTGGCAGAATGTTTCTAGCTCTATCGCGGCAGGGTTAAACTCTGTCTTGCCAGCTTCATTTTTGCCAATAAGCAACACTTCATCTAACATCCCGTCCATCCGTTGAACAGCAGTTTTAATTCGATGCAGATGAATCCTTTTCTTCTCTTCTGTCCATTTAAAGCCGTAATTTTCAAGCAATCCAGCCGAAAACAAAATAGTCGATAACGGGGTACGAAATTCGTGAGAAGTCATAGAAACAAAACGGGATTTTAGTTCGTGCAGTTCCTTTTCTTTTTCCAAAGCATTGCGAATTTCTTCTTCTGCTCGCTTGCGCTGCATGAATAATCCCAATTCAGTTGAAGCGGAAATCAGTTCGATGAGTCGTTCGTCTTGTTCGCAAGATTCAAACATATAAAACACAAGGACAGCCAAAACAGTATCATCAGCAATAATTGGAATTCCCAAAGCGGCTTTTAATCCAATTTTCATTGCCAAATTTACCCTGAAATAAACTTGATGCGACTCACCGGAAACATCTCGTTGCCACTCTGGTTGTTTTGAGACCCAGACACGACCGGGTAACCCAATCCCTGGTGCAAAGGTCAAGTTCTCGCCTCCTTGCCGGAATTCCTCTAGACAAGTGGCACGGCTATACCAACCTCGACTGCATTCGAGAACGCTGTTGTCGGATTGTGGAATCCAGGCTTCCCCAAAATCCCAGCCAGTGGCTTCACACACTTTCTGGAGTGCTACGAATAGCGCTGAGTGAAAGTCTGGAGACTCAAAAATAGCTTGGGTCATGGTTTGCAGGAAATGAACCTCCTCTTCCGCCCGCTTGCGATCGCTAATATCCTCTGCAATTCCGGCAATTCGATAGACTTGCCCTGTCTCGTCCCGAACTGGAAAGGAGCGATCGCGTATCCACCGAATCGTCCCATCCGGGCGGATAATCCGATATTCGTAGTCGTCCACTTCTTGCTGGCGTTTTTCAAGCCCATCTATCACCGACTGCCGATCTTCTGGATAAATAGAATCCAGCCAAGATTCAGGCTGCTGATAAAGGCTTTCGCAAGTTTGCCCCCATACATGCTCGTAAGGGGGACTGATATAGAGCATTTGTTTCTCATCGGGAGTCGTCATCCAGAAAACTTGCGGAATATTTTTCGCTAATTGGCGGAAACGCTCTTCCGATTCCCGTAGCGCTGCTTCTATCTGCTTGCGTTCGGTAATGTCTTGAATGGTGGCAGTACTAAATTGCGGGGCACCACTGGCAGTGCGAATCAAAGAAACGGTCAAATAGCCCCAAGCCACATGACCATCCTTGCAGATATAGCGCTTTTCCAATTGGTAAGAATCCTGCTTTCCAGTCATTAACTCTTGGTAAAGTTCCCGGTCTTGCATGGCGTCATCTGGATGCGCCAACTCACTGAAAAGCATCCCTTGTAGTTCTTGTTCGCTATAACCTAAAATTTCCCGAAACTTGGGATTACTTGCCAAAAGCCGCCCCTCTAAAGTGGTCAGGACGACACCCATGGCTTCTCTTTCAAAAATTGTTCGGAATCGCTCTTCACTTTCCCTCAAAGCTTCTTCAGCTTGTTTGCGTTCGGTAATATCCCGATCTATACCGCGATAGCCACGAAATTTTCCAGAGCTATCAAAAACTGGGACGCCACTGGTTTCTAGAACAACTCGATGACCGTTTTTGTGGATGTTGATATTTTCTAGGCAAGAGAATGGTATTGCTTGGGCAGCAATTGGCCCAAAAGTGTTCGCAATCCGGAAGGCTTCTTCCGGCGGCATTAAGTCAAAGGGCGTTTTTCCCAAAACTTCTTCAGGTTCGTAACCTAAGATGTCGCGCACTTTGGGACTTGTGTAAATGTAAACAGCATTCTCATCTACCTCCCATACCCAATCGCTGGTAGTTTCCAGCAAATTGCGGAACCGTTCCTCGCTTTTTTGCAATGCCTCCTCTGCCAGTTTGCGTAGCGTGACGTGCCGGAGGCTTTCGCTGATATCCCGAATAATACTTAATAAAACTCTTTGATTGTCAATTACCCAGCTTTGGGAACTGACTTCCACTGGAAAAGTGCTGCCATCTTTGCGGCGGTGAGTGGTAGTAAATAAGATGCCTCGCTGTTCTGCTTGCTCCAGTTGTTGAGCGATCGCTGTATGAGTTGGAGGATCTCGCAAGTCCTGAATGTTTAAGGCAACAATCTCTTCGCGTTCGTAACCGTATGCCTGAATTGCCGCCTGATTCGCTTCGATAATTTGCCCTTGATTCCCAATAAATAAAACAATGTCACGGGCATGTTCCGATAGCAATTGATAATGCTTTAAGGTTTCTTGAGCGAGCTTGCGTTCGGCAATCTCTGCTTGGAGTGCCTGGACAACATCTTCTAGCTCAACGGTACGCTCTTGGACTCGGATTTCTAACGCCTCATTTGCCTGCCGTAAGGCTGTTTCTGCCTGCTTGCATAACATCGTCTGCCGCTGCCTTTCGCTGATGTCTGCGGTACTGCCGTAGTAATAGAGAACGCCATCCTCTATGGCAGGTCTGGCTGTAATTTCAAACCAGCGATCGCCTCTATGAAGAGTGTGAAAAAGATAAACAACCCGATAGGGTTCGCCATTGGTAATCGCTTCCCAAGCTATCCGAATTGCTTCTTGGGATTCATGCCCTAAATCGACTCGCTCGTCCCAAATTTGATAATTCTCAAAAAATGCTTCCCTAGAAATGCCGCTGAGTTCGGTCAATATCTCGCTGGCATAGATAAACTGGGTGGTCGCAGGGCAGAACTTCCAGACAAAACTGGGCAGCATATTAAAAATTTGATTAATCTCGCCAGCACTTCGCTGAAGTAACGCTTCAGCGGCTTTGCAGTCTGTGATATCTTGCAATGCCCCCAAAATCCGAATAACTCTTTGTTTTTGCTCATCCCATTGCGATCGCGCATAATTTCGTAACCATCGAACTTCACCGCTTCGGGTCACGATCCGGTGTTCGCTAATCTCAGAGGAACCAGAAACTAGGTTGAGAAAGTTTTGCTGAACTTTTAACCAGTCGTCGGGATGGATAAGCCGCCGCCAGCCATCAAGAGTGATAATTTCCGCGAACGTGTAACCGCTCACTCGCAAAAAGGTCTCTGACACCCATTCGGTTGTCATTTGACCGTCAGGGGCAACTGTTAGGCAATAGGTATCAGAGGTCAGTTCTGAGATAACGCGATATTGTTCCTTACTGTCGAACAGTGCTTGCTCTGTTTGCCTACGGCTGGTAATGTCTTCAACGGTGCCTTCGTAGTAAAGTAGTTTGCCACTGCGATCGCGCACAGCACGGGCATTAGAAGAAATCCAAATGCAACTGCCGTCGGGGCGATTAACCTGAGATTCAAATCCCGTTACGGCATCAGTTTTTTGGAGTAATTGGTACAACTCCAAATTGCTTGCGTGCCAATGAAGATTGCCAATAAGTTCATTTGGTGAGTTGTAGCCATAAATGCGTGCCAGCGCTGGATTCGCATTCATATAGCGTCCATCATCCGTAACTTGATAAATTCCCTCAACGGTGTTCTCAAAGATACGGCGATAATTATGCTCGGATTGTTGCAATTGTAAGCCAGCGCGAATTAGAACATACAACAACCCGCTAATAGATAGAATAAATCCCCACTTTTTCAGCGTCTCTAACTGGATTAAAAACGCTAAATTCTTGCTCAGTAAATTAAGTATTTCATTCCCAGAAACAATATAAATAATGCTAATTAATATATAAATAGATACAATTCTGCGAACTAGATTTTCTGTAGAGGTAAGCTGATTTTTCATGACTACCAAATATAGTTATGGAATATTCAAAGCCCACCTTCTCAAAGTCAAACTTTAAACCAACCTTAACCAATGGATTAGCAAAATTCTTTTTTAAGCTATTTTACATAAATCAATGTGTCGGTAATCCAGATCACTAAACATCTTAACAAGTATATATCTTTAGATAGGTGTAAAACTTAAACCAATAAGCTAGAGATACTGTTCATCGTCGGAGTGATAACAGCATCAGGCAAGGGCACAAATACCCTGTCCATACATCCTGGTTGCCTTAAAATCTGTTCACGCAACTATCTTTACGCAACTACCGTTACGATTATTCCCAAAGCCGACGCCTAGGTTGTCCATTCAGACGCTGGTGAGAATCACGCAAAAGCGCTGGAATGTCTAAATGTTGAGGGCATCGGGGCAGACAGTCACCACAGTCAGTGCAGCGATCGCCTTTCATCCCCGGAAACCAGTGACCGGCATTTTCAAACATTCGGTAGCGGTATTGACCATACGCTGTCATGTCATAGGCAACCGCTAAATTACGCAGGCGCAATATTTCTGGAATATTGATGTTTTCTGGGCAGGGCAAACAAGCATAGCATTGACTACATAAATCTGGAGAAATTACTCCTAAATGAGCTTGTAAGCGGTCGAAAACTTCAATTTCCTCCGGTTTTAGCGGTTCATCGCGCTCAGCAACCGCCAAACATTCCGTCAATTCGCTGGGGTTCGCTGGGCCAACACTGAGGGTGGTAATGCGGCGATCGCTCAACAGAAACCGATAATTTAGTTCTAGAGGTGAAAAGGGATGGCACAGATGTTGAAGCGTTTCCGGTGGCGTGTAGAGTAGTCCCCCCTTATCCGCTGGTGAAATAATAAAAATCCCCATATCCTTTTGGTTGGCTAACTCAACCGCTGGGGCATGACGCTGGAAAAAGTAATAATAATGCAGGTTGACGAATTCAAATAAATTGGTGTTAATCGCCGCCAGAATCACATCCAGCGGCCCGTGGGTGGAGAAGCCAACGTGTCGAACTCTGCCATCTGCTACGGCTTCCTGCACCGCCTGCATACAGCCTCCATCCGCTTGCACCCAGTTTAAATGTTCCCAGGTGTTAAGGCCATGAATCGCCAGACAATCCACAAAATCAGTCTGTAAGTTCAAGAGCGACTCATCAATCCACCGACGCATCGTATCGGCGTCACTGCTTGGGGGAAGTTTGGTAGTGATATAAAGCTGTTCTCGCGACTGGGGCAATCCTGCGGCTAAAGCGGCTCCGAGATATTCTTCGCTTTTGCCGTAACCCCTCGCGGTTTCTAAGTGATTAATTCCACAAGCAACGGCTTGATGCACCGTCTGGTAGGCATCTTCAAAGGAAGCCAGACAGCGCATCGTCCCGCAAGAAAACACTGAAAGCGGTAAATTTGTTTTTCCAAACCGCCGATAACGCATAAAAAGTAAAAAGAAAGAGCAAGAGACAGCCGCGAGCGCCCAAGTAAAAAGTTCATTTTCTTGCTTTTGGCTTTTGTCTTTTTACGTTTGCCCTTGGTGTGCTATGATTCCGTGCTGGAGCCTCCTCGCTGGATCAAATCTTCCGGTCGCAGCTTCGAGACAAAATCACGGAAAGCTCGGCGTTCTGCTTCATCGGCATCGCGGTCAACGGGGATAGAAGCATCAGCAATGACTTCTTCCATTACCCAAATGGGGCTGCCAGTGCGGATGGCGATCGCGATCGCATCACTAGGCCGAGCATCAATCTCCTTTTTTACCTCACCCTGCCGGACACTCAAGATCGCATAAAAGGTATTGTCCTGAAGCGAGTGAATAATGATCCGCTCTAAGGTCATATTCCAAACGTCCAGGATATTCACCAGGAGGTCATGAGTCAGGGGACGGGGAGGGGTTTGTTTTTCCAAAGCGCTGATAATTGCCTTTGCCTGATCTTGCCCAATATAAATTGGCAAGGCTCGTCGCTCCGAGGCATCTTTGAGCAACACAATCGGGCTGCGCGTCACGGCATCTAATGCAATTCCAGCGACTTTCATTTCAATCATCAGCTTGGCCTCTAGAACACGGTAGGCGTCGGGGGGGATAAAGCAAAGCTATAAACTGGTACTGGAGGTAGTGGGGTTTAACAAACACGCTTGCGGTTCTAATCACCTTACCAAGCGAAGGTACAACCAGCTATGAAGACTTGGTTAAGTTGGGATCAACAAAGCTGTATCTCCCAGTATGCCTCAGTCTTAGAACGATTCGCTGGAGATTTTACTAAAAAATATAGACCGATTGCCTTCATCCCTTCGCTGGTTGTTCGCTATCAGTTATCAGTAGGTCGAAATCCGATTAATTACATCTAAAAGCAAGTTGTTTTTCGGTTTTTTCACTGAATCATGAGCGACGACCGTTTGCCAATGACCGTTATTTACCTAATTTCACTTAAAAACAGTGTTTACCGGATTAATTCAAGCTCTAGGAACTATTAATTCTCTGGGAGAAGACCGTTTTGGGCTTTCCTGCATGGGAGATACTTGTCAGTTGATACTGTCAGATTTAGCGATTGGCGATAGTGTGGCGGTGGATGGCGTTTGTCTGACGGTAGAGGAAATTTCGCCTCAAGGCTTTGTGGCAACCGCTTCTCCGGAAACTCTTAGTCGCACCACCTTAGGACAGCGAGAACAAGCCGCCGCCTACGTGAATTTAGAAACCTCTCTCCGGGTTGGCAGCAAGCTAGGAGGACATTTTGTGACAGGGCACATAGACGGAATAGGCTGTCTGCAAGAGTCGGTACAAACTGCTACTTCCTGGGAAATGCGCTTTGAAATACCGGCAGCAGAGGATGGGGAGCAGCGCCAGATTGCTCGGTACATCATTCCCAAAGGTAGTATTGCGGTCAATGGTGTGAGTCTGACGGTGGCAGATTGCGACCCTGATGGAAGTTGGTTTACGGTAGCGGTGATTCCTCATACTTATGCCGAGACAAACCTACCTTATTTACAGACTGGCAGTTTGGTGAATTTGGAAGGAGATATTCTGGGCAAGTACGTGGAAAAATTTCTGCGTTATCCAGCACGAACATCTGAGCAGAATGCACCCGCTACGATCGGGATGGATGGAATTACACCCGCTTTCTTGGTAGAACACGGGTATTCTTAGAAATCAAAATTCAAAAAGATGAATTTTTAATTCTTAGCTACCTGGTTGCGGGGTTAACGCAGCTGATGACGTTGCTGGAGCTGCGGGAGCAGAATGGGCGGTTTGCAAAGCTTTAATCATTTGCGCCAGACCATATTCCAAGTAGGCATCTGAGTCCACCGCCATCCAGCCTTCTTGCGTTAGCTGGCGGATTTCAAAGTGAAGGTGGGGACCTGTGGAATTGCCGGTACTACCAACCCGCCCAATCACGGTTCCTTGTTCGATCTGTTGACCGGGTTGAACCAAAATTTCCGACAGGTGAGCATAGAGAGTTTCTTGGGTTTCGTTGTGTTTGAGGACAACAGCTTGACCATAGCCGCCCATCCAGTCAGCGATCGCAACCTTCCCCGCAAAAGCTGCCAGAACGGGTGTACCCAGAGGTGCCCCTAAGTCAGTACCTGCATGGAACCGGCGAGTGCCGGAAATCGGATGCGTCCGCCACCCGAAAAGCGAGGTAATTGGCGCAGGAATCGCCAGTGGGAAAATTAAGCTGGTATTGCCGTTAGCCAAGCCCCGGAAAATGGTCGGAATCGGGGCTTTGTATTCGGGCACATTGAATGGAATAGAGCTTTGGCTGCTGCTAACGTTATTAGAAGCGATCGCAGTCGAGCGAGTAACGGTAGAGGAACCCAAAGACCTAGATCGACGACGGTTAATTGAGCGAATGCCTTGAGGGCGATCGCGAATCGGGTCAATTCCAACAGGACTTGCAGAGGCAACCAAGATTTGCTGACGGATCTCCCGTTCTGGCTGGTTTACCGCCAAACGGGCGCGGCTGACTCTACGATTCGCCAACCCAGAGGTCCGTAATGCTTCCGGTACGTCTGTGTCACTTGCATACTCCCTACGGCTTCTGGTCGGGTAGGTTAATCTAGCAGTTTCCCGTAGACGGTTGGTGTTCCTAGACGGTATCCGTGCAACACCACAGCTTCCACCAGATAAACCTTGCCCGCTCTGCAAGACTCTTTGACATCCTGTTGACCGTTCCGACAGCACAACGGCAGGTGGTTCATCGTAAGAACGAATCGGCTCCTTGCCTCGACTCGTTGCACCAAGACTATAGTCAGTCGGATCGATATAACTATTGTTGTAATCGCTGGAACTTATCCCGCTCTTTTCAGCTTTGCTCGGTCTAAGCTTGGGAGGCTTTACATAAGAAATCGTGTTTGGCTCCACCAACCTGGGAGGAGAAAGCTTTGCTTTTCTTGGAACAGCGACCGAAGTCTCTGGTGCTGATACTGGAAGCGAGCGACGACGGACAACTGCGGGTTCTGGAGCAGAACGGCGACGGCGACGGACAGATGTTGTCTCTAACGCACGCTGACGAGCCAATTGGCGACGACGGACACCCGATGAAGCGTTCTCTGCTGCTGGAGCCGAGCGACGGCGTACAACATTTGGCTCTGGTTCTGGCGCTGAAACTGAACGGCGACGAACAACCGTCGGCTCAGTTCTTCGCGGGGAGTGGGTCTCCATTTTTACAGTAGGCGGTGCCTCTTGAGTGGTAGGCGTGCCTATTGTATCTACGCTTGGATCGCTTTGTGCCCAAACTAAGCCGCTGCTGAGGACACCGATACCTCCAATCCAACTAAGTCCCTGCACCAGGGGACGGCGGCAAAACAGACCAAACTGAGTACAACTAGGGTGGTTTCGCTGGCTCATTTCCGAATCACTCCTCATCTCACTCACTCTATAGGGTCATACTGGTTAGTGTTTTTGGTGTAAAGACATGGTTATTGTCGTTTACCCCATCTATTTTCACTCCCAGAGCTTGTGGAAAATTACCCATCATAGCCAAGACTGATTGTACCGGGCTTGAGGCAGATTTCCTCGGCAGCTGCTAAAGAGTTCAAGCGGACTTGAAGTTCGCCGGTGGATGCGACACCCACAATGACTCCAGAGCGTCCGTCTACGATGACAGAACGCCCCCTGCAACTGAGAAGCTCTACGTAAGCGGGAAGTAGGGCGTCTATTCCTTCTAGGGAAACGTGTCGATATCCGGATAAAATGCCCTGCAAAGTTATTGCCGCTAATCTTTCCAAGGCGTTAGCGAACCGTGCGTGTAAGGCATTCGCTTCGATTGGCTGCTGCTCCAAAAACGATTCTAGATTGATGCCAGTTTCCGGGACTGGATTCGCCCAGTTAATTCCTACACCCACGACGGCTTTGGTAATCCGTCCTTGTTGCACTCTAGTTTCGGTGAGAATGCCCCCTAATTTGCGTTTGCACAAGATTAGGTCATTCGGCCATTTAATCAACGCTGGGATGCCGTAATTCCGCAATGTGGTAGCAATTCCCCAAGCGCTGCATAGGGTCAAATGAGCGCTATTGGTTGCAACTAAATCGGGAGCTAGCGCGATAGATAGGTAAAGTCCGCCTGTACTGGATTGCCACTGGCGTCCCCACTGACCCCGCCCAGCGGTTTGCTGAAGGGCAATGACAACGGTTCCCGGGGTTGCTCCTCGATCGAGCAGTTCCCATAGAGTTTGGTTTGTGGAAGGTAAAGTCTCAAAGATATGAAAAGAAAGCGGTAGAGAAACATCCCCTAAAAAGGCTTCCAGACAATGCCGATCGAATGCCACGGTTGCTAACAAATTGATTCGTAGCATAAGTTAGCATAATGTCACCGATATTTCAGGAGTTCCGAATGGCGATGCTTTCCCGCACCAATTTGAACCTGGGCGCAGGAGAATCACAAACTTCTATAAATACCTGGCACTGGCGGACTTGGGAAGGATTGCCCTATCTAACTTGTAGCTTGCTAGAACGCTGGTCTCACGGATTTTTTACTCAACAATTTTCGCCCCGTTCTCCGGCTGAATTAGTCAACGTTTTACAGCCGGATGCTAGGGTTTATCGAGTGAAACAGGTGCATGGCAATACGGTGATGACGCCCTCAGAGATCGAAGCGGCAACCAGTGAAGGCCAAGAGGGGGACTCACTACCCCCCGCTGATGGGATTGTCAGCGAGCAGGTTCAACAGGCAGTGTGGGTGTGCAGTGCCGATTGCACGCCGGTTTTAATTGCCGACCCCCAGACGGGGCAGGTGGCAGCGATTCATGCGGGTTGGCGCGGGACTGCTACCCGAATTGTCCCCCAAGCGATCGCCCGTTTCCTAGCTTCCGGCAGTCAACTCCAAAATCTGCTGATTGCGATGGGTCCAGCGATCGCAGGTGATGTCTATCAGGTGTCTGTGAATGTGGCATCTGAAGTAGGAGCCAGCATCTTACCAGATAAAGATCCGCAGCAAGATACAGAATTCATTATTGATGCCTTGCAACAGTTACCACATTCACCGTTATTAGACGATTCGCAACCAGGACGGGTGCGACTGGATGTGCGGCGAGTCAATCAGCTGCAACTAGAACAACTGGGAATTTCTAGCGAACAGATCGCGATCGCGCCTCACTGCACCTACCAGGAACCAAACCGTTTCTTCTCTTACCGGCGGGACAAGCTCAAAAAAGTCCAGTGGTCGGGAATTGTAAGTAAATAAGCTGTTTTATTGTTTAGAAACGGGGCGCACGTTGAACGTGCGCCCCGTTTGTTGTTTGTGGATATACGTGCCAAAAAAATCGCCTCCAAGTCATGGACTGGAGGCGATCGCTACACAATTGGTCTAACTCAAACTAGAACACCTTGCTGTTTGTCTATTTTCCTGTTTTCAGGAGCATGAGCTAAACGTTTGTCTTCAAACAGATAGCGCGCTATCTGTTTGAGTTGTGACTATTGTTGAGTAGCAGGGGCTGTTGTATCGCTGGATGGGGCAGCATTTAAGCCTTCTGTACCACCTGTGGTTGGAGTAGTAGTCGATGTGCTGGCGTCATCATCATCATCATCATCATCATCGCCATCATCATCGCCCTCGTCATCGGCTTCAGGAGTCGATGTGTTCGCATCATCGTCATCGCCATCGTCATCACCATCATCATCGCCATCGTCATCACCATTGTCATTGGTGTTGGTGTTGGTGTTGGTGTTGTCGTTAGTGTTGGTGTTGGTGTTGGTGTTGGTGTTGGTGTTGTCGTTAGTGTTGGTGTTGGTGTTGGTGTTGTCGTTAGTGTTGGTGTTGGTGTTGGTGTTGGTGTTGGTGTTGGTGTTGGTTTCAGCGCCAGCGTCACCTTCCACGTTAGTAACCTGCTCGGTTGAAACCTGACGCAGACCGACCAACCCAAAACCTAGACGGCTTTCTGGTCCCACTGACTGATAGGCTGCGACTGCCCGACCTTTCTTCTGTTTGTAGGTACCGAGAGCCAGACCTCGGCTATTTTGGCGCACAACCAGCAATCTTTGCTTGCCACGACCTTTCTCTACAAAGACGCCAACAGGGCCACCAGACGTGGAAGCAACGTTGTAAACCTTATTAGAACTCTGGACGAAGGCATTAGACAGAGAAATCAGATTGAAGGTTGTGCTGTTGTAAATGGTGATAAGCGATCCGCCGTTCCCCTCAGCGCTAGTGCTGGTGCCGCTGCCGCCGCCGCTACCACCTGTACTACCAGTGCTGGTGCCGCCGCCTGTGCTGCCGCCTGTGCTGCCGCCTGTGCTGCCGCCTGTGCTGCCGCCGAAGCTACCACCGCCGCTGGTGCCGCCGCTGCTACCTGTACCTATGCTGCCACCACCGAAGCTGCCGCTAGAGTTGTTGATGACGGTGTTGAAGTTACCATCATTTTGGAAGATGAGGTTGTAGCTCAAGCTTGTTTTAGAACCAAAGCCTGTGTTTTGGCCTGTAGCTGCACCTGCACCTGTCGAGTAGGAGCTGCTGCTGCTCTGGTAAGAGGTATTGTTCGTAGCAACATCGTATCCACTTGTTCCACCCAATTGGCTGGCAACTGCACCAACAGTGAATTGGGTACGACCTTGACTTTCACCTTTGAGTTTGAAGGCGTTCGATCCTTCTTGCCCAAATTCAAACTGGGTTTTGCTGTTATCGCTTAGATAGCCAACCGTGGTGTTGCCATTTATCGAGGTGATGCCATTCCCTTCGCCTGTAACTTTGAACTTGATGGCAGAATTGCTAAAAGCGCTGGGATTTGTCAGCTCAAGCTTAGTAGTACCACCGAGTTTAATATCTGTGCCAACTCCGGTGCCCTCAATCTTGAATTTTTCGCCTTCTATTTTGAATTTGGTTTGAGCATTATTGCTGCTGAAGGCTACTTTGTTAGTGCTGCTAAAAGTTTGAGCGTCGCCGGTGCCACTAGCGGTTGCAATTTGACTGCTTGTTGAGTCGTCGCTATCGCTTGTGGTTGAGGTGCCATCTGTTGGCGTCGTGCTGCCAGTTGCAGTTGTAGTTGAGGTGCCATCTGTTGGCGTCGTGCTGCCAGTTGCAGTTGTAGTTGTGGTGCCGGTTGTAGTGCCACTTGTTTGCGTGCCACCAGTTGCGGTTGTAGTTCCGTTGGTTGTGCCGGTGCCACTGCTGGTTGTGGTGCCATCAGCTTGTGTGCCGGTGCCACTGCTGGTTGTGGAGCTTTGAGTTGTGGGTTGATCCGAAAAAGTGCTGCTTAAGGTGCCGAATCCTTGCCCTTCCAGCTCAAATTTTGTCTTTTGCCCCAAGCTAGTAGATGGAGGAAGAGGAACAGAGCTGCCGCCATTGAACTTCAGGGATGTCGGCAAACCAATATTGCCCGCAGTGAGTTTGCCCTCAAAATTACCAACTTCTAAAACCCCAGATTTGGCAGTGTAGTTAGCCTGAGACTGAGTAGATAGTTTGACGTTTGAAACCGGCAGGAAAACCAGCGGAGCCGAACCTGTCTCCTTAGGAGCAATCAGCGAACCGCCCAAAAAGGCGCTGCTGGCAAAAGAATTCAGAGTAAAGTCTAGTTTCGTGGGGATGTTCGAGAAGGGAACAGCTGCGCCACCAGAAGTGAAGGCTAGACCGGATAGGGTACCGACTAAGCTACCTTTGTCATCTTTTCCAGGACGACCAACGTTGCCAGCACCGACGTCTTTGAAGTCTGCTGCCTGGGGTACGAAGCGAGCAGAGCTGGTGTTACCGGAAGTTGTTTGCAGTTGCAGCGTGGTGACGGCAGCGTCAAACAAAACCGGGCTACTTGTACCACCAGTAGTCCCAGTAGTAGTCTGTGACTGTAAAGGCGAAAAGAAGGCAGCTTGCCCTCCTAACAGACCGCCTGTGATTGAAATCGACTGAGATTGAGTGCTTGTAGCGGAAGTAGAAGTCGTAGTAGGAGCAGCAGTCGTAGTCGTCTGAGCGTGAGCTGTGGGAGCCAGAGCGATCGCCAAGCCTCCAGCGATACCGAAACAAACAGCATACTTAGTTGATTTCGCAATCATGTTAGGACTCCATCAGTGAGTATAAGAGGACAGGGTGAATAGCAGAATCTAGCTCAATTCGATAGTCAACAGGGGATCATAAGTTTCTTCAGCATTCATCCTGAGCAAGCTCAGAACTACAAGTATTAGAAGAGAGTAATAACAGCATCCTGATTGAATAAGCATTAGGGCAAGTGTGACTAGCATTAAGTAGAACTAGGTCATACTTGCTTGGCTTTGCTTGTGCCCGTGTTTGGATAAATGACTGTTTGGTTTCTCAACGAGTTCCCAGTTTTTTGCAAAGTTTTTGTAAAGTTATTTACCCGTTTTATATACGTAAATACACTTAAAAAATTGTTCTATTTTCGGCTGTTGCGAGGTTTGCGTTGAAATTACTTACGAAGTTATTTGTAATGTTTTTATAAAATTATCAGGGAGATCCTTGAATGAATCTCCCTGACAAAGCGATCGCTACTTTTCAGCCCACTTTTAGAAAGTAAAAGTGGTTCGGATGGCACCGATTGTGATTGTATCGTTGTCCTGGTTGTGAAGCGGATTAAATAATACGATCACCCCTGGCGTGACTGTAATATTGTCGGAAACCCGGAAGCGGTAGAAAGCTTCTACGTGAGTTGTACTTCCTGGCTGACCGCCTTCATCCCCAAAGCCACCCTCACTAATAAAATCAGGGTAGTTTCTTCCAATTGGCAGGTCACTACTGGTAATTTTGGGCGGCTGACCGACATAAATACCGCCGAGGTTGCCTTCACCAAGCAGATCGGGGAAATTGAGGTAAGCCATCCAATTGAATGTCTCTACATTTCCTGATATTCCTTGCGGGTCAGAAGTCGTGTAGCCGCCCCAACCGCCAATTGTAATGTTGGGCGTTGCTCGGAATTCTAAACTGGCACCAAAAGCATTCGTATTAATCGGTCCTCTGCCTGCCGGAGTCGGTAAGAGAACCAAATCATCGCCAACGCCAGTCCCCAATCTTCCAAACGGAGAGTAGGAGTTGACGTATTGCAGAGCAATATCAAGCGTATTCAGCGGCGATACAACTAACTGCAAGCCAGCTGCGGTTTCTCCATCTTGTCCACCGCCGATACCCCCACGAAAAGCATCTGCGGGTCTGCTGGCAGAGTAGACGCCTTGTAAACTGATCCGTGGATTCACTTGCCAGTCAAAGCCTAAGCCTCCACGTCCCCCGGTATTAATAATTGGGTTGCGTTGAGCAAAGCGGGAAAGCGGCCCTTGACCGGCACTTTCTACGCGGTTTGCTCCCCGGAAAACGTTCACTGGGTTAACTCCTTCCGGACCGATGATGAAGGCAAAGTTATTACCAATTAACTGACGATAAGTTAGGTCGCTCAGTACAATGTCGTTCCCGGTGTCTCCTTCATATCCCAAGAAGACCATGTCGTTATTGAGCAAACGAGGTCCCGAATTTCCAGAACCCGCTTGCAATCCAGTCAGCAGCAGGCTGCGAGGACTGAACTGGGTGAACAAACTTAACTGGACGTTGCTAATGACGTTGGGATTTGTATTCTGGTCTTCTAATCGGTTCCCAGTTGATTTTCGGTTCAGGAACAACTCAAATTCATTCTCATTGCGTCCCTGAACGCCGACGACTGCCTGTCCAAATAGCTTCGTCGTGGTTGAGAACTGATGGCTTTCCAAGAAGGCGGTACGACCTTCCAGATTATCTACCCGCGTCCGTAGGGTCGCCAGTTCCGGTCCAAACTCATCAACGAGTCGTCGCAGGGTTTCTAAATCCGCTTCGGTAGCTGCATCAGCCGAACTAGCGGCAATTAATTTCTCAATTTGCTGGAGACAGGCATTCACCCCTGCGGCAAATTCATAGCGACTGAGTGCCCGGTTGCCGCGAAAAGTGCCATCGGGATAGCCTGCAATACAGCCGTAACGCTCTACAAGACTTCGCAATGCTTCGTAAGCCCAGTCGCTTGGTTCCACATCGCTCAACTGGGAAACATTGGTGACTTGATCCAATGGGTTGGCTTCCATATCCTCTGGGTTTCCCATTTCCAAAGGATCGCCCGCTGGAAGCATTTGTTCGCTAGCCTCTTCAGAGGGCAGCACTTGAGCTTGCAGGGTGTTGGGATTGCTAACAGTTGCTGCGTCTACAAGAGTGCGAACCTCTTTTGTTGTTGCAGATGTTGTTGTTGCAGATGTAGTGGAAGATGCATCCAAGCTGCGACGGCTAGCAGACAAGATAGGAGACTTTGTAGTCGAAAATTTTGGTAAGCTAGCTGACGGTTGCAACTGGCTTGTTTCAGTTGGGGGGGTTAAATTTACCGCAGTGGCAGATTCTTGAGTTGCCGCTAAACTAGGCGAACTTGCTGCCGGTTCCGTTGGCGATGCTTTTAGTTCTGGCAGTACATTCGCCGATGCGAGTGTGCCCTCGGATGCAGCTACCGCCAGCGAATTTGCTGTCGATTTTGCCTCGGTTACATCCGTTCCTGTCGCTAAATCTGTAGATGTCGAGAATCCCTGGGTTGAAGACTGGACTGCCTCAGCAGCTGTGGTTGGTTCGATATCGGTGGCTGCAATCGCTGGGGAGAGGCTAACTGCTAGTAAGCCAAAGGCTGTAAACACTAGCGCTGAGGATGCTGTTTTCTCTATTCTCCACTGGGATTTCACGGGTCTAAAACTCCTCAAAACACACCATACTTGCTGAAATTTTACAACAATATTGTGTCAGTCGCTACTAACGCTTTGGATTCCTTTTCATTCGCTAGGGATTGAGGTTGGCAGTTGACGTTTACCCAAAAGGAAAGTTCCTGGCTGAGTTTCTTTTTTTTATAATCGCTGACAAAAAATTGCTCCTAGGGATTAACGGAGAAGCAATTTTTATACACGGAGGTTTGATACTCCGCGCCTAATTACTCAATGTCATCTGAGACAAGTGTGCGATCTCAGATGAACACAGCCGAAACAGGCGCGATCGCTTCTTCTGGGTCAAATTAGTTTATAAATCCTAACAATGAGTGTCCGAGCGATTTTCAACATCATTTCTGTTTCGTTCGTGCAATAGAGATGTGCAAATAATTGTCAACTTTCATCTACAATTACCAAATTCAACTAATGCTGCCGCCGGTAGTGTAGAAAAACTTCTTGCTCAATCGACTCGACTGACAAGAGTTCCAGCCTAGGTGCAAAATCTGCCAAAAATCCAGAACCTTCTACTGGCGTCGGTGCTGTCGCTCCTCCTAAAATTAACGGACAAACCGTGAACCAGAATTCATCGATTAAATCAGCCGCCACTAAAGCACCTACGAGTTCCCCACCTCCTAGGACAGCGAGATGTTCCAAGCCTAGCTCCCAGAGCTGTTGAAAAGCAGCAATCCAGCTAATTCCATCGGTCGTTGCCTCCACTTCTAGAATCCGCTCAAATTCTGAGCATCCTTGCCAGCGCTTGGCACCTGCCTCTCCTGTAAGTAACCACCGAGGTATGGGTTGACGAAAAAAGCGCCATTGCGGATCTAGATTGGCTGATTGAGAGCAAACAATTTGGACTGGTTGGAGCGATCGCCCTCTCTGTTGTCGCCAGCGGAGCAAATCGGGATTCGTGACGCTCAGCGTCGTACCGTAAGCGCGGAGAGTCCCTGCGCCAAATAAAACTCCGTCCGCTTGGGCAATCTGTTTTTCCAGGTGCGCCAGATCCGCTGGAGACGAAAATCGGGCGCGATCGCGACGAATATCCGCAATCTTGCCATCGGCACTCATTGCCAAAACAACTGTCGTAGAAGGGCGTTTCCAGACAAATCCCGTCATCGCTGCTGGTCGCTCAAATATTTAATTAAAGTTTAAGAATTGCTTATATTACGGGAATTAGTGTAGAGATTCCACAAAGTCAACCTTTCCAGAGTATACGAGGATCTGGAACCGTTCTAGGATGGAATGGATCTGTCAAACAGTATCGCTCTACCAACACGATTAACCCAGAAAAAAGTAGGCTAATCAATACCCCCACTCTGATGGGGTGATTTTTGAGAATTCTTGCTATTGGGTTTTACACCTCAAATTAGAGAAGTCCTATGGCTAAGCCGGGTCAATCCTCCTTCCGTCGCATCCTGCTGTCACGCATTTTGCTTTTGAGCGTCCCGGTACTGCTGATGGGGGTGTATGTAACCTACAGAAAAGCACGATCTAGCATACTGGAAACCGCTCGCCAAAATCTTACCGAAAGTGCAGTGAGAAAAGGAGAGAGCATGAACGAGTCAATTAAAGCGCTCTCTGCCAACTTAGTGACTGCAAGTGAAGCAGTCGTACTGCAATCGCGATCGCCCGAAGCGCATCAAAAATTTTTAAACCAACTCGCCCAACAATTGCCAACGCAAGTCCAGTGCATTCAACTCATCAACGTTGAGACGGGAAACATTGCTGCCAGCACTTGTGGGGAGAAACCCATCAGTACGCTAGATGCAAGTCACTGGCCCCAGCAGCAACAGGAATTACTGTTAGATACTTCCAAGGTGCAGGTGAAATCGCTGCTTCCAGGCATCTCCCCACCCAATTCAACCGTTAAAGAGAATCAACCCAGCCCAAAAAGCCAACTAAGATTGATTTTCAGTGCGCCTGTTTATGACAGCACGGGTTCTCTGCGTTATGCCCTGAGTGTCCAATCAGCTCTACTGAAACAAGAGCGTGCCAAACCAGGGTCTCTGAGTGGCTATCCAGTGGTGATTGACCAGGATGGAACCATTTTGGCGCATCCGATTACCCAGCGAGTTGGAAGAAATATTAAGCAGGAGGCAGATGGGGAAAGGCTCGAAACGGTCATGAAAAACGCGATCGCGGGTAGAAATGATTTTCTGCACTTGTTTTCTTTCGAGAAAAACGGTGTGGAATTACTCGCAGGGTATACCCCAATTCTCAGCCCGATTAGCAACCAGCCAGATCGCCAGTGGGTTATCTTAGCCGTCACTCGCTTAGATAGTGCCTTATCGGGTCTAAAAGAAATTCAACAGGTGTTGGTGATTCTGACATTTGGCTTAATCGCCGCTAGCCTGCTGGCAACGCTGTATATCTCTCGCGAACTGGCGCTGCCATTGGAGCAATTGAGAGACTACGCTGGGTCGAAAGGGCACTTTCACTCTACAGATCGAGTTCCTCAAAACTTCAAAATCCGGGAATTCAATCAATTATCGGAAGCCCTCGATAATATGGTGGAGCGACTGAAAGCATGGGCAGAAGAAATCGAAACAGCCTGGAAAGAAGCACAAGCAGCGAATCAGCTGAAAAATGAGTTTCTAGCGAATACTTCTCACGAACTAAGAACTCCCTTGAATGCGATCATTGGTTGCATTCGCCTGGTACGCGATGACTGCTGCGATGACCGCGAAGAAGAGATGGATTTCTTACAGCGAGCGGATGATGCAGCGATTCACCTCCTGGGAATCATCAATGACGTTCTGGATATTGCCAAAATTGAAGCGGGTAAGCTTTCCGTCGTTATGGAGGCAGTCGATCTGCGAAAGTTGCTTAAGGAAGTGATTGATTTACAGGCTGTTCCGATTCAGCAAAAAGGTTTGCACTTTAATACGCCAGATTTGCCAGAATCGATTCCTGTTCGTACTGACCCCGCAAAACTCAAGCAGGTGCTGCTAAATGTGGTTGGCAATGCGACTAAATTTACTGAAAAAGGCAGCGTTACGATTACCACCCGGATAGAGACTAGTTATGGCAAAGAACAGGCAGTGGGGAATTCTGTCCCTCCTAGCTCTCATTTATCGAATGGGGTCGCTCAAGCCGCGACAGTGAGTCATGAAGAACAAACAAAAATCCAGGCGGCGGCATCTGTGGGCAATGGGCAAGAAGTTAGAGGAGAAGATGCCTCTAGCATCTCGAATGGAGCTTCTAGCATTTCTCGAAGCCTTCTAACAGGAACTGGGAACTCTCTCAAAGAGCGTCTCGTCCCTTCTGCGCGTGTTGTTGTAACAGTTCACGATACAGGGATTGGTATTGACCCGAATCAACAGCATAAGCTCTTTCGCCCCTTTGTCATGATTGATGGCACGACGACTCGGAAATTTGGCGGCACAGGTCTGGGACTCGCAATTTCTCGGAACTTAATGGAACTGATGGGAGGTAGCATTACGCTATCAAGTGCAGGAGCTGGTCTGGGCACAACCGTGGAGATTGCCGTGCCCATGATTGATACTTCAGTGTTGCCAACTCTTGAGTCTACGAATGCAGCAAAAAATTAAGAATTCAGCTATCTGTTTGACTGCGGAATGAAACCCACTCCTCGTTAACGAGGAGGGGTGTATAGAAGGCATCTCAATGGTGAAAATTTACCTCAGACTCTTTCTCAATCCCTCTGTTTACATACAGGGAAACGTAAGATTTCGCGATCGCCTTGAAAGAGGAAAAATTGAAGAAGCTTTAATTTTTCACGGACTGGGGAACTGTAACCGTCAGTCCTCCCTGTTGTAAAGATTCGCTCAGACATCGAAGAATCTGTACCAGCTGGGCACCCACCCATCCCGAAGAAATCTCTGAAGATTGGTTCTGGTGGATACAGCTCAAAAAGCGATCGCAAACTCGCCCTAAAGGTTCGCCCGGTTCTATGCTCAATACTTCCCGGCTTTGATTGGCTGGCGTATAAGGGCCAGCACTGGTATTTTCAAAGCGTCCATGCTGAATGCTTAGCGGTGCCTCTGCTTGTAACTCATCAAAAATCAAAGTTCCCTCACTCCCCACCACACACAGGCGACGCTGTTTATCAGGATTCAGCCAGCACAGATGAATGAAGGCTTGAAAGCCGCTAGGGTAGGTGAGTGTCGCCCAAACAAGGTCTCTTAAAGGATGAAGAATCAGGGATGAGGGAGGAGTCTGAGAATTGACTTCATCTTTGATTCCGGCTTCTTGGTGCAAAAAAACGGTGCCGCTGGCTTGCACCTGAGTTGGCGTTGCCTGAAGCCAATTGTTGAAAATATTAATATCGTGGATGGCTAAGTCCCAGAGTGCATCAACATCCTGGCGCACAGGGCCTAGATGGGTACGGGTGGCGTAGCCATAGCGCAAATCTCCGAGAATTCCAGATTGGACAGCGGTTTTACCGCGTTCAACCGCTGGGTGAAACAAATAGGTGTGGTCTACGAAGAGTTGCCGGTGCTGTTGTTCTGCTAATCGGCACAGTTCTATGGATTCAGACGGATCGAGGGTGAGCGGTTTTTCTGATAAGACGTGATAGCCTTGCCGGAGAGCATCAGCGATCAAGGTGTAGTGCGTCGTGGCTGGGGTTGCGATCGCAACTGCCTCGACTTCCGGCATCTGCTGCACCTGGGACCATTCGGTTGTTAGCAGCACGCTGTCATCTAACTTAAACCGTTCTCGAAGTGCTTCCAGGCGCTCCTGCTTCGGGTCTAATACCGCGACCAAGCGGGATTGAGGATGCTCTAGGAAATTCCGCACGAGATGTACACCCCAGCGTCCAGCCCCCAACACAGCAATTCCAGTTTTCATCGTTGTTTATTGTTCGTTGTTCATTAAAGACTGGCTAATTGTTCTTTGTCATTCCCCATTAACCAGTCTTCAAATTAGCCATGAACTAGGCTAATTGCTAATGGCTAAAAAAGCTTCCCTCGCCGCAGCTTGTTCGGCAGCTTTTTTAGAATGTCCCTTGCCTTGACCCAATCGACGCCCTTGCAGCCAAACCTCGGCGGTAAAACGTTCTGGATCGCCGTGAATTCGTCTGGTTTCCTCGACTCGATATTCTGGCAGCATTTGGTAATGACCTTGCGTCCATTCCTGGAGGGCGTCCTTGTAGTTTTGGTAGGCTGGGTCTGTCCGAATTTCGGATGCCAGTTGTTTAAAATGAGAATCTAGCCACGGACGCACTAGTTCTAAGGTATGCGTACTCAGGTACAGGGCACCCAACACCGCTTCAAAGGCGTCTGCCAACCGCGAGGTAAGACCAGCTTTGTCACCTGCGGCACTTTCAGAAATTAACAGGTAGCGATCTAGTCCGTAACTATCTGCAATACCGGCTAAGGTGCGATCGCTCACCAGTACCTTGCGAATTGCCGAAAATTCACCCACAGAACAATCAGGATAAACTTCCCATAAAAATTCAGACGCTGCCATCCGCACTACCGCATCCCCCAAGAACTCCAATTGCTCATAGTTCGCCGTTGTCGAAATTGTGGGGTGGGTGAGCGCTAAGTTGAGGAGCGACCACTGCACTGGTACCTGCGGTGGAAGCCCTAACTTTTGGATCAGACTTTGCAGCTGCTTTTGACGAGGAGGATAGCTGAGATTCATGGGAATGCGTTGGACTTAGGGGAACCCCAATCATTTTTGCAACATCACTGAACAGCGCTTCAACCTGAGCCATCAGTTCTCGTTGAATTGGTAAGAGGTGGACTTCTTCCCGAAGTTTTTGCTGCAAATCGCGCAGGCGGGCGATGGGTTGACGCAACTTGGAGATTGTCTGCTCTAAGTGTTTGGCACGTCTGAGTTGTAACACGACATCCCCACTGAGCTGGGTCTTCTGTTCGATGAGTACCGCCAGCATTTTAGCGATCGCCATCACAGTCTGACCGTCTTCCTCATTCCATTGCTTCGGTTCTCTACCACCAACCGTCACCACACCGTAAACGCGACGACGACCTTGCAACGGGGCTGCCATTAACGTTTGAGCCGTGGGCATCAGGGGTTCCATCAAACCATTCTGGCGCACATCTTCGACATAAATCAATCTACCCTCACCGATTGCTTTACCGCTAGCTCCATCGCTAATTCCGACAATTGGTTTGTTGGTGCTGATGTTGCCTGCTGCGGAAACCACCATAAAATTGTCATTGTTCAAGTTGAGGGCAATGACGGCATCGGCGGCACCAAAATTGGTAAATAATATCTGCACCGCATCTCGCAATATACAAGGCAAAGGCTGATACTGCGATAGAGCGGTGGAAAATTTATGCAAGGTAGAAAGCTGCACCCAACGGCGGTGACTCGTGAGTTCGGCTTCTTTAAGCCGTCCCAGCAACCGTCCATTAATTTCGGCAATGTGGGCACTTTGCTGAACGTAGTTTCGCGTTCGGATCGGCTGGTAAAACGTCCCCATAACTTGGGACATCAGCAACGAAACCCGCGCCACTACCTCTTCATCGTAAGACCACAGCCCATCAAAGCTTTGACTACTGCTGTTGCGTTCTGGCCCTTCCACGGCTTGAGTCAATACCGCCGTCCAGAAATCGGGGGTATCAACCAGCCAAAACCGCTCCCTGGACAAGGCTGAGTTAGGCTCAAGCCCAATAAATTCGATTCCCGGAATTTCGGGGGGATGAACGTCGGGAACACCAAATATAAAGACCCGCCGACATACCTCACCTAAGTAACTATATCGACGGAGATGTTCAAGGAAGTGAGAGAAACGCTGGAAGCCAGCAAACAAATCAACCGGAAGTTTGTGGTTGAGCAACTGATCTTCGAGGAGATCGCCGATAACGTTCATCGTTGCGATCGTGTGAATACCGCGCAATTCTTGGTATTGGTTCGCAATCGAGCGGAACAATGATATGTCCACTAAGCCACCCTGATTAACAAGAGTTCAAAATCGTGTAAATATCGCTTCTGGCAGACAGATTACCGCTAAATGTTACGGGTGGCTATGCAAAATTTCTTGAAGTCTTGACTTTTGTGACTGCATCAAGAGAAAAACAAGCTCATTTTTACATGAAGCTTCACTGAATTTATTAATTAAATTGATTTAGCCTGAGAAAAGGATTACTTTTCCGACCGCTCGTCCTTGCAGCCTCTACTAGCGCGATCGCGATCGCCAATCAACACTGGGCTTTGCTCGTCCTGTTTTGCCGGGAAGACTCGATAGGCGATCGCTCAATTTACCCAATTTTTCAAATGCCAGTTGAGCTAGAGAATCTCTCAACCTAGACTCACCCTCGGCTCTCTAGCTCTTGTGAATAACCGTTAAGCGATTAAGGGAGAGAGTCGGTCATAAGCCGGGTTCTGTTCTCCACAGCAGCAGTGCCGCTGGAAGGGCGGTTATCTATCTGGGACGCCTGTTACCAGACGCCTCAAGCGGTTTTAAAACGGAATCGGAAAAAGACCAACCTGATTCCCTACCTTGCTCCCAACCGGGGTTTACCGAGCCAGCGCCTCTCGACGCTGCTGGTGCGCTCTTACCGCACCTTTGCACCCTTACCGAGACAATTAAAAATTATTCATTTTGCATTTTTAATTTTTAATTTTCCCGGCGGTATCTTTCTGTGGCACTATCCTCACGGTCGCCCGCACTGGGCGTTACCCAGCAAGTCTGGTCTTTCGGGAGCCCGGACTTTCCTCAGACTCGCACAAACAGCAAATCTGCAACCACCTGCGCCTACTCTCTCCCGTTCTTCAGTGTGGCATATTCAAGAGCTTTAGAGAGCGAATCTTCGCTTTTGAATTCTCACTTTGCCGATGCAGTTTTTCAAGAAAGATTGGAGATCCCCGCCTAAATTTCGATTATCCTGAATAAAGGGAATGATTTACGTAACTTAATAATTCTGCTGGTTACTGGACTTATGAGATGCATCATCAACCGCCGCGCTCAGTTTTCGGCGAGCCACCGTTATTGGCTGCCAGAACTGAGTCAAGCGGAGAATATACAAGCGTTTGGTCGCTGCACTCAGTCGCCCGGACACGGACACAACTACGTTTTGTTTGTCTCCCTTGCCGGGGATCTGGATGAGTATGGCATGGTGCAAAACTTGTCTGAAGTCAAACGGGTGATCAAACAGGAAGTCACCAGTCAGCTAGACTTCTGTTATCTCAACGATGTGTGGTCGGAATTTCAACAAACCCTGCCCACTACAGAAAACATCGCGCGAACCATTTGGCAGCGTCTAGCACCTCACTTACCGTTGGTAAATATTCAACTATTTGAACATCCCGAACTCTGGGCTGACTATCAAGGAAACGGAATGGAAGCTTATCTGACAATTGGTACCCACTTTAGCGCCGCTCACAGACTGGCTCATCCGAACCTCAGTTACGAAGAGAACTGCGAGATTTATGGCAAATGCGCTCGTCCCAACGGTCACGGGCACAACTACCACATGGAAGTAACAGTTCAAGGCGAAATTGATCCGCGCACAGGGATGATTGTGGATTTAGGAGCGTTAAACAAGGTAGTAGAAGATTATGTGGTTGAGCCGTTTGACCATACTTTCCTGAACAAGGATATCGCCTATTTTGCCCAAGTTGTTCCCACCGCTGAGAATATTGCCATTCATATCCGGAATCTTCTGCAAGAGCCTATCCGGGAATTAGGAGCAAAGCTGCATAAGGTAAAACTGGTTGAAAGCCCGAATAATTCGTGTGAAGTATACTGTACCGAAACCGCTCCAAACTTAGCGGGAATTCAACAGAGCGATCGCTCTCTAACGCCTGTATCTACTTGATGTTTTAGCCGGGAGACGCAAGTTTTTAGAAAATTTCGGGAACAAACCCGCTATCGATTTGCGTCTACCGAATCCTAAGCAGCGTTCGTCCAGTGGCAAGTAAGGGTTGCATTCCAACGCCTAAAGCGATAAATTGTAAGGTTTTTTGAAAAATTTGTTCAAAGCATGAGAGCTTAACCAGCCGATCCGGGAACACTAAAAAGAGACGACCTAGCCTTATACCGCAAGTCGGTGCTAAGCGAATCAAGGTGTTGAGAAAAATATATGGATCGCCGCGTTAACCATCACAACAGCCAACAAGAGGGCGACCTACCTGAGGAGGAACGCATCACTGTTGTTCCTCCTACAGATATTAGCGCTCATAGCCAGCATCAGCCAAAAACCGATAATTACACTAAGGGAGAAGCCGATCGACTGCTGGAGCAAGGTGCCCAGCAGCACCAAAACGGTCATTTCGAGGCGTCACGACTATCCTTTCATCAAGCACTCACGGTCTACGGCGAACTTCAAGACCAGCGAGGACAAGGAAGAACGCTCGGCAATTTGGGGCTAGTGTACTATGCCTTGGGAAATTTTGCCAAAGCGGTTGAGTATTCTGGGCAAAGTTTAGCGATCGCCCAAAGTATCAACGATCAGCGATTGGAAAGTCAAGCGCTGGGAAATATCGGCAATGCCTACCGTCACTTAGGCAACCATGCCAAAGCCATTGAGTTTCAGCAACAAAGTCTGCTAGTCGTGCGGGAACTGAAAGACTTGAGTGCAGAAGTGGCGGCGCTGAATAATCTCGGACTAGCTTACAAGGCACTGGGAGACTACTCAGCCGCCATTGAATACCAGCATCAAAGTCTGATAGTGGCGCGGGAACTCCAAGACCAAGAGGCAGAGGGTCAGATCCTGAGAAATTTGGGAAATGCTTGCTACGCTTTGGGAGACTATGTCAAAGCGATCGCCTACTATAAGCAGCGTTTAGCACTCGTGCAGCAGACTGGAGATCACCGTATTGAGGTACAGATCCTGAGAAATCTGGGGAACGCCTGCTACGCAATCGGGGACTACTCTGCGGCAATTGACTATGGAGAGCAACGCCTAGCGATCGCTTCGGCAACGGATGACCTCCGCTCCCAAGAGCAGGCACTTTCGCATTTAGGAGTGGCTTACGAGGCATTGAGCAACTACGCTAAAGCAATTGACTACTATGAACAACGCTTAAGGATAGCGCGAATCCTCCAAGACAGCCGAGTCGAAGGGCAGGCTTTGGGAAGCCTCCGAGTTGCTTGCTATGCTTTGGGCGATTACGCCAAAGTGATGGAATACGACCAATAGCATTTAATTAAAAATAAAAATTTATAAGGCAATCTATGTATTGCCGAGAGCTTAGTTGCGCCCGAAAAGCTTACTAGGTATGTTTTTCAGCTTTAGTTTCTAATCTATATCCGTACAGCGTAGATTGAGCTAAAAAGTTTCTTGATTTTTAATTTTTTATTTTCTCTAGCTACGTCCCGCTTTTGGGAGATGCATGGAGACCGCTCGCCCGATTATCACTAAGTTTTAACCGGAAAATTCTGGACTCAGCGAAGTGGTCTTGGGGTGTCTGATAATATGAGCAAGAGGAATTCACCCCGCAATTGTACCCAGCTATCTTGCCTAAACGATACACAATCGTACCTAAAACAACGATATGGAGGATATGGACACCATGCAAACTGATTATTCCGCTCCAGAGACCGAAAAAACCCAGGTAGAAATGAGAGTTGACGCCCCAGGCGAATTGGCAGCTCTACCCCCAGCCACCCAATCAACGGAAAAGTGGCAGCAAATTGGAGAACAAATTTCCGCATTTTTCGCAGAACTACCCGAATACTTAGGTGAGTTCTTCTCAGAGTACCAGCGCCCCTTGACCACTCTAGGTCTAATATTAGCTGGCATCATTACCGTGAAGGTGACACTGGCGGTTCTGGATGCGCTTAATGATATTCCTCTGCTAGCGCCGACCTTTGAACTGGTAGGAATTGGCTACTCAGCCTGGTTTGTGTACCGCTACTTACTCCGAGCTTCTAATCGTCAGGAGTTGTCCGAGGAGTTTAAAGCTCTCAAGTCGCAAGTTGTCGGCGGGGATTCCAATAACTCGTAAATTTCTCATTTCCGCATAGCTCATTTCCGCACAGCATTGTTGCCCTGCGTCTCTGATTTTCTGACTTAGGGGTAGCACACTAGTGACTGCCCCTAATAATTTTAGTTGTAAATTTCTTAATACTGGTAGAAAGCGCGTGTGCCCATCACGTGATATTTTTAAGCGAGTCGAATCCAAAATATCATTTTGGATTTTAGCTTCTAGATTGTAGAAGACTGGCAGGAATTGCATCTCTACCACTAAGTTTGGCGCGATCGTCGGATTTGATCGTTGAATTTACCAACGATCGCGGCTCATTTGCTCTCGCTGGGTGTAAAGTGTTCAACTGGCATAATTGTCCCGCTCAATTCCGCTCCACTTAAATCGGCTCCGTTCAAATCAGTTTCACTTAAGTCGGCTTGACTCAAATTCGCCTTAATTAAGTCGGTTCTATTCAGATTTACTCCAATGAGGAGGGCGCTAGTCAGATTGGCTTCACACAAGATTGCATCGCTGAGGTTGGCGTAGCTCAAGTTTGCCCTTCTCATATCTGCGCCAGTTAGATTTGCGCCAGTTAAGTTCGCTCCAGTTAACTCAGCACCAATCGGTTCGGTTTTAACGAGCCTTGTTCCAATCAGTCTGGCTTTATCAAAATTGGTTCCGATCAAGTCAGCACCCGTGAGATCAGCACCCGTGAGATCAGCACGACTCAAGTTTGCTCCACTCAGATCGGCACCTGTTAGGTTCACCCCCCGCAGGTTGGCTCCGGCTAGGTTAACTCCCTCCAGAATCGTCTCGCTGAAATCGACCTGGCGTAGGTTCGCTCCTTCCAGATTTGCCGCCTTCAAATCTAACTTCTGGAAATCCCGTTCTCCAGCAGCATATCGTGTTAAAACCTCATCCCCATCCATTTCTATTGCCTCTAAATTGCTTCCAGTTAGCGTGGACTTAGGAGTTTTGGATTTTAGATTGATTTTCGATGAATTGCCAATCTAAAATCTTGCTGGCGATCGCGTACAGCCCTTTGGGCATGAAAACAGCGAAGCAAGGCGTTAGTTTAGGGCTGACTTGTCACTTCGCTACTCGTGCGTAGCTGCATTAGGCATGATGGCACCAGTCATATCGGCGTCACGGAAATTGACCCGATTTAGGTTAGCGTCAATGAGAACCGCTTCAGTGAGAATTGCCCCAGTTAGGTTTGACCAGCATAGTTTTGACCTGTACAAGTTAGCTCCGGTGAGATTCGCTCCTCGCAGAGTCGCCCAACTTACATTTGCTCCCCTCAGATTGGCTTTAATTAAGATGACATTTGTCAGATTGGTTCCGCTCATCTTGGCGCGGCTCAAGTCTGCTTGCGTGAGATTTGCTCCAATTGCACTGGCTCCATTTAAAACAGCGTTCGCTAAGTTGGCTTTCTCCAGGTTGGCTCCAATTAGAATGGCATTCGTTAAGTTTGCACCTTCCAGCACAGCTCCAATCAACGTAGCATTCGTCAAGTTGCTTCGACTTAAGGGTGCATCAATTAGTTTGGCTCCAGTCAGATTGGCATCGCGGAGAATAGTCTCGCTCAAAAGAGCGTGACTCAGGTTAGCTCCGGCGAGGTTAGCTCCGCTGAGATTGGCAGCTCGTAAACTCGCTTCAGTTAAAATCGCTTCGCTCAGGTTGGCGTCAATCAGGCTAGCGCCGATAAGATTTGCCTCGCTGAGATTGGCGCGGAGAACCGCTCCATTGAGATTTGCCTCCCGTAGGTTGACTCCGATTAGGTATGCCCCAATTAGATTTGCTTCGCGCAGGTCTGCTCCCCGCAGGTTCGCTTCGCTCAGGTCAATTCCCATCAGGTCTGCTCTTCGCAGACTTACCTCTCGAAAATCTCGTTCGCCTGCTGCGTAGAGACGTTTCAGTTCATCGGCATCCATCTAGACCTCCCTTCAGGGTACTGCCGCTACAGTCGTTAGGGATGGGGTTCAACCCCTCTCCTAGAGTGGCAGGAAAATAGCGATCGCAGTCTATGCCAACTGCCCAAGGGTGGGATGACAGACGCTCAAAGCCAAAAATAAAGGTTCTAATCGACGATTGGGATCGACACAGAACCATGACACATTGAAGCAGGAGGCGACACTCCCTAACCCTTGAGTGCGTAAAACCTCCTGGGTACACAGGTAGAGCGAACATTTGTTTAGATCCTTCACTTCGAGCGGGATTCAAAAACGGTGGAACTCGCGTTTGGAGCCTGGGTCAGTTTAATTGTTGGACATTCAGTCAGTGTAGATGCTTGAGCGAGTTTGCCTGTTGGATACTAGAACCAGTAGCCGTGAGGTTGAGAAAGCTTACACTATAACCGTAAGGTTAAGTGTGGGATAAAGTCACTATGCTTCACCGCGCCTAGAATTTTGGCGGAGGGGTGGCAATAGCGTACAGCCCTTTGGGCATGAAAACAGCGAAGCGAGGCGTTAGCCTAGCGCTGACTTGTTAGTTCGCGCATTTTCTATCAAAGATTTACAAGGCTGGAAACTCCTAAATAATCATGAGAACTAGAGGTTAATCTCTAGCTACTGAATCTTATTCCTAACTTGAGCGCTCAACTCCGCTCAATTAACTCTAATTGTTACAAAATAGCTGCCACCTGGTAGCTGTCAGCGGGTAGCTCTTTGACAAGAAGATTCCTGTAATCTAGTTATATGGGGAGACCTTCTCTCAAACACCAAACCTGCAAAGAGAATAGCCGATCCACCGAAAAGCAATCTTAAGGACAGAGAATGCCGGAGAATTTGAGAAGCCAAGTCGTCACCCAAGGCGTACAGCGATCGCCCAACCGGGCTATGTTACGTGCTGTTGGTTTTGGAGATGAGGATTTTACGAAACCCATTGTGGGAATTGCCAATGGGTACAGCACCATTACCCCCTGCAATATGGGGTTAAATGATTTAGCGAAACGGGCTGAAGCTGGAGCCAAGGTGGCTGGGGCGATGCCTCAGATGTTCGGCACGATTACCATCAGCGATGGGATTTCAATGGGCACCGAAGGGATGAAGTATTCCCTAGTGTCGCGGGAAGTCATCGCCGATTCGATTGAGACTGCCTGCAACGGGCAGAGTATGGATGGAGTGCTGGCAATTGGGGGCTGCGATAAGAATATGCCCGGAGCGATGATTGCGATCGCTCGGATGAATATTCCGGCTATTTTCGTGTATGGCGGTACGATTAAACCGGGACATCACAACGGGCGCGATTTGACGGTTGTGAGTGCTTTTGAAGCGGTGGGGCAACACAGTGCCGGGAAAATTGACACGGATGAGTTGCTGCAAGTAGAACGCAAGGCTTGTCCGGGTGCCGGTTCTTGCGGCGGAATGTACACTGCCAATACAATGTCTTCCGCTTTTGAAGCGATGGGGATGAGCTTGCCTTATTCTTCCACAATGGCAGCAGAAGATGCTGAAAAAGCAGAAAGTGCTGAGAAATCTGCTTTTGTCCTAGTAGAGGCAATTAAAAAACAACTTTTACCGCGACAGATTGTTACCCGAAAAGCGTTTGAGAATGCCATTTCTGTAATTATGGCAGTGGGCGGTTCTACGAATGCCGTGCTGCACTTACTCGCGATCGCTCATACAATTGGCGTCGAATTATGTCTGGATGATTTTGAAATCATTCGCGCCCGCGTTCCAGTTTTGTGCGACCTCAAGCCGAGCGGTCAGTATGTCGCCACTGACCTCCACAAAGCCGGTGGAATTCCCCAGGTGATGAAGATGCTCCTGGTACACGATTTGCTACATGGGGACGCCCTGACCATCACCGGACAAACCATTGCTGAAGTCTTGGCAGATGTCCCAGAACAGCCCCGTGCTGACCAAGATGTTATCCGTCCCTGGGATAACCCGATGTATGCTCAAGGGCACCTAGCCATCCTGAGAGGCAATCTGGCAACGGAAGGGGCTGTCGCCAAAATTACCGGCGTCAAAACCCCTTCAATAACAGGCCCAGCGCGGGTATTTGAATCTGAAGAAGCTTCTTTAGCAGCCATTCTGGCTGGCAAGATCAACCGTGGGGATGTCCTGGTGATTCGCTACGAAGGCCCCAAGGGTGGCCCTGGAATGCGAGAAATGCTGGCTCCCACTTCTGCCCTGATTGGTGCGGGATTAGGGGATGCTGTTGGCTTGATTACCGATGGACGCTTCTCTGGTGGGACTTACGGCATGGTTGTCGGTCACGTAGCCCCAGAGGCGGCTGTAGGAGGCGCGATCGCTCTCGTTGAAGAAGGCGATACCATTACAATTGATGCACGCGATCGCCTGTTACACCTTCATGTACCTGATGAAGAGCTAGAGCGTCGTCGCGCTGCTTGGCAACCGCCTAAACCGCGTTATACAACTGGCGTACTGGCAAAATATGCCAAGTTAGTTTCTTCTAGCAGTGTCGGTGCCGTGACGGATTTAGATTTGGGTTGAAAACAGTCTTTAACTGTTAGATAAACCAAAAAATGAAGTATAAAAGAAGAACCCTGAAGTTTCTCTTTATACTTCATTTTTTTATAACTTTTAACGCAGATTAAAAATAATGAACAGCGATAAACTTCCTCCTGGTAGGATGGGGTTGCCGGTGCTTGGCGAAACACTCGCGTTTGTGTTCGACCCCAAATTTATCGAAAAGCGCTATCAGCAATATGGCTCTATCTTTAAGAGTCATGTTATTGGCAAACCTACGGTTTTTATGGTGGGGCCAGAGGCATCTGAATTTGTTCTCTCCAGCCACATGGATTGTTTCTCGTGGCGCGAAGGGTGGCCCAACAATTTTAAAATACTGCTGGGCGAATCACTATTTGTGCAAGATGGCGAGGAGCATCGGAGAAATCGCCGCCTGATGATGCCAGCTTTGCATGGCGCAGCGTTAGGAAACTACGTTGCCACAATGGAGTCGATTACGCAAAGCTATCTCGAAAAATGGCAGCAGAAACAGGAATTTACCTGGTTTGATGAGTTCAAACAGCTAACGTTTGATATTGCTAGTCAATTATTGCTGGGTACGAATCCGGGGGCTGAAGGTGTTCGGTTGAGCCAGTTGTTTACAAGACTAACAAATGGTCTATTTGCCATCAATCCGCTGCCTTTACCGTTTACGCAGTTTGGGAAAGCGATCGCTGCTCGTAACGAAATTTTAGAACATTTGGGCAAAGTGGTGCGCGATCGCCAGCAACATCCGACTAAAGACGTTCTCAGCCTTTTATTACAAGCTAAGGATGAAGACGGTAACGGCATGAGCGAAAAGGAAATCCGCGCCCAAGCAATGCTGTTACTCTTCGCTGGGCATGAAACGACCACTTCGATGCTGACTTGGTTGTGCCTGGAGTTAGCCCGTCACCCAGAGGTTCTGCAACGCGCCAGGGAAGAACAGCAGCAGCTTGCGGCTAGGGGAGGAGTAAATTTAGAACAATTAGGGCAAATGCCTTATCTAGACCAAATTCTCTGCGAGACTGAACGACTGCATCAGCCCGTCGGGGGTGGTTTTCGCGGTGTCGTCAAACCATTTGAGTTTAATAGCTTTCAAGTTCCATCTGGGTGGCAGGCGGTGTATTCGATTATCGGGACTCATCGACTATCAACGGTTTACCCCGAACCAGAACGTTTCGATCCCGATCGCTTCAGCCCCCAACGGCAAGAACACAAGCAGCGTCCCTTTAGTTTAATTGGTTTCGGTGGTGGGCCACGAATTTGTATTGGGATAGCATTTGCGAAAATGGAGATGAAAATTGTAGCCGCCCACTTACTACGGGGTTATCAGTGGGAACTATTACCAAATCAACGCCTAGATTCAGTAGAGATTCCCACCAGCCACCCAAGAGATAGGCTGCGCGTTCGGTTTCAACCGTTGCAAGTGCTATGTGAAACATAGGTGTGACGCGATCGCACTTGTTCGGGAAAACGATAACATCACAATTGAGGAACCAAAGGCTCTATACGAACAAACGCAGCAAAAAGCGTTTAGCTCTGGTGGTGTTATGTCTAATCCAATTCAAACAGCGATCGCTTCTTCTATCAATGAATGGCTGCAAGCTCACCCCTCCGTCTTGCGGCTACTTCAGGTATTCATCTGGGCGACGAATCACCCAATTGTCAGCTTAGTTGTTTTGTTGTTTGCGATAGCGATCGCTGGGAGCTTAATCAAAGCAGTTGGTCGCTTAATTGAGACAACTAGCTTATCAATCTTGAAAGCTCCTTTTAAGCTAATTCAGCTCTTATTTGGAGTTAGCTTTCAATCAATTTCCAAGTTTGGAGGCTTAGCTTTCCAACAGTTAACGGGTGCTAAGAATGCTGAACTCCCAGCTTTATCAGATTCAAATTTTCACTCTGTCGAGAAAGGTAAACAGCAACGACTGGCAGAGATATCCTCTAGGCTAGAAGCCATTCAGAAAGAACAAAACGAGCTTTTACAAGAAGTGGCAGCAATTCTCGCCTCAGACAAAATTAATATAGAAGTTTGAAAAAATTAAACCAAAGCCAGAGTGATGGCGCTGGGTAATGGTGGGTGCGCTCACTTTGCTTAAATTTAGGGTGAGCAACTGTAAAACTCCGTAAGTATATTTTTGTATTTATTTAAATCTAGGTGCTATTCCTGATGCGGATGCTTATTCGCTATGTTTGCATGGCTAGTAACGCACTTATTAAATAAACTTTTAATAAATTTTATGGCACGTATTTTTCCCAGTTGGAATGAAATAAATAATTTTAGCAATCCTTTGACTGAAGGCGAAAGAAAGCTAGCAGAATTTTTGGATAAGTATTTACCCCCAGCTTGGGATATTTATGTACAACCGTTTCTAAATGGTGACAGACCAGATGTTGTAATTTTAAATCCCCAGGTAGGTGTAATGGTATATGAAGTTAAAGATTGGAATTTACGTAGCTATCAATGGGACTCAGATAATTTATTTGTTAGTAATTCAACAGGAAAATACATTGTTGACAACCCAATTGAACAAGTACGACATTACAGGAACAATATATTAAATCTTTACATACCTAGTTTAGGAGAAAAAATTGATAATAACAAAAAGGCTTTTAGCCTTATAAAAACTGGTGTTTACTTTCACAAGGCAACTACTCAGGAAGTAACTGAGTTTCTTGAAAAATCAAAATATAAAGGCTCAAAATATGAGCCAATGATAGGTCATGATGCTCTAAATAAAGAAAAACTGCTAAGTATTGTACCAGATGCTAATTATCAACGCAGCAATTTTATTGAGCCTAAAGATAGCCAGATTTTTGAGACTTTAAGAGTTTGGCTTGCTCCTCCATTTCATAGTAAAGAGCAAGGTACAAAGATTAAACTAGATTCAAGTCAAGACCAACACTCCAAGCCAAATCCTGGGCATCACCGTATTAAAGCTGTAGCTGGTAGTGGCAAGACATTAATACTGGCTTATAGAGCAGCAAGATTAGCTTCAGAGGGTAAGCACGTTCTGGTTATAACGTTTAATATTACCCTTTGGCATTATATAAGAGATCAGATAGCCCGTACACCGTTTGACTTTCAAGGGAAAAATATTGTATTTAAACATTTTCATGGATTTTGTAGTGATGAATATAAGCGATTAGGCATGAAATGGCCTATTAGTAATAAAACTGACATTGATGAGATTTTTAAGACTATTGTACCAAACCGTTTGCTTGAAGCTATCACTGATAAATCTAATTATAAAGCTAGTAGACAGCAATTAAAATTTGATGCAATTTTGATTGATGAAGGTCAAGATTATTGTTGGGAATGGTACTGTCTACTTTGCAAGTATTTAACTCTAAGGAATGAATTACTCCTGGTTTGCGATCCCAGGCAAAATATTTATAAAAGAGATTTAGAATGGACAAATGGACAAATGAAAAATGTACAGTTTAGGGGACGCTGGGGAGAACTAAAAGAAAACAAATCATATAGATTACCAAATTTACTTGTACAAGTAGTCAATGATTTTGCAGTTCAATTTCTTGACCGAGATCCAGAGGATATCCCAATAGTTTCAAATCAAATGGAGTTATTTAATAATCCAAAACTTATTTGGGAAAATGTATCTCCTGTAAACAAAGGAATAGAACTTTGCGAAAAAGCATACAAATATTTTTTTGAAAAAGGTGTCCAGCCCAGTGACATTATTTTTTTAGTTCCAGACCATAAAACTGGCTGGAACCTGGTTAATATTTTTGAAAGTAAGGGCATAAATGTAAATCATGTGTTTGAAGATCCAGAGAAGAGCCATTATCACAAAAAATCATTCTGGATGGGTGATAGCAGGTTAAAAATGTCAACTATTCACAGTTTCAAGGGGTGGGAACTAAAGACAGTAATCCTATTGACACCAGAGATAAACCATCTCATGAATACAGGAAAATCTCTTGATTATCTGGTTTACACTGCTCTATCAAGAAGCATGAAAGATTTATGTGTGATCAATTGTTGTAATAAATATGATTTGTTTGGGAGTACCTGGGAGCGATTATCTTAGAAAGAGTCTATATGGCAACATCAACATTACGATCGCCCTCCTCTTTCTCTTGCTTCGTGCCCTTTGCGTCTAAGCGCTCCCTTGCGGCTTCGCTAACGCGGTTCAAACAAAAAAAGCTGCTTCCACTAGGAAACAGCTTTTTTAATTAGTAGGTGGGCAATGCCCACCCAGAGAGTAAATTAGTAGTCGAAGTCGCCGCCCATGCCAGCGCCAGCACCCGCAGGAGCGCCATCTTTCGGCTCAGGCTTGTCAACCACGATGCACTCGGTGGTCAGCACCATGCCAGCGATAGAAGCGGCATTTTGCAGAGCGGAACGAGTCACCTTAGCGGGGTCAACGATACCAGCTTCAAACATATCGACGAACTCATTTGTCGCGGCGTTGTAGCCGACGTTGAAGTCCTTCTCTTTGACGCGCTCAGCGATGACAGCGCCATTCTGACCGGCGTTTTCAGCGATCCGCTTCAGAGGAGCAGCCAAAGCACGAGAAACAATCATCGCACCTGTCAGCTCTTCATTCTTCAGGTTGGCAGTTGCCCACTCTTCCAGTTGGGGAGTCAGGTGAGCTAGGGTTGTGCCACCGCCAGGAACGATCCCTTCTTCCACAGCAGCTTTAGTCGCGTTGATGGCATCTTCCAGACGCAGCTTCTTGTCCTTCATTTCGGTTTCGGTCGCAGCGCCCACTTTGACGACAGCGACGCCACCAGCCAGCTTAGCTAGACGCTCTTGCAGCTTCTCGCGGTCGTAGGAAGAATCGGTTTCGTCCATTTGACGGCGGATTTGCTCACAACGAGACTTCACAGCAGCTTCGTTGCCTTCGGCGACAATTGTGGTGTTGTCCTTGGTGATGTTGATGCGGCGAGCTTTGCCCAGCATTTCTAACCGGGTGCTTTCCAGCTTCAGACCAGCATCTTCGGTGATCAGCTGACCACCAGTGAGAACGGCAATGTCTTCCAGCATTGCTTTGCGGCGATCGCCAAAACCAGGAGCCTTAACAGCAGCCACGTTCAGCACACCCCGCAGGCGGTTAACTACTAGGGTTGCCAGTGCTTCTTTCTCGATGTCCTCAGCGATAATGATCAGAGGACGACCAGCACGAGCGACTTGCTCCAGAACGGGCACTAAGTCTTGGACAAGCGTGATTTTCTTATCGGTCAGCAGGATGAAAGGCTCTTCCAGAACCGCTTCCATCCGCTCCATGTCGGTAGCGAAGTAGGGAGAGATGTAGCCTTTGTCAAAGCGCATCCCTTCAGTGATTTCTAGTTCGGTGGTCATGGACTTCCCTTCTTCTAGGGAGATGACGCCTTCTTTGCCCACCTTATCCATCGCTTCAGCGATCATCCGACCGACTTCTTCGTCGTTACCAGCAGAGATGGTTCCAACTTGAGCGATCGCTTTGGAATCTTCTACTTGTTTGGCGTGTTCGGCAATTCTTTCCACCAGGAAGCCAGTGGCTTTGTCAATCCCGCGCTTCAGAGAAATTGCATTCGCACCCGCAGCAACGTTTCTCAAGCCCTCTTTTACGATTGCGTGAGCGAGAACGGTTGCAGTCGTGGTGCCATCACCAGCAGCATCATTGGTCTTAGAAGCAGCTTGACGAATTAAGGAGACACCCGTGTTTTCAACGTGATCTTCTAATTCAATTTCTTTGGCAATGGTGACACCATCATTCACGATTTGCGGTGCGCCAAACTTCTTCTCTAGTACCACGTTGCGGCCTTTAGGGCCGAGAGTGACAGCCACTGCTTCAGCTAGGATGTCCATCCCTTTTTCCAGGGCGCGACGAGCGTTTTCGTTGTAAATAATGCGCTTAGCCATAGTTCCTCAGTTGTTTTGAGTTTTGAGTTTTGAGTTTTGAAGGAGTGTTGAGCGTTGAGTTTTGAGCGTTGAGTTAAGCAGATGTTTTTAACTCGGAACTCTCAACTCAGAACTCATAACTTTATGAAACGACTGCTAAAATGTCCTTCTCTGAGAGCAGAACGTACTCTTCTGTGCCGAGTTTGATGTCTGTGCCAGCGTACTTGGAGTAGAGAACCTTGTCGCCCACAGAGACTTCCAACTCAACACGAGTGCCTTTGTCATCGCGCTTGCCAGGTCCCACAGCGACGACTTCCCCTACTTGAGGCTTTTCTTTGGCATTATCAGGAAGAAGAATTCCACCAGCGGTTTTCTCTTCAGCAGCGCTCACTTTCACAAAAACGCGATCGCCCAGCGGCTTAACAGTGGATACGCTTAGAGATACAGCTGCCATACAAACTTCGCTCCTATTACAGGTTTGACTCAAGACACACGATTCGTTCGTTGAGAATTAGCACTCTCAACCTCTGAGTGCTAATTTAGCCCAACCAGTGTGCGATCGCAACAAAATTCTTTGTACGGGTTCCCGAACTTATCCGGTTGTCGGAAGACTTTAGTAGAAATGCTTAAGACACAAAGATAGCTTTAGTCATTGGGATGGCATAGCGCGCTCGCACTCAATCTGCTAAAAAAAATTGGAACCGCTAAAATCTCCTAAAAAACGGATATCTCGCTTCTTCCAAGGAAATCAAATAAATAATGACTGAAAACACAGTGGCTGAGTCTAGCCCTGAAATTCCTGAAACTTGTCAATCATCAGACCCAAACGCTCTCGCCGCTTGTGTGCAGACCTTGGGACTGAATCAAATTCAGCGCCATGTCTTCATCTGTGCCGATCCAACCTTACCCCAGTGTTGCTCCAAGGAAACCAGTTTAGAATCTTGGAATTACTTGAAAAAGCGACTTAAAGAGCTAAAACTAGACAAGCCTTCCGACAAAAGCCCTCTTTGCATTTTCCGCACCAAAGCAAACTGTCTGCGAGTTTGCTCCCAAGGCCCAATTCTAGTCGTTTACCCAGATGGTGTTTGGTATCGTGGAGCGACTCCTGAAGTCATTGAGCGGATTATCCAAGAACATCTGATTGGCAACAAAATTGTGCAAGAATACGCTTTCTTGGTTCATCCACTACCAAAACCCTATACAGTAACATAGTAGCTACGTTATATTCTTCCGTGTACCTACTAGATTTTCGTCGTTGTGACCCATGTCAGTGACTATAATTTTCTAAAAAGAGATTATAGGAATTGCCTAGACTTAGTAGGAGTCGGTGCAGCAGGGTGCTGAAAAAAACGTAAACTATACGTACAAAACGGTTTAAATTTTCACAATTCCAGGCTTGGCGAGTGGCACAGCATGAAAGACACCAGTATAAGAGATAACAAACGACTGTTGCTGATTGATGACGACCCCAACCTGATTTTGCTGGTCAAGGACTACCTGGAATTTCGGGGGTACGAAGTCATCACCGCTGAAAATGGTCGGGAAGCACTGGAAGTTCTAGAGCATGATATTCCTGACATGATTATCTGTGATGTCATGATGCCAGAGATGGACGGAATTGCCCTTGTGCAACACGTCAGAGAAGATCCCCGCATCAGCTGGATTCCAGTTCTATTCCTCTCAGCGAAAGGTCAAAGTCAAGACCGAGTCAAGGGTCTCAATACTGGGGCAGATGTCTACATGGTCAAGCCCTTTGAGCCTGAAGAATTGGTGGCGCAAGTGGAATCTTCTCTTAAGCAGGCCACTCGCCTAATTCATCATCCAGCTAGAGGAACCGAAGGAGGGTCGAAACTCCAGGTACCTGACACTGTAGAATTAACCCCGACCGAGCTGAAAGTAGTTCAGTTTGTGGCAAGAGGTATGGCAAATCGAGAAATTGCTGAGCAGATGAACGTCTCTCAGCGCACGATTGAGAGCCACGTATCCAATATGTTAGGTAAAACGAATCTCCATAACCGCACGGAGTTAGCTCGTTGGGCGATTGAGAGTAATATGGCTTAACAAATAAAAAGGCAAAATTAATAATTTCTATTATTAATTTTGCCTTTTTAAATTTTCGTTACCACCCATCTTGTTCGCTGTCAGATTTGCCCCACAGTTCTAGATCCAGTTCATTCAAATAAGTTAAGGCGCTTTGAAGTTGGCGAGTCGATCCTGAGAGTTCTAGGTCAAACCAGCCATCATCTCTAGCGTTGGCTCCTAAAAGGGCAGCAGCAATATTAACTGTGACACCGTGGTGAGAGACTAGTCGTGAGATGATTGGATCTTCCTGATATTCCTTGGGAATGCGGATTCTGACACGCATTTTAGTAGGTCTTTTATCTTCGTGCCCAGTCGTAGATTGAGCTGGTTTAGAGGTATTTACAGGCAAGTCATTTGTACTGTACATAGTCTTCAATTCCTCCTATTCAACATCTTTAATACTGGTTTTACGCTCTAGAATTTCTTTCAAGACCAGGGTCACTAACGCGAGTGCGCCAAGCAGAACGGCGGCTGAGAAAGATGCTTGAGTCTGGTATTGCTTATAAGCTTCCTCCACAAACAACGGCAGGGTTTGAGTTTTGCCCGCAATATTGCCAGATACAACCGAGACGGCACCAAACTCGCCCATGACTCTGGCGTTGGTCAAAATGACGCCGTAGAGGAGACCCCAGCGAATATTCGGCAGAGTGACGCGCCAGAAGATTTGCCAGTCATTCGCACCCAACGTTTTAGCCGCTTCTTCTTGATCTGAACCAGCTTCTTCCAAAACAGGAATCACTTCACGGGCGACAAAAGGCATCGTAATAAATGCGCTCGCCAATATCATTGCAGGCGCGGCAAAAATAATTTTTATGTTTGCTGCCGCTAGCAGCGACCCAAACCAACCATTGCGTCCATAGAGCAGCACGATCATCAGTCCAGCGACGACTGGGGATACGGCAAAGGGGATGTCTAAAAGGCTGATGAGAAAGGTTCGACCCCGAAATCGATGTCGTGCGACCACCCAAGCTGCACAGAGTCCAAACACGACATTCATCGGTACGACAATTAGGGCGATCAAGATAGTCAGCTTTACAGCATGAAGAAAGTTGGGTTCCGTCAGATTGTGTATAAAGGGGCCAATCCCTCCCTTAAATGCTTGCACAAAGACGTTGATGGCTGGAATGAACAGAATCACAGCTAAGTAAGCGATCGCTACCCCAATCAAAACAAATTTTACCCAGCTTTTTTCCTTCTGGATTGAGGAGACTTGAGGCGTTTTTGAATCTGGATTAAAAGACTTCCCTGCTACATTAGAGTTCATACCGTCGTCCCCACGCTTGCAAAAGATTAATTACGATTAGAACTAACAGCGAAATTACTAATAAAACGGTGCCAATCACCGTTGCGCCTGAATAGTCATATTGTTCCAATCGCTGAATAATCAAAACAGAGGCGATTAAGTCCTTAAAAGGTATATTCGCCGCCACAATTACGATCGAGCCATATTCTCCAACAGCACGGGCAAATCCCAACGCTACACCTGTTAAAATTGCTGGCATTAAAGGTGGCAAAACAACCCGCCAAAAGGTCTGAAATTTAGAGGCTCCCAAAGACCAAGCGGCTTCTTCAATTTCATGCTCCATTTCTTGCAATACAGGCTGCAAGGTTCGCACCACAAATGGCAAGGAGATAAACACCATCGCGATCCCCACTCCCAATCGCGTGAATGCCACCTTAATCCCCAAAGGTGCTAGCAGGGAACCAATCCAACCGTTCTCGCTGTAGACCGTTGCCAGTGTCAAACCCGCGACTGAAGTAGGCAGCGCAAAAGGCAAATCAATGGCTGCATCAATGAACCGTTTGAATGGAAACTCATAGCGAACCAAAACCCAAGCAATCAAAACGCCAAACACCCCATTCAGCAGTGCCGCAATCAAGGCTGTGATGAAGGTGACATCGTAGGTCGCAAGAGCGACGGGACTGGTAGCAATCCTCCAAAAATCAATCGGTTTCTCTGTACTTGCTTTCAACAGAAGGGCGGACACGGGCAGGATGAGCATGAAGGTGAGATACCCCAAAGTAATCCGCCAAGGCCAGGACATACTGGTTATCTGGTGAAATGGGTTTTTCGACACAGAAGTTTGTTGAGGAGGAGCCGATACAGCCATAGGAAAGTATCCAGGATTATAAGGATGATGAAATTTGGTACTTGTTCTTGGTTTTACTGGTGGCTAATTGCTAACGAATCTTAATCTTTTGTTGGTTGATCATGATGCAACTAGCAATTAGCTCCTAGTCAGTCTTTATCTGCCACCAGCTTGAATTTTGTCAAAAATTGTTCCGTCATCAAAAAACTTCTTCTGGATCTCGTCCCAGCCCCCTAAATCTTGAGCGGTGAAGAGAGTTTTAACTGGGGTATACTGCTTCGCGACTTCTTCCCCTACTGTCGGATCAACGGGTCGGAATCCCACCTTGGCAAATTCTCGTTGGGCTTCTGGGGTATACAGAAACTTGACAAACGCTTCTGCAATTTCTCTTGTGCCGTGTTTGTCAACGTTTTTGTCCACAACGGCGACAGGGCTATCGATGGAGATATTCGTATCGGGCACGACATAAGGCAGTTTCTGACCGTTTTGTCCAGCCAATATTACTTCGTTTTCATAGTTGATTAAAACATCTCCCTGTCCTTGCTTGAAAAAGACATCGCTGGCTTCGCGGGCGTCTCTCGGTAGCACGGGGACATTCTTGTAAACTTTAGTGACCAATTCTTGGGCTTTAGCATCATCACCGCCCGTTCTGGTCACAGAACCCCATAAACCTAAGAAGTTCCAGCGAGCGCCACCAGAAGTTTTGGGGTTAGCTGTAATGACTTGCACGCCATCTTTGGCTAAGTCTGCCCAGGTTTTAATTCCTTTAGGATTGCCCTCGCGAGTAACCAGTGCTGCAACAGATCTGGTGACAATTGCACCATTCGGTGCTTCTTTCTCCCAACCAGTTTCAATCAACCCGGCTTTCTCAATCTTCTCGGTATCAAGAGCGAGAGCCAGGTTTACAACGTCCGCCTCTAAACCATCGATTACGGCACGGGTTTGGGAGCCAGATCCACCATAGCTTTGGTTGAAGGTAACGTTTTGGTTGTGTTCCTGCTTCCACTTAGCAGTGAACTGGGGAATAATTTTTTCGTAGGCGGCGCGAGTCACTGCGTAGGAGACGAGGGTTACTTGTGCATCGCCGGTTTTTGCCGCGGGACTAGCACTACCTGGAGCAGTAGTTGTCGGGGAATTAGAGTTGCTGGGGGCGCAAGATGCGATCGCTACGCTTAAACTCATCCCCAATAGGAACAGAGACACAAAACCCTTCCGGGAAGTGACCTTCAGCCATCTGGCTGTCTGTTGTTTCCACGGTTGAAGTGCCTTAAGCCGAGTAATTTGCCACAAACGCATGAACGCTCTCCTTTAATCCCCGGTACATCGGTCGGGATACCGTAATTTATGGTTACGAACATACATCGTACAGCAACTGAGAACGTTTGTGTCTAGTTACGCAAGGAAATTTCAGCCAGAGGTTTGGCAAAGATGAAGGCGAGGGCGATCGCTGCTCTAGCCCAAATCAGCCGAGTAATTTATGAGACTCGTTTTTCTAAAATCGAATTGGGTATTAATACTGAAAGGACTGGATATTTAATTCAAAAATTGCTATTGTATACATTGGTTGCTGGTGTAGCTCAGGGGTAGAGCAGCTGATTTGTAATCAGCCGGTCGCAAGTTCAAATCTTGTCACCAGCTTTTTTGTGACGTTTGTGCCTTCTAGCTTCCTTGTGACTTTACCCATAACTTTGCCGCAACGGCAGGCTTATGCTTCCATCTAACAGTGGCAATATTATGGTTCCAGCTTTCACTAAAATTACTTCATTGGTGTAAATAGAGCTTGCTTCTCAGTTAGCGATTGACCTGCCCTAAAGCTAGAATTTGGTGGAATAATCTATGGGCTGCCCAAGCTATATAAATGCCTAATGCATCATAAGCAATAACTTTCAAAAAGTAATTTATAGATAATCGCGCGATCGCTACAAGTACACCTATAACAGCGACTTGGGTTTTGGAATCAAGCGGAATCCATCATGCCTTGGCACTTTAGAAAGTCTACGAGAACGGCTGGATGACTCAGGAGATAGAGCAATTAGTTAAAGATAAGCAAGGTCGCCAGTACCAAATGAAAGGCGATTATGACGATGAATCTGGGCTTCTTGTCGTCAAGCTGCAATATCAAAATCAGGAAGTTGGTCGGCTTCAATGCCTCCTAGAATATCCGCCAGGAGAAATGAAAATAGGCGACTTGATTATCTCCGATGATGTCGTGGAGATCCCAAGGTGGCGGAAAGTATTTAAACTCAAGCCCAGAAACTACCGCAACAAAGGACTCGGCACTCACCTTCTAAAGTTTGCGCTTAATTTCGCTCGCCAGAAGGGGATGAGACGCATCTACGGTTGCTTAACTCATAAAGATATCGCCACCACTCCAGGTCTTATCAACTGGTACAAAAAGCACGGGTTTGGGCTAGAGCCGCCTGCACCAGAAGACCGTCCTACGACAGCCCATAGAATATCTCAACGGCTTTGAGCGAGCGAGGAAATCGTTCCAGCGATAGCGAACCGACTTCTTCGGCGCAACGCGATCGCGCTCTTCTCTACTACGAAAATTTCGTAGCACCGCCCCTCGGCGCGAAAGAAAAAGGCGAAGTAAAATACAGTTACAGTTACTTCGCCTTCAGAAAAACCTCAACTAGGATTTATCTAGTTGGGAGTAGAGCGATAATGAGTCGGTACGGTGACTGTCTTGCCGTTCACTATCTTTTTGTGAGCCTGGACATAGACAATCTTCTTGCCTTCATTTGTCTTCGCCATTTATTTATTTCACCTCCTTCCTTTCGACAGTTTTACTTAAGTTTTCCGCCCCCCCTAGATCAAGTGAAGGCGGAAAAGCAGTAGGATGTACTTAGCCCTTATGTTTTGTCCGGTCAACCAGCTTGTATGCGTAGCCAGAAAGGATTCCAGGTGGAAACTTATTTCCTCGAATACAAGTGATTTCATCGCCCGTGGGTTTTCGGTTAACGCCAAAGAAAACCGCGTACTGACCACTGGAAGGAACAATCTCTCCAGGAAGATAAAACATTGGCAGATCCTCGTGAATAACGATAAGCATGAGTAGTTGCACCTAACTCATGCTTTTAAAAGCATAACAAATGTATTCAGTTTTGTGTTTTGAATAGTTTTATGGCAGTAGTCGATCGATTCAGCAGAAGAGAGATTATGGAGTTGACTGGAGCTACATCCAACCAACTACAGTCACTCGATCGCGCTGGACTGGTTGTGCCAGAGCGGATTTGGAACCACAAGAAGAAGCCAGAGGTTTACTACAACTGGCAACAACTTTTAGAAATTAAAGCTATACGCAATTTGCGAGAAAGCACGTCCCTTCAGACAATCCGCAAAGTTTTAGACTTCTTTGAGAAAGTTGAAGTGGATAAGACGCTGAAGGACAAAAGAATATTAGTTTTAGAAGATCAGGTCTTCTGGATAGAAAAAGACCTATCAGATATAGGAAAACAAATATCTGCCTTAAAAGTGGCAGATAAAAGGAACAGAGGCATCGGACAGTACACTCTACTTGTATTACCAGCCTTTCAGGAAATCATTGACCAAATTTGGGAAGCGGCTAGTAAATCTGAAGTTATTGACTTAGAAAGCTTTAGACAACGAGCTAAAACTCAATCCAGAAAAGCCAGCTAAAAAAAATACTCGTTAAACAATACTGATTTACTAAGTAGCTTTGAGGAGTGTGAAGGGGCTACGCTCTCTCCGCACTCCTCCAGGCCAATCGTTCGCTCGCCTCAAGAAGCGCGAACTGACGCGGAGAGCGCAACGCCCTGACGCAATCAATTAACCTGAGTTCGGGATAAGGAAGGGACAAGCGAGTAAGCTAAAAGTCATCACACAACAGCTTTACAGGCTCGTCCCATGCTTAGTCTAGAAGAACTTTTTTGCTCTGTCGATGA
>NZ_JAMPJY010000018.1:0-116224 GCF_039961875.1 Trichocoleus sp. ST-U2 | reverse complement strand
CAATTTCTTGGTGAATTTGGTCTGTGGATTAATTGCCTATTGCCATCAGCCCAAGAAGCCCTCTCTCAATATCAATGCGTTTTTCCTCCCTTCTGCTTAACCCGAACTCAGGTTACGCCGGTCAGTTGAATCAGGTGTTTATGAATGTACTTTCCAACGCGATGGATGCCCTAGACGAACGGGACGCTCAGCGATCGCCTCAGGAGATCAAAGAAAATCCCAGCCGCATCACCATTTGTACTCAGTTACTCAACCCCCAGCAGGTCCAAATCCGCATCGCTGACAATGGACGGGGGATGACTGAAACGGTTAGACAACGCCTGTTTGAACCTTTCTTTACCACCAAGTCGATTGGTAAAGGCACCGGATTGGGCTTGTCTATCAGCTACCAAGTGGTCGTCGAAAAACATGGTGGTCAATTGGAGTGCATCTCTTCTCCCGGTAAGGGAGCTGAGTTTCTGATTACACTGCCTTTAGTTACCAAAGTGACAGCCTCTCTGGAATCTGGCATTCTTTCAACTCAGGTACAGCTAAATGACTGAGGTTGTCAGAAGCACTTAAAGGCAATGAACGCTTAAAGCGCTCAATCCAGATTCAATCTTGATGACGCTGGAATTACTTGGCAGCACTGAGTAGATTTTCCATATCTGACAGTTGGATAGGGCCGGAGAAAGTCTCAGTATCGATCAAGAAAAAGGGAGTGCCTGCAAGTCCTAAACTCTCAGCAAGCTGAATATCCTGCCCAATTGCAGCACTAGCCGTATCGCTGGCGCGATCGCGGTTAAATTGCTCTAAATCCAAATCGAGTGTTTGGGCAATCTCCACATACAACTCCTCGCCCAATTTGTCTTGCTTGGCAAATAAAGCATCATGATATTTCCAGAATTTGCCTTGCCGATCTGCCGCCCATGCCGCTTTAGCCGCTGGCATGGCTTCCGCATGGATCGGAGCGAGGGGAAAATGCTTGTATGCTAAGGTCACTTCATCCGGATGCTTTGCGATCAGCTGCTTTAGCGTGTCATGCGCTTGGGCACAATAAGGACATTGGAAGTCTGAAAACTCGATTAGCACAACCTTTGACGACTCTGTTCCCGTCGTCGGAGATGCCCCAATGACTGCCTTGGGGTTAGTCTTGAATTCCTGCAAAAATGACTGCTGGGCTTGGCTTAGCCGCTGTTGTTGTTGCTGCTGATATGCCTGAACTGACTCCAAAATTACTTCTGGGTGCTGACGAATCACTTGTAAAATTTGCTCTTCCAAGCGCGGGCTAATTTGGGTCGCTGCTTGCACTGGGAGTGTCCAACCGAAAAATGTTAGAGACAATAGCAATAGGGTTGCGAGTCTCAATACTTTCTGAGCGAGAAAGCGGATGGGAGCGATCGCGCAAAACTGAAATCGACGCATAATTGACCTGGCGTGTGTTACGGACACGATCCAGTATGCTCGACTTGGAGGGTAACTGGACAGCGTCGGGAAAGGGATGTCTTGTGTAGAACAACCTTCGGTTCGGCATTTCCGGGTTTGCCAAACTTCCCGCTAAAATTTCACAATCCCAAAGGATTGCTGAATTAACCACCGCGTCTAAACCACGACCTATACTAAATATCTGGACTTTGAGTCACTAAAGGTAGAAGCAAAGCATGCCATCCATCCGCGAGTTGCACAAACAACTCATTAGTAAAGAACGCTCCGCTGTAGAACTCACTCAAGAAGCTTTAGACCGCATTCAGGCACTAGAGCCGAAATTGAATAGTTTTTTGAGCGTGACGGCAGAGAGAGCATTAGAACAGGCTCAAGCTGTGGATGCCAAAATCGCTGCTGGTGAAGAAATCGGGCTGATGGCTGGCATTCCCATTGGCATCAAGGACAATCTCTGTACCCAGGGAATTCGCACCACTTGCGGTTCCAAGATTTTGGAAAATTTTGTCCCCTCCTACGAGTCAACCGTGACCCAAAAACTGGCAGATGCTGGTGCGGTGATGGTGGGCAAAACGAATATGGATGAGTTTGCGATGGGCAGTTCTACGGAAAGCTCTGCCTATCAAGTCACTGCCAACCCTTGGGATTTACAGCGGGTGCCGGGAGGATCGTCTGGCGGTTCGGCGGCGGCGGTGGCGGCAAGAGAGTGTGTGGTGTCTCTCGGTTCCGATACAGGGGGGTCTATCCGTCAGCCAGCATCTTTCTGCGGCGTTGTCGGGTTAAAACCGACTTATGGGCTGGTTTCCCGTTTTGGTCTGGTTGCTTATGGGTCTTCTTTGGACCAAATTGGGCCATTTGCGCGGACAGTCGAAGATGCGGCAATTTTACTGGGAGCGATCGCGGGTTACGATCCCAAGGACTCCACCAGTCTCGACGTAAAAATCCCAAACTATGCCAAATCCTTGAGACCTGACCTGAGACCTAGAGGTCAGTTGAGAGTGGGTTTTATTAAAGAAACTTTTGGCGAAGGTGTAGACTCCTGCGTCTGGCAAGCAGTCACAAAAGCGATTGAGCAGCTGCAAAATTTGGGAGCCGAAATTCAAGAAATTTCCTGTCCCCGCTTCCGCTACGGTTTGCCCACCTATTACATCATTGCTCCTTCCGAGGCATCCGCCAATCTCGCCCGTTATGACGGCGTCAAGTATGGCTTCCGGACGCCTGACGCGGATAATCTCTTGTCAATGTATACTCAGACTCGCTCCGCTGGTTTTGGTACCGAAGTTAAGCGGCGGATCATGTTAGGCACTTATGCCCTCTCCGCAGGATATTACGACGCCTATTATCTGAAAGCGCAAAAAGTCCGCACCTTGATTAAACAAGACTTCCAACGGGCTTTTGAAAGAGTGGATATCTTAGTGTCTCCCACTGCTCCCACCACCGCATTTAAAGCAGGGGAAAATAGCGAAGATCCCTTGAGTATGTATTTAAATGACCTGATGACGATTCCTTTAAATCTCGCAGGTTTGCCTGGATTGAGTTTACCTTGTGGATTCGATGACCAGGGATTACCGATTGGGATACAGATGATGAGTAACGTGTTGCGAGAAGATTTGCTACTGCAAGTTGCTTATGCATATGAGCAAGCAACTGATTGGCATCTACGCGCTCCAAAACTCTAGATTAGTAATCGGTAATTGGCATCACCGATTACCGATTACCGATTACCAATTACCGATTACCGAATATGTCTTTTGTTGGTTTGCACGTTCACAGTGATTATAGTTTGCTGGATGGTGCCAGTCAGTTACCGGAACTGGTGGATCAAGCATTGAAATTGGGGATGCCTGCGATCGCGCTCACAGACCACGGTGTTATGTATGGCGCGATTGAGCTAATTAAGGTTTGTCGTGGGAAAACGATTAAGCCGATTATTGGCAATGAAATGTATGTCGTTAATGGTGATATTGAAGAACAAAAGCGTGGTCGAAAAAAATATCACCAAGTTGTTTTAGCGAAAAATACGAAAGGCTATAAAAACCTAGTTAAACTAACAACAGTTTCCCATCTCAAAGGTTATCAGGGAAAAGGAATTTTTGCCCGTCCCTGTATCAATAAAGAATTATTAGCTGAATACCATGAAGGTTTAATTGTTACCAGTGCTTGTTTGGGAGGTGAAATTCCTCAAGCAATTCTTCAACGCCGACCAGATGTTGCTCGTCGAACTGCTCAGTGGTATAAAGATGTTTTCGGTGAAGATTTTTATTTAGAAATTCAAGATCACGGTTCTCAAGAAGACCGAACAGTTAACGTTGAAATTGTAAAAATTGCGCGGGAACTAGACATAAAAATTGTCGCTACTAATGATTCCCATTTTATTTCCTGCAACGATGTCGAAGCTCACGACGCATTGTTATGTATTCAGACCGGAAAACTGATTTCTGAAGATAATCGGATGCGCTACAGCGGCACTGAATATCTGAAATCCGCTGATGAGATGAAATATCTGTTTCGAGATCATCTACCGGACGACGTAATTGAGGAAGCGATCGCAAATACCCTAGAAGTTGCAGATAAAGTTCAACCTTACAACATCCTCGGCGAACCTCGCCTTCCCGACTATCCTATCCCAGCCGACTACACCGCCGATACCTATCTCGAAGATGTTACTTGGAAAGGTCTCCTAGAACGGTTTGGTTATCGTTCTCGCGCAGAAGTCGATCCCATCTATAAAGAAAGGCTGGAATATGAGTTGAAAATGATGCAACAAATGGGATTTTCAACTTACTTTCTAGTTGTTTGGGATTATATCAAATATGCCAGAGATAATAATATTCCAGTGGGGCCTGGTCGCGGTTCTGCGGCGGGTTCTCTGGTTGCTTATGCCTTAAAAATTACTAACATCGATCCCGTCCATCATGGGTTACTATTCGAGCGATTTTTAAACCCAGAACGGAAATCGATGCCGGATATTGATACGGATTTCTGCATTGAACAACGGGACAAAGTGATTGAATATGTCACCCAAAAGTATGGCACAGATAGGGTGGCGCAGATTATTACCTTTAACCGCCTCACGTCTAAAGCGGTGTTAAAAGATGTCGCTAGAGTGTTGAATATTCCCTATGGGGATGCAGACAAAATGGCAAAACTGATCCCAGTAGTGCGAGGTAAGCCAACAAAACTCAAGGTGATGATTTCGGATGATACCCCCGCACCAGAGTTTAAAGAAAAATACAATAATGACCCCATCGTTCGCCATTGGATTGATATGGCAATGCGAATTGAAGGAACGAACAAAACTTTTGGGGTACACGCTGCCGGTGTCGTGATTTCAGCAGAACCTTTAGATCAAATTGTGCCGCTACAACGAAATAATGACGGCTCAGTTATTACCCAGTATTTCATGGAAGACTTGGAATCGCTGGGGTTATTGAAAATGGACTTTCTGGGTTTAAGAAACTTAACCATGATCCAGAAAAGCATCGATTTAATTAAGCAAAATAAAAATATTACCCTCGATCCCGATCAACTCCCACTTGACGAAAGAAAAGCTCAGAAAATCTTAGCCAAAAGCGAAGTTAAAAAAATACCCCCGGATATTCAAAAGACCTACGAAGTATTAGAAAAAGGTGAATTAGAAGGCATCTTTCAATTAGAGTCTTCTGGGATGCGTCAGATTGTGCGCGACCTAAAGCCTTCTAGCATCGAAGATATTTCCTCAATTCTTGCTCTCTATCGACCGGGACCATTAGATGCGGGTCTGATTCCTCTGTTTATTAACCGCAAGCATGGTCGAGAAGAAATCAAGTATGTCGATCCTTTACTAGAGCCAATTCTGCAAGAAACCTATGCGGTTCTTGTTTATCAAGAACAAATTATGAAAATGGCTCAGGATTTAGCTGGATATTCTCTAGGTCAAGCAGACTTATTGAGGAGATCGATGGGCAAAAAGAAGGTTTCGGAAATGCAAAAGCATCGAGAAGCCTTTATTGATGGAGCTGCTAAAAATGGGGTAAAGGAAAAGATTGCTGAAGATTTATTCGAGCAGATGGTTAAATTTGCCGAATATTGCTTCAATAAATCCCATTCAACTGCTTATGCGTATGTAACTTATCAAACGGCATATTTAAAGGCAAATTATCCGGTTGAATACATGGCAGCGCTGCTGACCTCTAACAGTGGCGACCAGGATAAGGTGCAAAAATATATCACCACTTGTTTGAGTATGAATATTCAAGTGGAGCCGCCAGATATTAATCGATCGGGAGTTGATTTTACACCCCTGCAAAATAGTATTTTATTCGGATTGTCGGCAGTCCGAAATGTGGGAGAGGGGGCAATTCGGTGTCTTTTGGCAGCACGGGAAACCGGGGGCAATTTTAAGTCTTTGGCTGATTTGTGCGATCGCGTGGATCTTCGCACGGTTAACAGTCGCGCCTTAGAAGCTTTGATCAAATGCGGTGCTTTTGATACCCTCGAACCCAACCGACAGCAATTAAGCAAAGACCTTGAGCTAGTTCTCCCTTGGGGACAAAACCGCGCCAAAGACCGAGCCAGCGGTCAGGGAAATCTCTTTGACTTTGGAATTACGACAACAGAAAGTAGCTTTGAATCTGCTCCCAAGGCTTCAGCCATCCCTGATTTTTCTCAACACGAAAAGTTACATTTTGAGAAAGAACTGCTAGGCTTTTACGTCTCTGACCATCCCCTTAAATCTGTGCGGAAATCCGCTCAAATTCTCGCTCCGATTAATCTTAGCGAACTTGGCGACCAGCGGGAGGATACGACTCTTAGCGCCATTGTGATAGTCAGCGGGATTAAACCCGTAGTCACCAAAAAAGGCGATCGCATGGCGATCTTGCAAATCGAAGACTTAACAGGTCAATCTGAAGCCGTCGTCTTTCCGAAAACTTACGAACGCATTCACTTACATCTGGTCGTGGATAATCGCCTGATTATTTGGGGAAAAGTAGACAGGCGAGACGATAAAACTCAGCTGATCGTTGAGGATACAGAACCCATTGAACAAGTGCGGATGGTGATGGTGGAACTGACACCTCATCAAGCGGGTGACATTGCGGAACAGCATCGCTTGATGACCAATCTCCAAGAACACTCAGGCGATAAAGACAAAGCAAATGTCCCGGTGATTGCAACGGTGAAAGGAGGACAGCGGCACTTAACCGTTCGCCTTGGTCGTCAATTCTGGGTGCAAGACCACAACACAGCGGTTGAGGCGCTCAATTCGGCGGGTTTTCCGGCTCGCGTTCAGCCTCTGATCGCTGTTTGAGATTGTTTAATTCATGGCGGTGCCTTCCAAACAGCCATCCCCAAGGCGCTAGCTCTGAGGGGGCTTTTTGGGCGTTGGAGATCCCAGAAACTGACTTTTTAGCTCCTCCAATTCCAGATCGACCTGGCTGTTAGCTTTAGCAGGATTTGAAGATGGAGGTTGTGGGGACGCCGATTTTTGATTTTCGTTTTTGGCGGTGCTACCACCCATTATTTCGGCTTTTAAAGCCTCTAATTCAATATCAATTTGGCTTTTGGATGGGTTAGGGGGCTTGTTGGCAACGGGTGGTGTCACTGGCGATGATTTCAGAGGCTTGGCAGGTGTCGCCGGTGTATGAGAAATTACCGTGACTTGGGCTGGCGAAGGATTCAAGTCTTTCAAGACTTCTTCTACTGATTGATAGCGCCGACTGGGAGCAGTTTGCAGCATTTTGTCCAGAATTTTGCCCAGCGAATCGCTAACTTTAGAGATTAAATATTGCCGCCAAATCCAAGCATCTTCGTTAATATCGTACAAGTCAAACGGAGAGCGCTGAGTTAATAGATGAATGCAGGTGACGCCTAAACTATAAATATCGCTAGCGAAAGAAGCTTTGCCTCTGGCTTGCTCTGGTGCCACATATTCAGGGCTGCCAATGCTGGTTCCCGTTTGGTTGAGGGCGTTAGTGGTGGCAACTTTAGACGCGCCGAAATCAACCAGAACAAGCTTGCGATCGCGACTTCTGCGAATAATATTTTCTGGCTTAATATCTCGGTGAATCACTTGTTGGCTGTGGACAAATTGCAGCACTGACAATAAATCACTCAGCAACTGACGAATCTGAGATTCGCTAAAAGCACCCACCTGTGCCAATTCTTGGGCTAAGTTTTGCCCATCGATAAACTCTTGCACCAAATACTGGCGATCGTCTTGAGTAAAATATGCCAGTAATTCGGGAATCTGGGAATGTTTACCCAGTTCATCCAGCCGCATCGCTTCTTGATTAAATAACTCAATTGCCTTTTTAACCGTGCTGGTGCCTTGGGCTTGCGGGTAAAACTGCTTGATTACACAACGCGGTTTAGAAGGTTTGTCTTCATCCACTGCCAAAAAAGTTCTACCAAAACCGCCTTGCCCAATCGGTTTGATGGCACGGTAGCGGTCTTTGAGCAGCAACTTAGTGCCGCAAGTCAGGCAAAACTTTGTATCAGAGGGATTTTGAGAGTTTGGGCAAGCTGGATTGAGGCAATAGCTCATAGTGGGAAGCGCTGCAACTGACTAAATCTATGTTGACACTCCTAGCGCTAAAGCCTTGTTTTTTTACGGGCTTTTTCCAGAATTAATGTTTTTCTGGCTGGAATTTTTCTTCCCAATGTAAGAACTCAAAGCCCAAACCCGATCTTTACGGTGTCTCTTCTAAATCTTCTGGCACATCGGTATCGGGCCACAACAAGCGGACGGCAATTAAGGCAAACCCAATGGCTGCGATCGCTTTGAGTAACCGCGCAGGCAACAGCACCGCCACGCCTTCCCCAGCAATGACTCCCAGGAAGCTAGCCAGCAGCAGTGCGGCGATCGTTCCGAGAAACACGGCGCGGGGAGATTTAGAACTGCCACTAAGCGCGATCGCTGCCAATTGGCTTTTATCGCCAATCTCCGCTAAAAATACCGTGATGAAACTAATTCCGAGAAGATGCCAATCCATAGTTGAAGGTTGGAAGGGTTAAAGGTTGAAGGTTTTGAATCGCTGATAGGTTGAACTTTACAACGTGCCAACCTTGCAACGTGAAAATCTTGCAACTTAAAAATGCACGACATCCCACAGCAACATCACAGAAACGAAAAGCAAACAAGCTCCCGCTGCCATGTCCAAGGTTTTAGGAGACAGCCGAGTTGCCAGCCAGCGCCCCAACAATACACCCACCAAGCTTGTGGCGATTAGTGCCACCGCCGCACCCGCAAACACCAACCACGGCGACTGAGATTCTGCACTCATCAGCAGCGTTGCCACCTGAGTTTTATCTCCCATTTCTGCCAAAAAGATCGTCAAGAACGTGGAGCTAAAGACTGTCCAAGGCACCCGCTGGAAAAGCTTCACTTTTGGCTTTTGAGATTTAGAATGGCTAATCTTTGAAGAGGGTGAAGGCGCTGATTCAACGGCAGGTACCTGGGCGCTAGGACGCTCTAAGGCAGGCAGGCTAGGAGGCAGTGCAGAAAGTTTCACTATTGAGTTAGGCTCAACGCTAGCTAATTTTCATATTCTTTTCATTTTCTCAGAATATGGTACAAATATCAACCTTTGGTTGCTTGCAGAAGATTTAAGTTCCTAATCTATTTCAAAAGCCAACTTCCTGGTTAAATCGGATCATTTCTAAAGAGCGATCGCCATAAACGCCTTCAATCTGTTCGCGGCAACACTCAACCGCAAAGTCATTGAGTTCCTCTGGCTCAATACCGTACAATTCCTCAAAAACATCTGCCTGCACCCGACAAAAGCGAGGACGATCTAGATAAATCTGACATTCTCGCGTCTCCCGATCGAAATTCACACACCATCCCCCTTCGCCGACCATGCTCAGATATAGCTGTAACTCCTCTGGCATGAGATATTGATCTAAGTCAGGGCGATCTGCTGGATCGAGATGACAGCAGGCTCCACATTGCTTAACACATCGCCAAGTCGGCATTGTTCCAAACCATCTTTCAAAAAGTTCTCGTCTCTTCAGTTTAGACGCGATAAATCGCGCCTTGGAGAGATGTTTTTCCTTGCCAGCCACAAGAAACGACTTTCTGAGGGGTTTTTGTCATTGTTTATACTTTTGTAAAGTTCTTTAAATAAAAGACGCGATCGCTGGGTAAGATTAGATGGCAAAATTTGCCAATTAGCTATTCAAATCAACACATTGTAAATACCCGTAGAAAGGCAGGACAAATGGAGATTTTCAGCGACTTGTTCAGCGGTTTGAGCAGCATCAACTGGGAAGTCATTGCTCAGCTAGGCTTTGTGGCGGTAATTATGCTTGCTGGCCCAGCAGTTATCTTCGTGCTGGCATTTCGAGGCGGCGACCTCTAAAAGACTGGCATTTTGACACAAAATCGTATTTTCAACGCAAAGTACCGCAAAGGATAGCGCAGAGTCTACGCGAAGGATGAGCAGATAGCTTTGCGTAACTTGGCAAATCCCTTTGCGTTACTTTGCCTTAAAAAATCTTATCTAGCTTTCTCAGAAAACTTAGGTGTTTTTTCCTGGTATATCCAGCGCTTGCATTGCCGCTTTAATCAATGGATAAAACGGAGGTTTCGTCACATCAACCTCTTTGGCATTTTCCCGCGTGATTCCGAGTAAACCCATTCGGTGTCCTTGCTGAATCGCCAGAACCTTGCCTTCGGGATTTCTAATTTTTAACTCTTTTAAAGACTCAGAAAGGCTACAGGTATAGCGACGCTGGTTGTAGTGAAACTCAGCTTTCAATCCTGGGGAGAAGGACAATTGATGAGGTTCCCCCGTGGAACGTCGCAGACCTACTAACTCCAGTTGTATTGTGGTGTTGCCATTCCAGGTATTTTGTCGCAGTTTGTAGGCGATATCAACCCGCGACGGTAAAGGGTAATAATTGCCCCATCGCCAAGCGATCGCTTCGATTTTCCGAACCTGACTCCCGTTATTGCCAGAGTCTTGGAATTTTAATTTGACGTGACCCTTCCCGACAATTTTTTGCTCAACTACGCGGACATTCGGCGTCCAGAATACGGGATCGGCGTTTTCAATCCCGCACGGGTGGAGGGCATCAATCTGTTGATATAGGTCGAGATTAATATCGTCGAGGTTAGCCTGAACGTCAATCTTGAGCAGCGGCTTTAGGTGCTGGGGTTCCAGACACTGATGAGCAAAAAGGCTAAGACGCGATCGCAATGCGGGGAGATTTTCGGCTGGCATCGAAAAACCCCCCGCCGCCTTGTGTCCGCCAAATTTCCCCAGCAAATCCTGACAAAACTGCAAAGCTTCAAATACGTGAAATTCAGGAATTCCCCGCGCCGAACCCCGGACGTGATGGTCATCCTCATAAGTTCCGATAAACACCGGCACGCCGTAGCGTTCCACCAAGCGCGAGGCAACAATTCCAATCACGCCATGATGCCATCCCGGTTGAACCAGAACTAACACCCGTTCTTGCTGGAAGTCAATCGACTTATCTGGAATTTGAGGTAAAACCTCACTGGCAGAATCTAACTTTTTATTCGGGGTTCCAATAATCTGGGTTTCTTCACACCAAGTAACAGCATCCCGTTCAATCTCTTCACAGAGTTGCTGTCGGTGTTTGTTAATTTGTTCGCACTGCATCGCCCGTTCCAGTGCGATTCCTATATCATCAGTTATCAGCAATTCAATCACCGTCTGCGGGTCGGCAATCCGTCCCACGGCGTTAATTCTTGGCCCCAGGCGAAACCCAATATCCTCTGGCTTTAAGGATTGTGGATTTGGGATTTTAGATTTTGGAGTTTCCGCTTCGCTGTTCTCTGTGCCTTGTGGTACTCCCGCTATCTGAATCAGCGCCTGAACTCCCGCTAGTTGAGAATTCGGTAATTGTTGCAAACCCCGCTTCACCCAGCGGCGGTTTACCCCGGTTAACGGTGCTAAATCGGCAATGGTTCCGAGGGTAAAGAGTTCTAATAGCGGCTTCACCAATCCCTTCGTTTGCCCCAGCTGTTGGGCGAGGGTGACAGCCAAAATATAAGCGACGCCGACGCCCGCCACCCCGCGATAAGGGGAGGATTCGCGAATCAGTTTGGGATTGAGAATCGCATCCGCTGGAGGCAGTTTTTCGGGAATATCGTGATGATCGGTGACAATGACTTTGACACCCAGCTGCCGCGCCCGATCGATCGGTTCAAAAGCAGAAATGCCGTTATCTACCGTTAAAATCAGCCAAACGCCTTCCCGGTGAAATTCTTCGACAATACGGCGATTAATCCCGTAGCCTTCACTCATGCGGCTGGGAATCGCATAATCTACCTGTGCCCCTAACCACCGCAATGCCCGAAGTAATAGCGCGGTGCTGGTCATCCCATCCGCATCATAGTCTCCGCAGATCGCAATTTTGTGCTGGGATGCGATCGCTTCTTGCAACAACTCCACACTAATTGCCAAGTCGGGAAATTCTTCCAACGGTGAGGGCAAAACCTGAGATTCTGGATCTAGGAATGCTTGCGCCTCTTCTGGCGTCTCAATGCCTCGGTTAATCAGTACCTGACTCAACAGTGGTGAAAGACCCGTTGTTTTAGCTAACTGTTGAGCTTGTTGGTCGCGTACTGGAAATATTTGCCATCGATGATTGGGCAATCGGGCAGGACGAGGGGATGATTCTGAATGAGGGCGATCTTGCACAGGCGTCGTATTTCCAGCAGTCTGGCTCAGCCCATCCTATCAGTTTTAATTCGTTAAATGATTGGGTCTATAGGGATATGCGATCGCTTTTAATAAACAGCAACCCGACCGTCATCTCTTAAATAAATTGTGCGATCGCCTGGAGGACGCCCACCAGGACGGACTTCGATTCGTAAAGTTCTAGGATTCGGTTTAGCGAGTCTCACTCCCAGGGGCAAACCCGTCGCATCCCACAGCAAAAGTGATAGATTCGGGTCTGTACCCCCTCCCCTCGTGAAAGACACTACTTGTCCGGGATTGAGGGGAATCGGATCGGTACCCACCACCTTTTGCATCTGAACCAAACTCGATGTCAGGTTTACCACCTCATAGGTGATGCGTTGTCCCGGTACGAACTGGATCGGGGCTGGGGGACACTTTGCCGCACAAGTTCCAGCCAAAGCTGGTTGGATGTGTGCCGCTGCACCAACGCTAAAAGCAGCTACGACTAAAACTGCTGGTAAAAATTTAGACATTAAAGACTGCGTTGTGACTTGCTGAGAAGTCTGTTCCCGAAAGCTCATTTACTCAAATTCTGTAATCTATTTATCTAAATTTTAAACTTTTTCAGAGTCTTTTGCTTTTTGCTGATACGCTCAAACCTGCTTTTTAGTTTATGTAATTATACGTATACTCAACAATACTTAGTATGAAAAATACGCACATACTAAGTAATACTGAATCCTTGCAGATTTAGCACAAATTCAAGCAAGACTTTTACAGTAAACGCAGCTGGGAATCTGTCGTTGCCACAGATTGCTGACTCGGTTGATTCGTTCCTATCGCTGATGCTTCCTCAATGTCAGAAGCGTTGAACCACGCCTCTTCCTCATGTGCCAGTAACTTCTGGGCTTCTTCCAGCATCAAGGCGGCAATATCCTTAAGGTCTTCCCGATTGGCTAAGTAAGTTTTCAGCGCTTCCACAGGATCGGTGCTGGCACTAGAACCGAGTTCGGGCAAGCGAGGACGCGCTAGCTGACTGACTAATTCCGCCTGAATTGTGTAGGTGTGGGCGTCACTTAAGCTAGCGTGCAGGGCGTTATTATCAATCAAATCTATCTGCTCGGAACGCAGTTTGTAGATTAGCCGCACGACAGCATCTTTGATATCTTTTTTGCCTATCGCTTTGATTAAAGCGGCTTGCGGCTCAGATGCATCAGAGACATCCACTTCGATAGTCCGGAAGGGGCGCACCGGAAGAGGACAAAATTCCCACTGGGCGTTGCCTCGTTCCAGCTGAATCATCACATAGCCTTTGTCTTCTTTTTCTTCGCTGAAATCGACTCGCTCAATACTGCCTGGGTAGATAACTGGAGGCTGGTTCGACTTGTTGAGATTCTGATGTCGGTGGACGTGCCCCAACGCGACGTAGTCAAAGCAAGGTCGCGTCAGCATCGAGATGGGGATGGTAAACCCTTTGCCGACTGCTAGGAAGCGCTCTGCACCTAAGTTAGCTCGGTCTGCCATCAGGTGAGCTAAAAGAACGGTTGGTACTTCCGGATCTAGACGCCGGATTTCTCCTTCCAGGCAAGGCTCAAGACGCTTAATTAATAACTCGTTGACTTCGGCTAGAGACAAATCTTCAGTTTCCGGGCGCGTCAGCAGCGCCGAACGGGTAAGCCAAGGGAGGGTAATGATTTGGACGGGACCGCTGCGGGTTTCGATGCGGTGGGTGACGATGCGATCGCCGACAATAAACCCCGGCACTCCCAATGTCCGATAGATACATAAACTCGCGCCTCCCTGCCCCTGAGAATGCTGGTCGTGATTCCCCACCAGCAACACCGTTGGGATCTGGGCATCGACTAAGCGCCGAAACTGGCTGGCAAACGCTTCCTGTACATACGGCGGCGGCGTTGCATCGGGGAAAGCATCTCCACCGAACAAGACCAAATCAACGGGTTCGCCATTCTCTCCGTCTGTACTTTGCCCAATCGCTCGGTCAATACACTTCGATAAAGTATTGACAAAATCCTCCAGCCGGGTATTTGTACCCGTTTCCGGATTAATCCGTCCGTGGGAGAAGCCACTCCCCATGTGGATATCGGATAGGTGGAGGATTTTAATCATTTTGCTAATTGCGAATGGGTGATTGGTCATCGGTAATTGGTAATTTCTCTGGCGATTACCCATTACCTATTACCCATTAGACATTCTAAATGTGAATTCCACATTCAGTTTTACCCATGCCGCGCCAGCGACCTGCGCGTTCGTCTTCACCCTCAGCAACGGGTGTAGTAATGGGTTCGTCGCCGATGCTGGCATATCCCTGATCGTGCAGAGGATTGTAAATCATGCCATGCTCAGCCACATAAGCCCAGCTGTCCTTGCGCGTCCAGTTGGCGAGAGGATTCACTTTCAGCCGTTGCTGTGAATCTAGTTCCAAGACTGGCATATCAGCACGAGTCACGGCTTGGTCGCGGCGACGTCCGGTAATCCAGGCAACGGCGCTGAGTTCTGCCAGACCCCGTTGCAACGGTTCAATTTTGGTCAGGTGGTGGAATTGGGTGATGTCCTTATCCCACAGCGCTTCGCCGTATTTAGCTGCAAAGGCTTCGCGAGAGTCAAGATCGGGAATTTTGTAAGTTTGGAGGTTTAAATTGTAAAGTGCCTGCGCTTTAGCAACTAACTCCAGGGTTTGAGGAAAGTGATACAGCGTGTCCAGAAACAAGACTGGCACTGGCGTTGCTGGTTTGAGATCGCGGTATAAAAGATCCGTAATTACCAAATCATCCACATTAAAGGCGCTGGTTTGCACCAGTCCCGTGGGGATATTTGTAACACACCAAGCCAGGATCTCTCTGGGATGAGCTTTGTCAAATTTTTGGTTAAGCTCATCCAGATTAAACGAGGAGATGCTAACGGGAGCTGTGGTGCTATCGCTCATGGTACGTTTCTAGTGAATTTCTGAATTCTTTATTACAAATTATTTTACCTCTTATAAGCACCTAACCCGATCGGAGAACAGGGCTATAAATGAACATCGTGTAAAGAATTGCATGGCATTCTACTGGCGCAGACATGGGCGCGGACAAGAATCACCCCGCCTACATTCCCTCGCCAACATCCTGCTATCGAGAGGAAGGATTGTAGAGGCAAAGCGTAGCCAGTCACAGAATGATTCTGCTGCTTTTTTTTGGGATGGGTGTCCGCTTTGAAGAAAAGATGAGATAACTTCTAATTGTTGAACCGGCAATTGATTTCTGCCAAACTGCACTAGGAGCTATCATCGCCCTATAAAAGTTTTTTGGAGAGATTGAGTGCGGTTAATTCTGTACAGCAAGCCGGGTTGCCACTTGTGCGAGGGGTTACAAGAAAAACTCGAACAAGTTTCAAACCCCCCCATTGAACTGGAAATCCGGGATATCACTACCCGCGAAGATTGGTTTCAAGCCTATCAATATGAAATTCCTGTCCTGTTTAGGGTTCGATCTCAGCGTACAGATCGAGTAGAAGAACCGTTGCCCCGTCCTTCTCCCCGCGCTACGGTGCAACAGTTGGCGCAAATGTTACAGAAATATTTGCTTGTAAAAGATAAAGAATAAGCGCGAATAGTCTTGAGTCGAGCGTCCGCCTGCTAACGATCCGATGACTCATGACTAACGATTAATGACTCGTGACGATTGTGAGGAGTTACTAAAGATGAAATTGCGAGAGTTATTAGCAACCATTCCCCAGATTGAGCAACCCTCTAGTCAGACTGCTCTGGAATTGGAAGTTAAGGGCTTAACGACAAATTCCCATGCTTGTCAACCGGGAGATTTGTTTATCGGGATGCCCGGAACGCGAGTGGATGGAGGGGAGTTTTGGGAAGGCGCGATCGCATCCGGTGCAGTCGCCGCCCTGGTTTCTTCTCAAGCTGCCCAAAAACATCCTCCCAAAGGGGAAGATGCCTGCGTGATTCCAGTTGCAGACATGACTCAAGCTTGCGCCCAAGTTGCTGCTGCCTTTTATGGCTACCCAGCGCAACAGCTAAAACTGATTGGCGTCACTGGCACGAATGGCAAAACGACAACGACTCATTTAATCGAATTTTTCCTGACTTGGAGCCAGTTACCAACGGCTTTATTTGGGACGCTGTATGCCCGTTGGGCTGGCTTTCAACAAACCGCTGCCCACACGACGCCTTTTGCTGTCGAACTGCAAAAACAACTGGCAGACGCGATCGCAGCAGGATGTCAGATGGGTGTGATGGAAGTGAGTTCTCACGCTTTGGCGCAAGGTCGGATTTTAGGTTGCCCGTTCTCGGTTGCTGTGTTCACCAATCTCACCCAGGATCATCTAGACTTCCACCGCGACATGGAAGATTACTTCAATGCAAAAGCGTTGCTGTTTAGCCCTGAATATCTTAAAGGGCGGGCGGTGATTAATTCCGATGACGCTTACGGACAGCGGTTGATCGAGCGGTTAAATCCAGACCAAGTATGGCGCTACAGCGTTAACGATACAACCGCCGATTTGTGGATGAGCGACCTGAGTTATGAGCCAACGGGAGTCAGTGGGGTGATGCATACACCCAAAGGTGATGTGGCTTTCCGTTCTCCCCTGGTAGGACAGTACAATCTGGAAAATTTACTTGCCGCTGTGGGAGCAGTGTTGCATCTGGGAGTAGATTTGGAGTTAATTGCGGCGGCGCTACCCCAATTTTCGGGAGTGCCGGGACGGATGGAACGAGTGCAAATCGGTTCCCAGCAAGAGATTAGCGTTATTGTCGATTATGCTCACACGCCGGACAGTTTGGAGAATTTGCTAAAAGCGGCGCGTCCGTTTATTCCCGGTAAGATGATCTGCGTCTTCGGTTGTGGAGGCGATCGCGATCGCACCAAACGCCCAAAGATGGGTCAAATTGCCGCGCAGTTAGCAGACAAAGCCGTTGTTACCTCCGACAATCCGCGGACGGAAGATCCAGAACGGATTTTGCAAGATATTGTCGCCGGGATACCAACCTCGGCTCAACCAGTGGTGGTGATTAGCGATCGCGCGACTGCCATTCATACCGCCATTTTAGAAGCCCAACCGGGTGATGGCGTCCTCATCGCGGGTAAAGGTCATGAAGACTACCAAATCTTAGGAACGGAAAAAATCCACTTTGACGATCGAGAACAAGCACGCGATGCCCTATTAAAGCGGATGCCTGGTTAAAGCAATTATGGATTTTAGATTTTAGAGTGGAGCGGTTAACTTGTAACTAGGCGCAATTCAATCTAACTTGTTGTCTCTTGAAATGGAGATTGATGGCTGGGAAAGGATTAAAGAGACACTCGCTAGATGGGTAGAAATCAAGATGAAACTATCTCTGGTTTCTCTCAATCTGCGATCCGCACCGCTGCGCTAAAAGTAGCTACAAAGAAGTTTCCAGTCAAAAGTCTTCAAAATCATCCAAGTTGATTTTCACCCATTTGTTGAGACATCAGTGCATTTAACAAGTCACCTTTTCATCCAAAAGCAACCTCTAAAATCTTAAAATCTTATGGATGCATCCCTTTACCAATTGGCTCTGCGTGTAGAGTCAGCGCCTCAGCCGCTTGCCGTGAGTGCAACTACGCTCAAGTCCTTGCTGTGGGCGCTGATGGACGTACTGATTGACCAACAACTGCCAGCCAAACTCTGGGTAAAGCTACCGCCTGGAGAAGGCTGGCAGGCGCAGATAGAACAATATCAGGAGCGGGGGCAGGTTGGGCATACCATTTATGTCTGTAACGGCAAAGAGGGACGAGAGCAGGAGAGAGTAGAAGCAGGAGAGAGCCAAAGCCAGGAAGAATTTGAAAATTCCCCTTATGCACTCACCGGATCGCCAAAAATTTCCCCCACCGCCTCGCAGATTATTCCAGTTCAACTGAAGCCGGAAAACGCAATTTCCAGAGAATATTTTTTGTTAGTGCTATCCGAACGCTTTTGCGGCTTAATTTTGGCTCATCGACCCCGCAGCGCTAAGCCATCTGCCCAGACAACTTCAAAGGATTTGGATCAAATCAAAAATATAGACTCAAAAGAGTTTCTCGCTTCTCAGTACCGGAATAAGAGCGCCCTAGGCAATCCTTACGGGGCACAGTCAGGCGTTAGCGAAAGCGTTTTGGCTTTGCAAAAGCAAATGGCTACAGCAGGCACGGAGGACAAGCGAGGACGACCGCTGCTGACAATTTGCGCTTTTGACAAGCCAGTGATTCAGGAGGTTTTGCAGGGAATCCGACCCGCGATCGCGCCCACTGAAGAGACTCTCCTCAGCAACTGGGACAAGCTATTTACCTTACCGCAATCACCCGATTTAGTACAGAATCGAGCGATCGCATCCATCCTGACTCAGTTACTGGTAAAACAAGTCCAGCAGCAAGAGGAAATCGGGCGGGGTGCTGCCGCCAATCATGCATCAACAACGGAAATCGCCGAACTCCAGCGGCAAAATCAAGCTTTGCTGGATGAAGTGCGCTTTAAAGATGAACTACTAAGCAATGCGCTGTTGGAACTGCGGACGCCGCTAACCAACATGAAAACCGCACTGACGCTGCTAGAGTCCCCACAACTCAAACCCTCGCAGCGTCAGCGCTACCTGCATTTGCTGCATACACAGTGCGATCGCCAAGTTTCCTTGATTAGCGGTTTAATGGAGCTAGTACAGCTAGATCGGGCAACTACCCCAACAACTTTGCTTCCAGTGCAGTTGGCAGATATCGTGCCTGGAGTTGTCAGCACCTATCAAGCGATCGCGCAAGAAAAAGGTATCCAGTTAGGCTACACGGTCAGTCCTAACCTTCCGGCTGTCTCCTGCTTAGAGGCATGGCTGCGACAAATTATTATCAATCTGCTACACAACAGCATTAAATTCACTCCCACTGGCGGTCAGGTGGTGGTACGCACCAAGCAACAAGGCGATTACGTACAGTTGGAATTTCGCGATACCGGCATCGGCATTGCCCCGAACGAATTGCCCAAGATTTTTGACCGCTTTTATCGCGGACGCCTAGCACCGGGCGAAGAAGTTTTCGGTGCTGGATTAGGTTTAACCATTGTGCAGCAACTTCTCCTACGTTGCGCTGGCTCTATTTCTGTCACCAGTAAACTGGGTCAGGGTTCTACTTTCAAAGTGTTGTTACCCGTTCACCATTCGACATCTGTTCAGCCGTAAGTTGGGTATCTGAATACCATTGCACGGGATATCTACCATAGATTCATCTATACCATTTCTCAGTTGGCTGGAATATATTGCGCTTCTAACGGTAGGGGCTTTTTGATTGCCATGCCCCTACAGATGTATCGCACCCCATCCTGGAATGGCGATAATTGCTTATGTTTCCGCCGACTCAAAGGTAATTGACATCGCCGCCAACTCTTGAGTATCGACACGATTAATTAGCCCCAGCCCCCGAACCTCTGCCTTCTCACCACCACGACTATTTCCTGCGCCTCGGTTAAAGTCTTCTAGCAAACCGTCGATTAACTTGGTTGGTTCCTCACCCAGCGTCATTGGCAACCCTGGTGCCTGTCCTCGCACCCTCGCCACTTCCTGTAATGTCTTGAGCGCTTGCTTAAGAGGAGTGCCACTGGCGATTATCAGAACCTCTACCATGCCGACGGGTTTTGCGACTTTAAATCTGAACTTATCTTTTCCCGGTTGCGGGATTTGTCGCGTTTCTCCTGCTTTTATCAGAGTTGCATTCTCTTCCACCGTCCAGGTATTCGGAAAAACGATCGTCATTTCTCCTTCAGGATCGATTACTAAAACGGATACGTGAAGATCGCGATTTTCTTGGTTCGTCACCACAAACTGAAGCGGCGTTCCCAAGGAGAGTTTTAAGTTGTCGGAACGCGATCGCCCACGGCTGCGGTTTGAGTTTTGAGTTGAAGAATTGCTGCTGTTTTGTGCGCCGCGAACCGGGAAAGTAGTTGCAAATGTCTCGCCCTCCGCTCTTTTCATGGAAGCCACTACATTCAGCCGGGAGGAACCGGGATTGAGTATCATCTTGGCAATGTGAGCTGCTAGCAGTGACTTAAATTTCGGGGTGAGACGGGTGATAGCCGCCTCTATCGATTCACCAGATACACCAAAAGAGCCAGGAATTTGTTCTAGTGCTGGAGTGAATAAGCCGACACTGCCAATATCGGGCACAGAGGTTAAATTAGGAGTCTCTCCATTTTTCTGAAATTGACGATTCTCCTGGGTAATTCGTCCTAAGAGGTAGGCGACATATTCTTCCTGTTGTAAAGGCAAGATTTTGAGGCGCTGGATAGCCTTGAGGGCTTGTTCTGCCTTAGCTATGTCGTTACCCAGCGATGGATCTAGACCAATCGGTAAAGTCATATCGCTGGGAATCCCGCGCATTCGCTCTTGCAGCAATGTTCCCAGTTGCGGGGGCGAGGAAACCCCGCCCCTTCCTGCATTTAGGAGTTTGCCCCGCGCCGTTAATCCTTTGCGCGAGTTCGCTTCCAACTGTACCAATCCCTGCTCCTTGCCTTGAGCGTCTATCACCGTCAAAATGGCACCTCGATCGAAGGCAGGGATGCTTTGGGAATTGACACCTCCCAACCACAACTGCACCCCATCTCCCTCAACTTTGGTGATTACCGCTTCCGCCGGGAGAGTCTGTTGGTTTAGGAAGTAAGCGGGTTCCTCTTCATTGCTTTTTTGCTTAGCTTCATATTCTGGAATTTGACCCGTAGAAGAAATCTGGTTAGTGGTACGGGCAATATTTGCGATCGCACTCGCCACGGGTTCATCCCCGGTTTGCTGCCAAAGATACTGGGTCATCACATAAGTAAATGCCCCCGCCGCAAAGCCGTTGAAGCGCTGATCCGCCGCCAGTTGCTTGCGATCGGCAGCGGCAATAACGACCCCTTTTGCAACTCCGGCTCTGCGTGCCTGAATATACTCATCCGGGGATAAATTTACCCGCGATAGCAATTGACGCTGATATTCTTTCTCCACTGGGCTGACTTTAACTTGCACGCCACCATCCAGCGCCCTGACGTTCAAATTCCCCCGTTTCCCGCCCCCAGCATGACAACTATCTAGAACCATTGTCAGGTTTTCTGTTTTTACCGCTGACGCCAGCAAAAACAGCGTGTGTCCTGTGATATCGGATGCAATACCCCCACGGCGACGGGCAACCAAAGGTAGAGAGTTATCGGCAGGGACAATGGTACTGTTTAAACAACTTTCGCTCAGTTTTAAGACCACTTCATCGCATTCTGGGCTGTCATCTACTCGCGAACCGTGCCCGGAGAAGTGAAACACCACAACATCTCCCGGCTTCGCTTGCCCAATCAGATATTCGTCAAATGCACCCAAGATACCTTCACGAGTGGCTTGAGCATCTGTCAGGATATGGACATCCTTCTTGTTGAAGCCAAAGCGGTGAATGAGTAGATGTTGCTGCATTTCCACATCGGTGATGCAACCCGCTAAGCGATCGCTACTATTTTGATAAGCGTTAATTCCCACCAGCAGCGCCAGTTTGCGGGGTGTGCTTTGCGCGAGGACTTTGCCATAGCGATCGCCCTTTCGCATCACATCCAGATGGCTTAAACCCAAAGTTGCCAGCGTCGATCCGGCAAATTGCAAAAACTGACGGCGCTTGATGTGAGACATCATCAATGTTTCCTCAAGTGGTGCAGGATGAAAGGCTGAGATTACTGAAATCCTGTGTTCAACGAGCTATGTTGACGACGGCACAGATTAGTGACATGGTTAACTGTGTTCTATTTATATCGGAAGTCGTTAACGATGCGCTGCGCTATTTTAAGTCGTGCTGGTCAAGTTTTGGCAAACGGAAATTTTATCATTCAACAAGATGAAAATGGCGATCTGAGGTTGGATTTCCGCACAGATGGGGGCAAAATCCTCCAAGGAGGAATCATCGAGCCGGATGGTGACTTAACCTCAGCCAGTAAAGTTCTCTATCGCCAATTTTTTGAAGCTTGGGGAGTCAGTGAGATCGCACTGACCGCTATGCCTAAGTTCTAGCATCAAGTTTGGGTAATGCTTATTTTATCTATCATGTTGGTAATGGTTAATAAAGAATAAGTAAAAGGATGAAAAAACAATTATTCATTACCGACAAATCATCAAAAAATAATTAACCGGATTCGATTTTAATTATTTTTCCTAATTGTTGTGTAAAAAATTTTTTCATTTGTTAGAAATAAATTCTCTAACAAATTTTTGTCAAGCGTTCAGATGAATATTGCCTTATTCAGCTTCGCCAATCAAAGTAAATGCTGCCCACTGCACGGGATCTGAATATTGTTGCTGTTTCATGGTTGTCAGCATCGCATTTCGCAATGCCGTAGCTTTATCAGCCTTTTGCTGAAGATTTTTATAAAATTCCGTCATCAGAAAAGCAGTGGAGTTATCCGGGACTTGCCACAGGGAGACAACTACGCTAGGCACCCCAGCGGAAATTAAAGAACGAGATAAACCGATGACACCATCCCCAGTGATGCGTCCTCGTCCGGTGTCGCAAGCACTGAGAACCACTAATTCAGCATTCAATTCTAGATTAAGGATTTCTTCAGCAGTGAGCAACCCGTCGTCGTTGTTAGATGGAGTGAGAGCGATCGCACTTCCCAATCCCCGGTAATCATCCAGTAAACCATGAGTTGCTAGATGAATGATTCGCGCTTTAGGCAGTGCTTGCGCGATCGCTACTTTGGTGGCTTGGCTACCAGTAATTGCTTGAGTTTTGAGTAATTTAGCAATATCTTTGGCTTCCTGTTCCGCCCACGGCAAATTAGATAACGGTTGCGCTGATTCTCCAGGGTTCAGCACCACTTTGGGCATTGTCGGATTGCCCACTACCAATGCCCCTTGTAGAGATGCGATTGATTGCTTCTCTACACGTTGCCTTTGCTGATGGGTTAAATCCAGCACTTGAATTGAAGGAGCCGTGAGAATAGTATGTTTTTCAATCAGGTATTTGCCAGAAGCATCTTGGAGAGCTGGAAAAGGGGTTAAAAACAGATCGTGCTGCGGGATAAAGATTACACGAGCTTTTGGATCACTAGGCAATCGATCGATAATCGGTTCAATGAGCAATTTGTGAATTTGTTGTAATCGTCTGGTTGGCTTTTCCTCTTCTATAAGCTCCGCCACAACACCTCCACCACGTCCTCTGACTCCCATTGATTGACGGGAACTGAAAACCAGGTTTGCCAGCGAGGTATTCTGCTGCTGCCACAAAGGTTTAAGATCGACTTTGCGAAACGTCACTTCACCTGTAGGACTGATTACCCAAATATAGAGTTCTGATTCCTTAGTTTGTTCTTTACCTTGAACTTTGAAAGTATCGTAAATAATCGAATACTGAACTAGGGTGGAATTTTGAGCGGCGGCAATTTGTTTTATTCGCTCGATGGTAGGGGATTGAAGCTTAGAAGGTTGATTTGAATCTTCAACCTGTAACTTATCAATCTGCAATTTACTAGCCAGTAACTCTACAAAAGCGCGTGCCCGACCCCGTTCGGCAACTTCCAGCGCTGCATCGGTCTTATTCTGAGCAATGAAGACTTGTTGTAAAGTGCGGTAGCTATTGGACTGCATTTCAAAAATTGACACTTTGTTGGCATCATTTAACTCACGCCGTAGAGATTCCCTCACCTCAATTGCGTCGATAAGGGTTTTCTCCGCTGCTTTTAGATTGCCTGCTTTATAGAGAGCAAGTCCTAGATTTCCTAAAGCTTGTCCCTCGCCAGAGCGGTCTTTGATCCCCTTGGCGATCGCTAAATACTGCTGTTGGTACTCAATTGCTCGTGGAAAATCCCCCAGAGAATAATAAGTTCCTCCAAGATTTCCCAGAACCTTCCCCTCGCCTTGTCGGTCTTTTATTTGTTTGGCAATCGCTAAAGTCTGCTGGTAGTAATCAATTGCCCGTCGAAAGTCGCCCAGGGAATTGTAAGCAAGTCCCAGATTGCCCAGAGCATGACTTTCGATAGAACGGTTCTGGATCGCTCGTGCGATCGCCAAAACTTGCTGAAAATAATCAATTGCTTTGCTGTAGTCGCCCAAGGCAGAGTAGGCAACTCCCAGATTTCCCAAAGCATTCCCCTCGCCATAACGGTCTTGGATTTCTCTTGCGATCGCTAAATTCTGCTGATGATACTCAATCGCCTGTGGAAAATCTCCCAGGTTACGGTAAATAACGCCCAAACTTCCCAGAGCTTTTCCTTCGCCGGAGCGATCTTTGATTGCCTTTGCGATTGCTAAATTCTGCTGTTGGTACTCAATCGCTCGTGCAAAGTCTCCCAGAGAATTGTAGGCAAGTCCCAGATTTCTTAGAGCACTACCTTCGGCTTGACGATCTTTAAGCTCCTTAGCGATCGCTAAGTATTGCTGGTTGTACTCAATCGCCCGTGGAAAGTCCCCCAGGTTACGATAACTAACTCCTAAATTTCCCAGAGCCTTTCCCTCGCCAGAGCGGTCTTGGATTGCTCTAGCGAGTGCTAAATATTGCTGGTGGTACTCTATCGCTCGTGGAAAATCTCCCAAGGCGTTGTAAGCATTGCCCAGATTTCCCAGAGCCTTTCCTTCGCCAGAGCGGTCTTGGATACTTTTTGCAAGTGTTAAATGCTGCTGGTGGTACTCTATCGCTCGTGCAAAGTCCCCCAGAGAATGGTAAGCATTCCCGAGATTTCCCAGAGCATAACTCTCAATAGAGCGGTCTTCGTTCTCCCCAACAATTGCCAAAACTTGCTCGTAGCAATCAATCGCTTTGGGATATAACCCCAAGGAATAGTAAGCAACTCCCAGATTTACCAGAACCTGCCCTTCACTTGGGCGATCTTTTATCTCCCGATAGATCATCAATGCCTGTTGCCAAGACTGTAAAGCTGCCTCAAATTGACTGGTCTGAAACTGCTGAACACCTTGCTGAAACAGTTGGTCTGCTTCGGTAGGGTCATCTTGTGTTTGCGCTAACGCTCGTGGTGCAGACAATGGGAGTGGAAAATTGACAAGCAAAGGCGTCGAGACACTACTGAGGAGGGTGATGAAGGCGATTCGGGTGATTCTTTGAGAAGAGATTGCTTTCACTGCTGGGTAGATGAATTGTTTTGTCAAATTGACTGGAATAAAATCAAGCACAAATGGGCTGCGCCTACGGTTCGCCGATGAGGATGAAACCCGCCCAGTTCATTGGGTTGGGGTGCTGTTTCATCGTCGCTAGCATGGCGTTTTGCAGTGCAACTGCTTTATCGGGATTCGATTGCAGATTTTTATAAAACTCGGTCATCAGGAAGGCAGTCGGCTCATCCGGTATCAACCCTAGGGGAGCGATCGCGCTGGGAACTCCCGCTGCTAGAAAAGAGCGCGTTAGCCCAATCACACCATCTTCGGTAATGCGACCCAAACCCGCATCACAGGCGCTCAGGACAACTAACTCAGCGTTTAGCTTCAAATTCAGGATTTCTTCTGCTGTCAGCAACCCATCATCGGTGTTAGAGGGAGCGAGAGCGATCGCATTTCTCAATGCCTCCTCCTCATCGATTAACCCAGTCGTTGCGAGATGAATAATTCGCGCTTGGGGCATTTGCTGCACAATCGCGGTCTCAGTTGCTGCGTCGCCGATAAGCGCTTGGGTATTGAAGAGATTCGCGATCGCGTTTGCTTCCTGTTCCGCTCCGGGAAGTTGCTGTAACAACACCGGCTTTTGTCCTATCTTGGGAGGAACGCGGGGCATCGTCGGATTCCCCACCACTAGCACATCCTTGGCAATCCCTTGGATTCGCTGTCGATGCTTGTAAAGTAAATCCAGCGCCTGAATCGAGGGAGCGGTAAAAATTGCGTGTTGCTCGATCAGGTATTTGCCTTGTTTATCTTGCAGCGCTGCGAAGGGAAGCAGAAACAGAGATTTTTGCGGGATAAAGGCGACACGAGCGTTCGGAGCTTTTGGCAACAATTCGGCAATCGGCTCAACGAGCAGCTGATGAAGTTGCTGTAACTGTTTGCTTGGGCGATTGTCCTGTTTTGTCGTTACGAAGATGCCACTCTTATTTGCAGCACTCCCGATCCCCATCGCCGCACGGCTACTACTCACCAACTCTGAGAGAGAAGTATTTTGCTTCTGCCACAACGGTCTCAGGTCAACCCGTCGTAAGGTAATTTCACCTGTGGGTTGAACCACCCAAATCAGCAGTTCTGATTCCTGGGTTTGTTCTTTTCCTTGAACGGGGAACGTCTCGTAATTAATTGAGTATTCAACCAGTGTGGCGTTGTGTTCCTTAGCAACTTGTCGAATTTGTTCGATATTGAGCGGATTGACGGTCGCTGGAGCCTCTGGAGTTTGTGCCAACATCTGAGAGCCAGGGAAAATTTCAGCCGTCTTCCCTGGGAAAGGGGTTAAGACAGTCGCCACAAAAGTAATCAGTAAGGGGACAAGGCTTTGCACCCCGGCAAGGCTGATTTTCTGGAGTTGCATGGCTGACAAGGTAAGTAGATGTACGGACAGTGTTTACACTGTCTTAGCCCAGGGAATCGGGTGTGTCCAGTGTTGGCTTTATCCTTGAGTAGTGGTAACGCCAACTTGACAGACCAAGCGATCGCGTATGCACTCTGATGCGCTGTTTGTGCCTCCTCTTGGGCACCCCAATATCTTGAAACCCAGTTAAAACTCTACCCAAATGCTGCTCATCCACAGCATTTTTTGATTAGAGTGGAATTATTACCTGTATTGCTGTCCTTCAGCCCAAAGACCATGAGTTTACTTGTCAAACAGCTGACCACTTATCTAGCTTTGCTGGCTATCGGCGGTGGTGCAGGAATATATGCCAGTCGCCATTTCGCAGCAGACAACCCCAGTGTCGAAGGCAGAATCCCATCAGCGATTCCAGCCGCGCTACAGCAAATCTCCCCGCCCCAGAATCGCGCTCCCCAAGAGAACCTGAATTTCATTGCCGAAGCAGCCAAAAAAGTCGGCCCTGCTGTCGTGCGAATTGATGCGGCTCGTACCGTATCGCAGGACATTCCAGATACTTTCAGAAGCCCGTTTTTCCGACGATTTTTTGGGAATGAAACGCCGGTTCCGGAAGAACGGGTGGAACGAGGTACCGGATCTGGCTTCATTCTCAGTGCTGATGGTCGCTTAATGACAAATGCCCACGTTGTCGCGGGGTCAGATAAGGTCAAGGTGACGCTCAAAGATGGGCGGACGATGGAGGGTCAAGTTGTGGGAGCCGATCCGGTTACGGATGTGGCAGTTGTCAAAATTGATGCGACAAAGTTGCCGACGGTACGCTTGGGAGACTCGAATAACTTAATACCGGGACAGTGGGCGATCGCAATTGGCAATCCCCTCGGTCTAGATAACACGGTGACGGTGGGTATCGTCAGCGCGACGGGTCGCTCCAGTTCGCAGGTAGGTGTCCCGGATAAGCGAGTCAGATTTATCCAAACCGATGCCGCTATCAACCCCGGTAACTCTGGTGGCCCCTTGTTAAATGCCAGGGGTGAAGTGATTGGGATTAATACAGCCATTCGGGCAAATGCTCAGGGACTCGGTTTTGCCATCCCGATTGAAACCGCCGAACGAGTCGCCAATCAGCTATTTAGCAAAGGTCGCGTCGAGCATCCCTACATGGGGATTCAAATGGTAACGCTGACGCCAGAGCTAAAAGAAGATATTAACAAAGACAATGAGGCAGGCTTCAAAGTTACGCAGGATAAAGGCGTTGTCATCGTTCGGGTGGTCAAAAACTCTCCCGCAGAACGTGCTGGCTTGCGTGCAGGAGATGTGATCCAGAAAGTTGGCGGTCAAGCGGTCGCAAGTGCCGATCAAGTGCAAGAACGGGTAGAAGCAAGTAGCGTCGGCTCCAGATTAGAAGTAGAGGTCAACCGTAGCGGTCGGACTGAAACTGTCCAAGTACAACCTGGTGCCTTCCCCGTGGAATAGTACAGATAATTTTATCTGTTTTAAACGCAAAGGTAGCGCTGTCGCGCCGCTTCGCTAACGCAAAAGTTGACGCAAAGCAGTAGTAGGCTGGGTTGAGACACGAAACCTAGCATCTTAGACTAGACCCGCTCCGCAGAAGCGGGTCTTTTTGACACAAGCAGAAAGTAACCCTGCGTCTTTTTGTCAAAAAAAGGGCTGATGAGCGCCCAAAAGCAATTCATCAACCCTTATTAGCAATTAGCACTTAGCACTTAGCACTTAGCTAATTACTTGCTTTCCGTAAAATCAGCATCAATTACATCATCCCCAGTACCAGTGGACTGACTGGAACCACCACCACCAGGGGTGCCGGTGCCATCGCCAGGAGCTGCACCTGCGCCGCCTGCTTGTTGATAGATGTTCGTGCCGATGGTGTAGAGAGCCTGCTGTAGCTCTGTGGTGAGCGTCTTGATGCGCTCATCGTCTTCTTTAGCGATCGCATCGCGCAGGTCTTTGACCAATCCATCGACCTTGCTCTTGTCAGCAGCGGGAACTTTGTCACCCAAGTCAGCCATTTGCTTCTCAGCTTGGTAAACGAGGGAGTCAGCTTGGTTCTTGCGGTCAATCTTCTCACGACGCTCCCGGTCAGTGGAGGCATTTTGTTCGGCTTCCTTAACCATCCGCTCCACTTCGTTTTGGGGCAGGGTGGAAGCACCCGTGATGCTGATTGATTGCTCTTTACCAGTACCGCGATCCTTAGCTGTGACGTTCAGGATACCGTTGGCATCAATATCGAAGGTAACTTCAATTTGTGGCATTCCACGAGGAGCCAGAGGAATCCCATCCAGACGGAAGATCCCCAACTCTTTGTTGTTCGCCGCCATCTCCCGTTCGCCTTGCAGAATCTTGATTTCTACGTTGGTCTGATTATCTACAGCAGTAGAGAAGACCTCAGACTTCTTGGTAGGAATCGTGGTGTTGCGGGGGATAATCTTGGTCATCACGCCACCGAGGGTTTCCACACCCAAAGAGAGGGGGGTAACGTCGAGCAGCAATAGTCCTTCAGTTCCAGCTTCACCTGTGAGGACACCGGCTTGAATTGCGGCACCGATAGCTACCACTTCATCCGGGTTGACGGTTTGATTGGGTTCTTTGCCCAAAACCCGCTTCACCAGTTCTTGTACGGCAGGAATCCGGGTAGAACCACCGACCAGCACGACTTCATTAATTGCACTCTTGTCTTGCTTGGCGTCGCGCAGGGCGTTCTCTACAGGAATGCGGCAGCGATCGATCAAGTCAGCGCAGAGTCCTTCAAACTGAGCGCGAGTCAGGGTCATATCCAGGTGCTTTGGACCATCCTGGGTAGCGGTGATAAATGGCAGGTTAATTTCCGCTTGTGTGACGCTAGATAACTCAATCTTGGCTTTTTCAGCGGCTTCCGTGAGACGCTGGAGGGCTTGACGGTCTTTGCGGAGGTCAATGCCTTCAGATTTTCTGAATTCTTCGGCTAAGTAATCAACGATTTTCTTGTCGAAGTCGTCACCACCCAGGTGAGTGTCACCAGAGGTCGCTAACACTTCAAACACGCCATCACCCATTTCCAGGATGGATACATCGAAGGTACCGCCACCCAGGTCAAATACCAGAATGGTTTCGTTGGCCTTTCTTTCGAGTCCGTACGCCAAGGAAGCGGCGGTCGGCTCGTTGATAATCCGCATTACATCAATCCCGGCAATCTTACCAGCATCTTTGGTAGCTTGGCGCTGGGAGTCGTTGAAGTAAGCGGGAACGGTGATTACAGCTTGGGTAACGGTTTCTCCAAGGTACTTGCTGGCATCATCCACCAGCTTGCGAAGCACTTGGGCAGAAATTTCTTCTGGTGCAAACTGCTTGCTCTGAGCGGGGCAGTCTAGCTTAACGTTGCCGTTGCTATCGCGCAGCACTTTGTAAGAAACTTCGGTGGCTTCGTGGGTGATTTCTTCAAACTTGCGTCCGATAAAACGCTTGACCGAATAGAAGGTGTTTTCGGGGTTCATCACCGATTGACGCTTGGCAATTTGACCCACTAAGCGATCGCCATTCTTGGCAAATGCTACGACAGAGGGGGTTGTCCGAAAACCTTCTGCGTTAGCGATCACAGTAGGTTTACCACCTTCCATCACTGCTACGCAGGAGTTTGTCGTACCTAAGTCAATTCCAACTACTTTTGCCATAGGGGTATTTCGGCTTCCTAATAACTACAAAAACTTTTGAGGGCGGATACGGAACTACAAATTGAACCAACCGGGTTAAATCAGCAGCTCTTTCCAGATTTAATAACCATTGGTGCGTGCGTACCGATCTATATAGTGTGCGGGATTAGCCACTCTGGTGTTGTGGGGTTTTCCGAACCTGAGGAAGGACGGTTAACCTTCAGGAGGCATCCCCTTTGGCTCAATCACTTAACATCTGCTGATTGCTTTCACTGTGTCTACTGTAAGGAAATCAGGGGCTTTAGGTATGGGGGCAAGCCGTAATTAAATAGGTGTATTTGCCGTCTAGAGGAATTCAATGCGATCGCGATTAGCTCGTTGGACTCTCTACCAACACCACCTAAATCATTCACGATTAGTTCGTTCTCAAAGCTTGTATTATATGTATTACAAAAGATGCGATTTTCGAGCCATCGTTCGGAATTTCTAAAAAAGAAGAGTTGTACTAGCTATGCGCCGTGCTTCTGGATGCCTGTTTGGTTTAGCTTTTGGTGACGCGCTCGGTGCTGTAACTGAGTTTCTCAATGTTGACGAGATCCTGCGCCGCTTCCCACCCCAAGGGCCGCAGCAACCTATGGGCAATCCGGCTCGCGTTACAGACGACACGCAGATGACTTTAGCGGTTGGAGAGGCACTTTTGGAAGTAATACCGCCTTTGGGTGCTGAGAGCCTAGAGCCGCTGCTACGCCGCGCCTTCATCGACTGGTGGGACAGTCCTGACAATAACCGGGCACCGGGAAGAACTTGTCTAAATGCCTGCGCTAACTTGGCAGATGGCCTGCCGTGGGAGCAGGCAACGGTAGCAACCTCAAAGGGTTGTGGAGCCAATATGCGGGTGGCACCTGTAGGTCTGGTCAACAATCTGGACACAACGACCCGCGCCGCGATCGCTCAGTTCCAGGCAGCTTTGACCCACGGGCACCCCACCGCCCTTACTGCCTCGGATTTAACGGCAAGAGCGATCGCTGACCTGGTAGCGGGTGGCGATCCCAAAGGGCTACCTTCTCGACTTCGCGCCTATGCTGAGGAGCAACGCTCGATCTACCATGCCAACTGGCTGGGGTTGCTCTGGCAACGTCCCTCTATCAATACACCAGAGGAATTTATCAGTCGTGGCTGGGATGAATGTTTGTCCATCCTTGATCGTCTGGATGCCGCCTTGGCAGAACCGAACCGGGATGCAGACCCCTGTTTAGCAACAGGGGAAGGATGGATCGCAGAAGAAGCCTTTGCCACAGGTCTACTGTGCTTTCTACTGTTTCCTGAAGAGCCAGTAGCGGCGCTCCGGCGTGCGGCACTCACCGCAGGCGATTCAGACTCTATTGCCTGCCTTACGGGTGCTTTCGCCGGAGCCTATTTAGGGATGGCAGCATGGCCCGAAGATTGGGTAAGCCGCATCGAGTACCGCGATCGCTTAGCAGCACTCGGCAACCGATGGGATGAGGAAGCAACTTCAGATGCCAGTGGCGCTCAGGTGCCCTTATCGTAAGCGATCGCGATTCACAATAAAGATAGGGGCGATCGCCATGAAGCTCAAATGGTTCAACAGCGATCGCTCGTAAAATGAAAAAGCCCGGTTGACCGCGATAGAACCTATGGTTACTCTTTCTCCTACCCTGCAATCCCGACTCTCGACACCGCTGAAAATTGGCTCTTTTGAAGTGAAAAGCCGGGTTTTACAGTCGCCCCTTTCTGGCGTTACCGATATGGTGTTTCGTCGCCTGGTACGTCGCCATGCGCCCGACTCGATGATGTACACCGAGATGGTGAACGCGACGGGGCTACATTACGTGAAGGAACTCCCCAAGATTATGGAGGTAGATCCGAACGAAAGACCGATTAGCATTCAGTTGTTTGACTGTCGCCCCGATTTCTTGGCAGAAGCGGCTGTAATGGCGGTGAAGGAAGGAGCTGATACAGTTGATATCAACATGGGTTGCCCGGTCAACAAAATTACCAAAAACGGCGGTGGTTCTTCGTTGTTGCGGCAGCCAGAAGTCGCTGAGGCAATTGTCCGAGCGGTCGTAAAGGCGGTGAATGTGCCAGTGACAGTAAAAACCCGCATCGGTTGGACAGATAAGGAAATTAATATTCTGGACTTTGCCAAGCGCATGGAAGATGCGGGGGCGCAAATGATTACAGTCCACGGTCGCACCCGTTCCCAAGGTTACACCGGCCCTGCCAAGTGGGAGTGGATTGGTAAAGTCAAGGAAATTCTGTCGATTCCAGTGATTGCTAATGGCGATATGTTTTCCGTAGAGGCGGCGGTGAAGTGTTTGGAACAAACCGGCGCAGATGGGGTGATGTGTTCGCGGGGAACTCTGGGTTATCCCTTTCTAGTGGGAGAAATTGACTATTTCTTGAAAACTGGTCAAGAAAAGACGCCGCCAACGCCGATACAACGGTTGGAATGTGCAAAAGAACATCTACAAGCTTTGTGGGAATATAAAGGCGATCGCGGTATCAGACAAGCCAGGAAGCACATGACTTGGTATGCCAAAGGTTTTGCTGGTGCTGCTGAGTTGCGCGGACATTTAGCCACAATCGAAAATCTTGAGCAGGGTTTGGAGACAATCGATCGGGCAATTGAACGACTGGCGAATTCCACATGGCACGAGGTTGAAGAAGAGGAGTTAGCATTTGTGGAGGTTTAAGCCCGAAGACGCACTTAGGTAAGCGTTGCGCTCTCTTTGTTATAGGGCGCGAAGGGAAAAAACGAAAGGAAAGCGATCGCCTAGAATAGACGCCATCTACCTGCATTGTTTGCCGTCATGAGCAACTCCTCACACACTTTAAGTCCCCGTCCCCGCTATCAGACCATTCGAGAACTTGGGCGCAATCGCGCTGGGGGTCGCATCACTTATCTGGCAAAGGATAACGTCACAGAGCAGTCAGTCATCCTGAAGCGATTTCTATTTGCCCAAGTTGGGTCTGAATGGTCGGGTTTCAAAGCTTATGAGCGCGAGATTCAAGTGCTACGAGGACTTGATCATCCTGGAATTCCCCGTTACCTCGATTCCTTTGAAACCCAAGCTGGTTTCTGCATGGTGCAGGAGCATAAAGATGCCCTGCCCTTATCTGCTCCACGCAGTTTTGACCCGGATGAAATCCAGAAAATTGCTGCTTCTGTCCTAGAAATTCTTGTTTATTTACAAAATCGGATTCCATCTGTAATTCACCGGGATATTAAACCTGACAATATCCTCGTGGATGAGCAACTGAATGTTTATCTGGTGGATTTTGGCTTAGCTCGAATTGGCAGTGGGGAAATGGCAATGAGCAGCGTCGCCGCCGGGACATTTGGGTTTATGGCACCCGAACAGATATACAACCGCCAGCTAAACGAAGCAACCGATTTATATGGTTTAGGCGCAACACTCATTTGTTTGTTAACTGGGACAAACTCAACAGCAATTGACACCTTATTTGATGAAGATGGTCGGCTTAATTTCAAGCCGCTGCTTCCCAAGCTGAGCCTGCGTTTTGTGGATTGGCTCTCAAAAATGGTCGAACCCAAAGCAAAAGACCGTTTCCCCAATGCTACGGCTGCTTTGGAAGCTCTCAAGCCGATTTATGTTAATCGTTTACCGGAAGTTAAATTTAGCCAACTGGCTCTGGAATTAAAAACAACACAACTAGGCAAAAAATTAACTCAAACCGTTAGGGTTAATAATTCCGTTCCGGACACTTTGCTAGAAGGGACTTGGGAAGTAGCCCCCCACGACAGCGATCCGCGCTATTCCAATTCTCATGCTTGGATTTCCTTTGAACCCGCCACATTTAAGAGTAATCATGCTGATTGCAAAATTACCGTAAATACGAATAAGTTGATGGCAGATAAAACCTATAGTCGTCAGATTTTATTACACACCAATTCTTCCCCAGAAACTTACCCGCTCACGATTACAGTTCGCACAACTCTGCTTGAAACTCCAAAGCCGCCTTATATTTCAATGGCTTTGCTATTAGGAATTGCTTTAGCAATGACTGGATTTTGGACAGGTGCGATCGCTTGGATGGTAGCAATTCTATTCAAATTTACCTCTTGGACATCTGTAGCAATTTTTGAAGTTGGAGTAATCGCGGTATTTTTGGCTTGGTTTAGCGCCGGAACTCTACTGGCAGCAGTTGGCATCAGAACTGTGCTAGGCATAAAGATTGCAGCTTGGTTGACCACTGTGACAATGTTAGTTGTTTTGTTGTCATCAGGGTTCTTACCGGCGGCGATTACTGCCTTGGGAACCTTGGCAGGTCTAGTAATTGGCTTCCTAAATGGGGCAGTAATTAAAAATTATAAAGAAAGGGGATTTCCTGAAAAGATTGCCATTGGCAGCGCACTTTTAATAACAGGTTTCGGCATGAGCTTAGGGACAGGATTCAATGTCGGATTCTTCAATTTCTTTCTGTTTTTATCCTTACTGGGAACCAGTTTATCCTTAGCTGCCATCATGTATTATCCATATCAACAGCGAGAAAAACTGATGGCTAACTATCGCCATGCAACACAAACTAGGCGTTTGATTAAGCCATAGAAGAGATATTGAGGTAAAGAGCGAAATAAAAAGGGCGATCGCTCTTTTTATTTCGCTTTATCGCTGACAAACAATAAATTATTTGCTGCCCTTCACAATTTCACATTCTTCATCCCGGAATTAATAAAATCTTTTATGTTGAGGCTTTGGTTTAGATAATACGGTTGTGCTGATAAAACACATTAACTACCAATAAGAACTAAAACTGCTACAGCAGGCTTAATCCCAACAAAGTTTCTGATAATTTCGATTTTTTTATTCAAATTATAGACGATATTAGAAGTAACCCTAAAATCATCCAAAAATGTGAAATTAATCAGCAGAATATTCTATGTAAATTTTTGAGCTGGTGCAATAAATTTATAAGAACATGGCATTGCCATGCCCTACAAACGTCAGAACCTTAATATAACCTACCCAAATAAGAAATACTATAAAGTGGAATACCAAAACTTCTCCTATTAATGAAAAATCTTACAATTCGTACCAAGCAAAAACTATTACTAAATATTGATGGTAACTTCTGGGTAAGTTAAATTTAGAACAGTGTTGAGCTATTTTCTATAATTCTTTACTTACTTAGTCCTATTTGCAGGTAATTTATAAATTACTAATTATTACTGACTCCTTATTAAGGATACACCTTCTAGTTTATGAAACATTATATACATAGACTCCAGAAATTAGCGAAACTATCAATTCATCTAATTTGTTAAATTTCAAAATGTAAATTTATAGGGGCATTAGGTAAACTCTGAGTAATGTTTAAGTAGGATTACCCAAAAAGGCAAGTTCTGCCCTTGTATAAATGGGTAGTCCTAAAGATGTAAGGATGCATTGTAGTAGTGGACAAAGTGCCACACTGCACCAACATGATTCTCTAACTTCTTGGAAAACGACAACGTCTTTCTCACTAACCGGGATACTCGCTGCCGTAAGGTGCAATTGAAGCGCTCAATTAAGCTTGTTTGACCACTGTCCTTGCCCACACTCTGATGTCGTTGGCTGGGGAAAACCTCATTGTAGGCAGACCAGAAATCGGTATAGGAGACGGCACACTGTCGATACACCCCTGGCAAGCTGTCCCATAATCCTTGGGCACCCTCACCAGAGCGATCGCCGACGTACACGCCGACAATTTCTCGGGTATTGACATCTAATGCTAACCAAATCCATTGCTTGTTGCCCTTATTAGCCACAAATGACCACATCTCTTCGCATTGAATCGTCAAGCGCCCCTTTTTTTAGCCGATACCTCGACTTGTCGGGGAATCGCTTCGTATTTCCCATTGACATAGCTCTGGAGCCAGGGTTCTGAAACACCCGTCACTCTAGCAATTCCAGCTAACGGAATCTTCTCCAACAGCAGTTTGTCAATCAGGGTTTTAGTAGTTTGGTCAATGATCTTGTTCTGCGGGTCTTGCACAAATTGTCTGCCACACTCACGGCACTTGAAGTTCTGTTTGCCGTTGTGAATTTTCCCATTTTTCACGGTATGAGTAGACTCACAAGCAGGACAAGTAGGATGGGGATTGGACATCGAACAACAGCAGTAACTCTACCTTCTTATCCTTACATCTTTAGGACTACCGTATAAATGTATGGTGAGCAATTTCTCTAGCAGAAAGAATATTTACTCGTTTTGGATTACTAATGGGATTGCCCTCTGCTGTCTAGTGACGGCAACCCCCAGCGTGGCTCAAATTGTCCCCGATGCCACTTTACCTAACAATTCCACGGTTACAACCAAGGGGAAAGTTAGCACTATTACTGGGGGAACAGTAGCAGGAAACAACCTGTTCCACAGCTTTAAAGAGTTTTCTGTAATTAATGGGAGTACGGCATACTTCAACAATGACTGGGCTATTCAGAACATCTTGACCCGTGTGACAGGTTCATCCGTCTCTAACATTAATGGTTTGATTAAAGCTAATGGCGCTGCTAACTTATTTCTCATCAATCCAGTAGGGATTATCTTTGGTTCAAAAGCAAACCTAGATATAGGGGGTTCATTTTTAGCAAGTACCGCCGATAGTTTGCTGTTTAGCAATGGTATAGAATTCAGTGCCACAAATACTCAAACGAAACCCCTCCTGACAGTAAACACGCCTCTTGGTTTGCGGTTGAGGGACAATCCTGCCAGCGTAAAGGTGCAGGGGTCTAATCTAGAAGTCGAACCCAATCAAAATTTAGTTCTGGTGGGCGGTGACATTCGCTTACACAAAGCGAAACTAACAGCACCGGGAGGACAACTTGAGTTAGGAGGATTATCTATAGCCGGGGAAGTTGGACTCAAGGAAAATGGCAGTTTGAATTTTCCCAATAATGTAGCGCGAGCGGATGTGTCTCTTACTAATAGCAGTTCTGTTGATGTGCGTGCTGGAGGTGGAGGCTTTATTAGAATCAATGCTCGTAATTTCAAAGTCTCGGAAGGAAGTAAGCTTACAGCGGGAATAGAAAAAAATTTGGGAACACCGGAGGCTCAGGCAGGAGATGTGGAAATTAATGCTTCTGATACAGTCTCTTTGGATGGGAGTAAAGTAGAAACTCAGGTAGAGAAGAATGCCAAGGGTAATGCAGGCAATATTGAGATTACCACTGACTCGCTTTCTCTGAACAACCAAGCCTCACTGAAGGCAAACACTCTGGGACAGGGAAATGCCGGTCAGGTAATCATTCGTGCCAGAGATACCATTTCTTTGTGGGATGAAGGTTTCATCACCAGCAGAGTGGAAGAGAACGCCGTGGGCAGCTCAGGGGGCATCGACATTACCGCAGGAATCCTGTCTATGGTGAATAAAGCTGGACTAACTGCCTCCACCGAGGGGACAGGAAATGCCGGTCGGATAATCATTCGTGCCAGCGATACTATCTCCTTGCGGGATGGAAGCTTTATCAACAGCAGGGTGGTCAAGAACGGCGTGGGCAACTCAGGGGGCATCGACATCACCACTGGGTCACTTTCCCTTAGCGATCGCGCTTCACTGAATGCCTCAGGGAGCATCGACATCACGACTGGGTCACTTTCCCTTAGCGATCGCGCCTCACTAAATGCCGACACTTTGGGAGGGGGAAATATAGGTCAAGTAATCATTCGTGCCAGCAATGCCATCTCCTTGCGGGATGGGAGCTTCATCAACAGCAGGGTGGTCAAGAACGGCGTGGGCAACTCAGGTGGCATCGACATTACCACTGGGTCACTTTCGCTTAGTAATCAAGCCTCACTGAAGGCAAACACTCTGGGACAGGGAAATGCCGGTCAGATAATCATTCGTGCCAGCGATACCATTTCTTTGTGGGATCAAAGTTCTATCACCAGCAGAGTGGAAGAGAACGCCGTGGGCAACTCAGGCGGCATCGACATTACCACTGGGTCACTTTCGCTTAGTAATGCCTCAGTGAAGGTAAACACTCTGGGGCAGGGAAATGCCGGTCAGGTAATCATTCGTGCCAGAGATACCATTTCTTTGTGGGATGAAGGTTTCATCACCAGCAGAGTGGAAGAGAACGCCGTGGGCAGCTCAGGGGGCATCGACATTACCGCAGGAATCCTGTCTATGGTGAATAAAGCTGGACTAACTGCCTCCACCGAGGGGACAGGAAATGCCGGTCGGATAATCATTCGTGCCAGCGATACTATCTCCTTGCGGGATGGAAGCTTTATCAACAGCAGGGTGGTCAAGAACGGCGTGGGCAACTCAGGGGGCATCGACATCACCACTGGGTCACTCTCTGTGACTAATAATGGAGAGCTGAATGTCAGCAGCTTTGGGCAGGGTAATGTAGGTAACCTGGATATTCAGGCTGACTTTATCCTGCTTGAGAACCAAGGAAGACTAACAGCAGAAACTGCATCCGGTAACGGCGGCAATATTAAGCTACAAGTGCAGGACTTATTGCTATTGCGCCACAACAGTCAAATATCGACTAACGCAGGCACTGCCAAGGCTGGTGGAAACGGCGGTAACATCACCATCAATGCCCCATTCATCGTGGCGGTTCCGAGTGAAAATAGCGATATCACCGCTAATGCTTATACAGGATCTGGCGGTAAAGTCAAAATCACTGCCCAAGGCATCTTTGGTATTCAATTTCGAGAAAAACCAACCGCACAGAGTAGTGACATCACCGCCAGTTCGCAGTTTGGGCTTTCAGGCACTGTGGAAATCAATACCCTTGATGTCGATCCCAGCCAGGGGTTAGCTGAGTTGCCAGTTGAGCCAGCGAACGTGGAAGTTGCACAGGGTTGCCAATCCTCCGGAAAGCAGGCAGCGGTTGAGTTTTTCAATACGGGAAAAGGCGGTTTAGCACCTAATCCTTACGAACCGATTAGCAGCAGTAATATTTGGGAAGATGTGCCACCGCCAGCGCGGAGGGCTGAGAACTTGACGGCTGCTAGTGCTTCTGCCTCGCCAGCACTCCCTCCTGACCAAATTGTAGAAGCCCAAGGGTGGAGCGTTAACGACAAAGGCAAGATTGTCCTCGTTGCTGAAATGCCCACCACCCACTCCCAACGTGGCTGTCGCCGACGTTAGCTACCTGTGACTGTTTGATTCCACAGTGTTTGAGAACAAGCAGATGAGCAGAAAACTACTTAGATTTTGGTATTACATCCAACGCCTGGTGAAGTATGCGTCACTAAAGGCTTACCCGCGCATACTAGGACTAATCCTTCTAGCACTATTGGCACTCATCACAACTTTATATATCCCGGCTGTTTCAGCTCAACGGGTTGAAGGAAGTTCTCAAGTTAATTCTCAAACCTCAAATGCCCAGTTGTTACTGCAACAGGGTCTAGAACTCTATGATGCCGAACAATTTTCAGAGGCGATAGGAGTCTTCGGTCAGGCGGCTTCTGCGTTTGTAAACCAGGGAGATAGTTTGAACCAAGCGCTGGGACTGCGCTATCTTTCGTTAGCTTATCAGCACTTGGGACAGTGGGAGGAAGCAGAAAAAGCGATCGCTAACAGCTTCAAACTGCTAAACGAGCGGCAAAATACGACTAATACCCAAGATTACTTAGACGTTTTTGCTAAAGCTTTGAACACTCAAGGTCGCTTGCAAGCGACAAAAGGGCAGTGGTCGGAGGCTCTAGAAACGTGGAAGAAAGCAGCAGCTACTTATAAAAAAGCTGGCAATGAAACGGGTGTCATTGGTAGCGCGATCAACCAAGCTCAAGCGCTGCAAGCATTAGGATTAAGCAGTCAGGCGGAAGCGGCATTAACACAGGTCGAACAAATCCTCCTAAAGCAATCAGATCCGAACCTCAAGGCAACTGGATTGCAGAGTCTCGGTGAAGCTTTCAGACGAGTTGGCGAGTTGAAAAAGTCTCGTGAGGTTTTGCAGCAAAGTTGGGCAATCGTGGAGAGAGAATTTCAACTTTCTAAAGTTCGGGGTTCTACTTTGCTCGAATTGGCTAATACCGAACGCGCTTTAGGTAATAGAGCGATCGCAATCGGCAACGTGAAAGATGCTCAAGAGCATATTCGAGATGCGATCGCATATTATCAACAAGCAACCAATTCACCCAACCTCCGACTCCAAGCTGAGTTGAATTGGCTGAGTCTGTTAGTAGAAACTGGGAAATGGTCAGAAGCAGCGCAACTCGGCTCGACAATTCACCAATCGATCGCTAGCTTGCCTCCAAGTCAAACAAATATCTACTCCCGGCTTAATTTTGCCCGGAGCCTGACTTGTCTCCAGCCCGGTCTTGACAAAAACTCGCTTTCTTGCATCAATTCCGATCGCTCGTTGAAGCTCAGGGAAGGCTTTTCCGAGCCAAGCGCTGCAACAACCCCTCTCTCGTTGCCAGAGATTACACAGATATTAACTACTGCTATCCAACAAGCTCGTAGCTTACAAGACCGCAGAGCCGAATCTTATGCTCTCGGTCAATTGGGTGGGTTGTACGAGCTGACCGCGCAATTGAGCGCCGCTCAAGACTATACTCAACAAGCTCTCCTGCTAGCTGAGCAGATTCAAGCTCCCGATATCCGCTACCGTTGGGAATGGCAGATGGGGCGTTTATGGGAAAAACAGGGGAATCTAAATAGAGCGATCGCTACCTATCAAGAAGCGGTTAAAACTCTTAAATCCGTTCGCAGCGATTTGCTTACTATCAATTCCGACGAACAATTTTCCTTTCGGGATAATGTCGAACCCGTTCACCGCAAATTAGTCGATTTGCTATTGAGTGCTAAAGGAAACTCAGAACCAAGCCAAGAAAATCTCAAGCAAGCGATTGAGGCAATTGACTCCCTCCGCTTAGCCGAACTTGAAAATTTTCTCAACTGTAACCTTTCGCCGACAGTACGGCTGACGCAGGATATTGACAAGATAGACCGGAAAGCAGCATATATTTATCCAATTATTTTGGAAGACCGATTAGCGGTTATTTCCCAATTGCCAGGGCAACCTCTAAAGCATTCTGTCACTCTAGTCAAACAAATTGAGGTAGAAGAAACGGCGAGCGAACTGCGCTCTAACATCCTTAAACGCAACCGGCCAGAAGACGTTATAGAAAAGGCTACACGGGTATACAACTGGTTGATAGAACCTCTAGAGAAAGATTTAGAAAATAATAGCAGCGAAGTCAAAACTGTAGTATTTGTCCTAGATGGAGTTCTGCGAAATGTTCCCATGTCAGTTCTGTATGATGGCAAACGGCAAGAGTATCTGATGCAGAAGCCGTATGCCCTCGCCGTAGTTCCAGGTTTACAACTTTTCGACCTCCGGCCTTTGCAGCGAGAACGGTTAAAAGTTTTAACAGCGGGAGTAAGCGAACAACGGCAATTTGGGGTGCGAAAGTTTGAAAAGCTTCCGAACGTAGTACAAGAATTGCAGCAAATTAAGAATATAGTGCCTTCAGAATCGCTGCTAAATCCAAAATTTACAGGAGGAAATCTCGAACAGCAAATTAATTCCGGAGCTTTTTCCGTAGTTCATATTGCCACTCATGGCAAGTTCAGTTCTAATCCCGAAGAAACGTTTATTCTCACTTACGATCGCCTTCTCGATAGCAATAATTTAAATAACTTACTCCGAGTTAACAATCAAAGCTCATCAAATATCATCGAATTACTTGTCCTCAGTGCTTGCGAGACAGCTAAGGGAGATAACCGAGCGACTTTGGGACTGGCTGGAATAGCCGTGCGGGCAGGGGCACGCAGTACGCTGGCAACGCTGTGGCAAGTTAGCGATCGCTCGACATCTGAACTGATGGAGCAGTTCTACAAGGAGTTAACTAAGCCTGAATTGACAAAATCTGAGGCACTTCATCAAGCTCAGCAAGCTCTATTTAAGCAATACAAAGCTCCCTACTACTGGGCACCTTACGTTCTAGTTGGGAATTGGCTTTAGTCTTTGCCATATTGAGGGTTTTTAGAAATGTCTATTTAACCCTCAACAAGCGACATATAGTTTTAGAGAGCAACTCCAATATCTGGTGAAGCAAGGGGCATAGCGCTGAGTGTCTATTCACCATGCTGAGCATAAGGAATCTCTGATTTTTACTCAGCCTCAACAGCAAGCAGTGATGCGTTTTGTCACAAAAATATATTTTTTAAATTTTGCATAAAACCCTGGCTTTTTGAGTTGAGTAATAGGCAGAGGGAGGGCAAGGAAGCCTAACCCTCAGTTCAAACAATAAGCTGATAATTGCATTCTATTTTTGGAGAAGAAACATCATGGCTACCTTGACACTCAAAACTCTATATTGCCAAGAGACTGAGGACTGGACTGGATCTGACGAACCTTACTTGCGTGTTAATGGTCAGACAGTCTGGCAGGGAGCTTTGAACGACCAAAAAGACGCTCCTTTATTTAACGAGAAGACTGCTGACCCAAACGATTTTTTGGCATTTGATTTCAGCGGTCAGGCTACCATCAAGCTTTTTGACGCGGACGCTGGATGGTTTGACGATGACGATTTTCTGGGCAGTATTCAGGTCACCAATCAAGATATTGGGTTAGGCGACCAGACAAAGCCCTTCAATTTAGATGGGGCATATTATGAACTGACCTACGAAGTCACAGCTTAAGGGAGCGAATAGTTCTCTGATAGGCTGAGTGAGTGTACACATTCACTCAGTTAGATTGATAGTGGCAAGCTTAACCAGGATAGCCTCCCTTTTCAAAAAATTGAATCTTTAAGGGAGGCTTCATGCAAACCACGATAATGGACTTTGATTGAGTAATAACAGTCTTAAAATCTTTGCCCATTACCCTTCCATTTCTCTACAATCGAGTGAAGCACTATGAATACATTGAGTTTATAAAATATGACCGAAGTTTTACAAATTTGGAACCAAAACATTACTACAGAAAAAGTCGTTACTTTACTGGCGAACTACCAGATGCTGCCGCAATTTTTGCGTGAGATCATTACCGATCAGGCTATTGCCTCGATCAACTGCGCGCCCGAAGAGAAAGCCAGTGCTTGCCAGCAGTTCTATGAAAAATATCAGCTCACTTCCGAATCAGAACGTCAGGAATGGCTAGAGCTTTATGAAATGACCTTGGAGCAACTAGAAGCCTTAGCCACACGAGGGCTGAGGATTGAGAAATTTAAACGAGCCACCTGGGCCAATAAACTGGAATCTTACTTCCTCAGTCGCAAGTCGTTGCTAGACAAGGTCATTTATTCTTTAATTCGGACGAAAGATGTGGGTGTCGCCAAGGAACTCTATTTCCGCATTCAGGAAGGGGAGCAGTCTTTTAGTGAACTAGCCTGAGAATTCTCTCAAGGGTCGGAGGCGCAAATCGGTGGATTGGTTGGCCCTATCGAGCTAGGCAAAATCTCCTCTAAGCTGGCTCAGATGCTCTATATCAGCCAAACTGGTCAACTTTGGCCTCCCTACTCGCTTAGGGGAATGCATAGCGATCGTGCGCCTCGAACAACTTATTCCGGCTGTTTTGGACGAAGCTATGCGCCAGCAACTGCTCAATGAACTCTTTGAACGCTGGGTCCAAGAACGCCTCGTTGAACTGACTAGTAGTGGATTGATATCGCTGGATTGAGTAAGGTAAATTCAGTGATTTTTAAAATTACTGACTGAACTAACCAGAGGTGCTTGAGCAAGTCCTTCCAAGCTTACAGATTTCAAAAGTTTTGCCCACGCATTTCTCACTTCAGTATTTTGTGGCTCAGACAGATAGCGATGAGCTAAATTGGTTAGCTCATCGTGCCAAATTACTTGGTTTTCAAGATTAGGGCTTTGCTGAACTCGTGTCACCCAACCCTCGACTACTGGATCGGTCGCCGGGTCACTTTCAGGTGTTTCTTGAACACAACGAACAATAAACCGCCAATAGTAGCTTTCATTAAGTTTTAGAGAGGATTTTGGGCCGGGTGGTAATGCGATACCAATTATTCCTGGTGTTTTAGTGGTTTGGAGGGCAGTTCGGTAGAGAGTAGTTGTATCGTTACGGTCATGTAGTGAAAACTCGATGGAATGTACGTCTTTGGGAGTATCAGGAATATAAAACCAAAAAACTGGATGCTCGGAAGTTGTTAAACTCTGAGTGCTTTTTTCAGGTATTAAGGCAGTAAGCTGTTGCTCGGTCTGCTTGTGTTTGCAGGCTCCACCACGGCTTCCTCCTGGTGTCGCTCTCCTATTATCAGGTGTGCCAGTATTTGGTGCTTCTATCAAGCCAGCGATCGCTTGCGAACTGTATTGTGTCCATAACAGTGCAAGGTTGCTGGTAAAGCTAGCGATCGCTAAAACAGTAATAAACGCAAGTTTCATTTTTGGTAGGTTTTTCATCGCTTTACTCCACAATGGAACGATGAGTATTTAGGAATGCCTTTTGGTGCTGGGTTGGAATTGAAGGGCGGGTGTTAGAAAAGCTCCTTGGTAGGAGGCTCGCAGCCCCGCCTGTGAGCATCAAAGCTAATGCCGCCGGGACGAAAGACAACCAACCACCTTGTAGTAAGAAAACCCAGCACAGTCCATACAAGACAGTGACAGAGATGCAAGTCGCCAGAACTAGGAGTAGTAGCGATCGCGCTTTGCTGTGGCTTCGCGATCGCACCATCCAAACAAATATTCCACCTGCCAGCGACCAAACCCAGACCCAGAGAACATCGCCCCATTGAGGCAACCACCAAATTAGAGGGCGTTTATCCAGAACTGCACTCAAAATTTGACTCACCAGATGGGCATGAACTTCCAGCCCTCGTATTCTGCCATAAGGAGTGTCGTGATAGTCTTGAATGCTAGCAGCTGTGACACCGATTAGAACCACCCGGTTTCTTACCCACTCTGATTCCAACTTCCCAGTTAATACATCCTTAACCGTTACTCGCTGGGCAATTCGGGGAGTGGCGCGGTAATTAATCAACACCTGATTTCCTCGCGCATCCAAGTTTTGATACCCGCTGCTACGAGATTCTAAACGTTTAAAGACAACGTTACCAAATTGCCAGTTTTTATCTGGAGTTGTTGTTGCTGAAATGCCCTTAGCTTCCAGATATCGGTAGGCAAGTTGCAGACTAAAGGAATAGGGTGTGTCGCAGGGTGAAAAAGAAGATATCGGGTTTGGAGTTCGGGATTGGAGATGACGACGAACGGTGTTGTCTTGGGCGTCATTTTCTAAGTCATTAAAGCCAACTTGTTCTGCTGGACTGTTGGATGGGGGTGCAACAGCATCTTCTTGGCTGGTGCCAAGCGTGCAGACGGTAAAGAGACGTTGATTCTGCTGCAAATGGGCAACCAGTGACTCGTGACCCGGCAGTACGGGTTGGTCGCGGAAGATATCAAGACCAATTGCTATAGGTTGATAGCGATCTAGTTTTTCAATGAGCTGAGCTAGGATCGCGTCGGGTAGCGGATACTGGTATTGACGAATATCTGCTTCATCCCCTCCCACAAGCAGAATCCGAGAATCTGCCGGTTCGGAAGGACGTTGGCGTAGTAGCTGGTCATAGCTCTCTAACTCCCATCTTTGCATTCCTCCAAGCGATCGCATCCCCATTACCAAACCAGTTACAACCAAACTGGTTGCGAAGACGGTTCGCAAACCACGCCACAGAGATAAGGTTGGGCGACTAACTTCTTGTGCAGGTTTGGGCAACTCAGGCCAAAACAGAGGCATAGCTGCCGGATTTTGGCAGATTACTGGCAACCAACTGGCACAGGGATAGTCATTCTCGAAACCTTGCAGTCGCTGTCGCGCTTCCCGCACCGCCCGATAGAGAGGTTTGCCACTGGCAAAGCTGTCAAGAAAATACTTCAAAAATGCTTGTGCCACCAGGTCTGGCACTGGTTCTCGCATGACAATTAGTTGCGGGATGTGCAGTGATTCTAGTTCCCGCGCTAATCCCAAACCATCGCAGGAATTGAAAATAGCCAATTGCAACCCGTTTGCAACTGCTTTTTTTAAACCATATCGGAGTTCGTCAAGCGTTAAGCTATCCGTCGGGTTGAGATAAATCCGCCCTTTTTCACCCTCAGTTTGACTGTGACCCGCGAAAAATAGAATATCCCAGGATTGTTCCCAAAGCCGATCGTTTAACTCTTGGCGTTGCGGTTCCACTAGAAAGGTTGTTGCTGCGCCTGGTAAATTCTCTAGCTGTTTTCGATCTTCCTCAACTTGAATGCCTTCACTATTACCTAAAATCGCTAAGATTCTAAATTGGTCTTTATAGCTGGACGTTTGAATTTTTGGGGGTCGTTCGTACTGTAGGGTACTGAGTCCAATTTCAGTAAAGCTGTAGCGTTCCACCAAATCCCACTGATGCCAGGGAATCTGCCAAATCTGCTGGTTTTCGGCACGAATTAGCACCCGCACCTCGTCGGCGGTGCTGACTTTTTCTAGCCACTTTTCGCGAATCGAGAAAAATGACTCGGCTTTAAGCCAAGTATTCAAGCGATCGCGCAACTCTAACGCTTGATTGCGGCACTCCTCCCTCTCTTTTTTGAGGGAACCATCAATCCTGGCTTTTTTAGCTTTCAGGGCGCGGGTAGCTTTCCCCAAGCCGCGATAGGTTGACTGCCAGCCGCTATACTGTACGGCAAGTTCGGGGGCGCTGGGTAACTTACCAGTAATTTCTGTTTCTGGGCGATCGCTTTCTGTTCCAATCTCCAGCGTCACCCGAAAGCCGGAGTTGAAATCGCCATCTAGTTTGAGGACAATTAACTTGCTCATTAGTCATTAGTCCTTAGTCAAGGGTCAAGACTGATTTCCCCTTCTGTTGGTACCCTCAGATGACAAAGTTTTCCGTCACGCTGACATCACCCAGAGCCACCTTAACTCCAAAACAGTCTCCCGGCTCCCCAGCAAATTCTAATTGAATACTCTTATTGTCGCTTCTGGCACGGGCGTCGATGACTGCTTCTCCATCCTCATCCATCACCATCAGTTGCAAATTTGAAGGCAGATACATTTGACCTTTTGGGGGCTGCACCTCGACAATAATATTTATTTCCTGTTCGGATTGTTCTGTGAGCGAGACAATCGCAACTACAGCTTGATCCGGAATTCCCAATTCAATCAGCTTACACCGCCTAACTTCAAGAGCATTTCTAAAGCTAAAAGCTAGTTCTGTTGGTTGCGGGTTTAAAAGCGCTTCCACAGCTTGCCAACCGGCTTCAAAGAGATTTTCAAACCAGTGGCTTAGGTTTACCAAGGGTTTGATTTCATTTAGATATCCGGGTAATTCGGATAGCGATCGCAACTGACTCAAAGGTATCTCGGAAGCAGCCACTTCCACAAATCCCAGTAGTGTTGCTTCCCTCAAAGATTCGGAAAGATGCACCGCAACATAACCAATCCGTTCGTCTCTAACTTCTGCCGGAATGCGGACAAATCCTGCATCTGAAAACACGGGTCTGCACTCTAACTTGCCGCGATTTTTTACTACTAAATCAGCAACATCCATTAGCATCTGCATCACCGGATCTGAACTTGCACTCTGTTCTAAATCCGTTTCAAAGCCCCGGCATTCTAGGTAAACATTCACGGCATACACTGCCAAGGTATTGAGATAAACCTGTTTGGCTTTATCGGGTTTGGATTGATAGCGTCGAAATTGTTCTGCTCGTGCATGAGCTGACAAAGCTAGCGGAACCGTAAAAGTCCAAGCATCTATTTCGGAATTCATAATCAATTGATTTACGCTCATTAGTATCGCACCTCGTTAAGAAAAACAATTGGTTCTAGGCGTATTGCTTGAACTTAGGGCGAAATTTTTCACAACAACGCTGAAAAAAGGAACTCAGTGTTGGCAGCGGGATTTTAAATTCTGCTGAAATTTCTTCCCAGCTTTTACCTGAAAATCTTGCTAAGGCTATTGCTGAGAAATTAGCATCCGGTCTATTTCTAATATGTGTCTGTTTAAAAACTTTTTCCCGATCTTCTTCTAGACATTTACGCACTTTTTCAAACAAAGAATCTGGTTCGTCTGACTGTACTATATACTCCAATTCGTTCAGTGAAGGTAGTTCCTTAGTATTCGGCTCTCTAAATTCACGGCAACATTCTATAAATACCCTATCTAGCCGAAAGTTAACCCAGTTCATAAATTTTTTGTCTCCTCTCTCTGGGTCGTAATTGTTAATGTGCCGACAGACATAAGTTAATGTTTTATTAACGGCTTCATCATAAAGCAGGTTATAAAACTGAGCCGAAAAGCTGGCGCGATGTGGACGGCAAAGCTTACCCGATAGCCGAATTGCTTCAACGAGTTCCCCTAAAGCATACTGTCGTAACTCTGTAGCGGGCGGGTACCCTTGAGCAACCATCGCTAACTGTTTAAGTTGAGCATCAACCAAGATTGTTCTAAACGCTAGATCCCGCAAGGTATTCGCCCATTCCCTCACGGTTGTCTGTTTTGAATTGTATTGGTTGAGTTGTCCGCTTACGTCGTGCAATAGCTGCTGTCGGACTTGCTGGTAAATTTCCTGATAAATGCCAAATAGGGGTTTACTTGCAAGCGAACGGCAAATTTTGCGCGATCGCAGCATTTCATCAACCAACTGCGTTAAAGCCAACTGTCGCTCCTCAGACTGAGGGGCGTGCCGTTGCGCTTCTGTTACTAGCTTCTCAAGTCGCTCATCCATAGTCTTGAAAGTACCACTAGAATCGCAACTCGTTAATAGAACGTTCACCATTGTTGAAAGTCTCTCCTTTTAACCAGGTGAAGCACCAATTTGACGAGCGGGTTGTGTCTGATGAACCAAGGGGCGTCGCGCTTTTAATCTGAAGCCTCCGATCGTTACTCAGTCTTAATAGCCAGCAATTTTGCATTTTTTACATAAATTAATATTTGCGATTTTGCATAAAACGCTGGCTTTTTGATTTGAGTTATAGGCAGAAGGAGGGCAAGGAAGCTTAACCCTTTGTTCCAACACCAACCATAACCATCACTTTGGAAAATAAGGAGAAACTAAAATGGCTACTATCTACGGCAGCGAATTCAATGACAACAACACCTACGGTCCAGACGGTCAACACCATTCATCGATATATGGCAGCGACCAAGGGGAGGAAATATATTCCAAAGAGGGAGACGACTTTGTTTATGCAGGAGCAGGTGATGACTACGTAGATGGCTGGGAGGGTAATGACATACTCTTCGGTTTCCAAGGCAATGACGTCCTTGTTGCTTGGACGGGTAAAGACGTACTGTATGGCGGGACTGATCAAGATTGGCTAGATGGCTCCTACGACGACGACCAGCTGTATGGCGAGGAGGGCGATGATATCCTTGGTAACGCCTTTCTCCAGGGCGAACCTGGTAATGACAAAATGTATGGCGGACGTGGCAATGATGAGCTGTATGGTGGCGATGGCGATGATTTACTCAACGGCTACGGCGGCGGCAGTTTTTACGAGCATGACACCTTAATGGGTGGAGCTAACGCAGATCAATTCATTCTTGGAACAAAGGAGACTGCTTTCTATTTTGGGAATGGCAATTTTAGCTATGCCACAGTTGTTGATTTCCACAAGTCCCAAGGCGATAAAATCCAAGTCTACGGCGTCAAAAACGACTATCGACTTGATACATTGCAAAACTTCTCTGGCAGCTCGGCTTTAGATACTGCCATCTACTACAAGAATGATTTGATTGGTGTTGTGGAAGACAAGACCTATACCAGTCGGTCAGAACTCCTCACTTTTATTGTTTAAAAACCGTTGTAGGATTTGGCTGCATTACTAAAATTGGGGGTAATGGCTATTTACCTCCAATAGCACCAACCTATATTTAGTTAGTGTTTTTGAAATGAATTTTAGCTGATTGTTGTCTGGTTAGCTCTATGCACATCCCGTAATTATGTCAAGTAACAAATCATTAAGCAAAAATATCAGGAGCAAAGGAAATCGCGGCTACACCAACTCCCTTACCCCCCTTCAAGAAGAAGTTCCGCACGTTAATGACGACAAATCACATTCAACGAGCCTTTCCTAAGGCGATCGCAATAGAGCCAGATATTACAAAAATCGCCCCTACCACTCCTAAAACAGTCAGGGGTTCCGGTGCAATGAGGGTGGGCAGAAACATTGACACCGCTGATACAGAGATTAAGGTGACAATGGGAGTTGTTGCTAAGACTGCACTTACTCGCGATGCTTCCCAATGTTCCAAAGATTCCGCAAAAGCACCGTAAGCGATGATGGTATTCAAAGCACAGAAAAGCAGCATTCCTAAATGTAAAGGATTCAGCGTCAAAATGGGTTGAGGTGCAGCAAACGGGCTAAACAAAATAGCACAACCACCATAAATCAGTAGCATAATATTTGAAGACGGTAACTTTTGCAAAAGCTGCTTTTGTGCTAAAGCATAGATAGCCCAAGTTACTGCTGCAAAAAAGATTAATCCACACCCAATTAAATATTTACCTTGTGCTGTAATTAAGTTGGTTAATTGTTCGTGAAAAAAGAGTGCGAACCCAACCGTGAGTATGCTTAAACCTATCCATTGACGCAAGGTATAACGTTCTTTGAAAACAACCAATCCTCCTAAACCCATTAAAACTGGAGCGAGTTGAATGAGAACTTGGGCGTTAGCGGGTGAAGTTTGGTGTAAACCTTGCAGAAAAAGAATGTAATTAATCGCCAAAAATATAATCGCGATCGCTAACAATCCAAGTGGCGTTGAACGCAATTTTTCGACAGGTGGTAGTTGCCGCCGTGCGGCTAAATAAACGGCTAGCAGCCCAAACGATACCAAAAAGCGAAACCAAGTAACGGTATAAACGTCGAGTACCTGTAGCGTCACCGTCAGGGCAATGGGCAGAATTCCCCACAAAAATACAGTCACAAGCGATAAGGCTAGCCCTAATCGCCATCTACCGGAACTAGCGTGAAGTGGCATTGGTATATTCTGATAAAAAGGGAAAAGGAGCGATACGTTTTGTGCCGCACGCTCCTACAATCTTTCCTTAGTGTGTTTGCTGTTAACATCTAATCTTCGACCATTTCCAGCAGTTCGGCTTCACTCAGTTGGGTGATTCCCAAAGCTTCAGCCTTTTCTAACTTGGAACCGGCATCTTCCCCCACCAGTAAGTAGTCAGTTTTGGCGCTGATGGAACCCGTAACTTTACCACCAGCTTTTTCAATCAACGCTTTTGCCTCGTCGCGCTTTAGAGTCGGCAGCGTGCCAGTAATTACAAAGGTTTTCCCTTGTAGGGGCGAGGGAACGCTTCTACTTTCTGCGGATGGGGTTTCTACCTCGGCGGCGAGTTGCAAACCCGCTGCTTTCAGTCTGTCAATTAACGCCTGATTCGCCGGGACTTGAAACCAGTCGTAAACAGCGTGGGCAATTTCTGGGCCAATGCCATACACGGCTTCAATATTCCCTGCGGATGCCGTAGCGAGTTGCTCAACGGTGGTGAATTTTTGAGTTAAAGTTTGGGCATTGACACTACCGACGTGACGAATCCCCAAACCGTATAATACCCGCGACCAAGGCTGAGTTTTTGAGTGGGCGATCGCATCCACTAATTTCTGGGCTAACTTCTTACCCATCCGTTCCAAAGTTCCCAACCTATCAGCGGTTAAATCGTATAAATCTGCAACCGAATTCACCACCCCTTTATCTACCAACTGATGCATTAATTTTTCGCCCATTCCATTGATATCCAGTGCATTGCGGCTTGCCCAGTGAACCAGCGCCCCTTTGAGGATGGCGGGACAAGAAGCATTCACGCAGCGCGTCACCGCCTCATCAACGGGCTTTACCACTGGCTGATTGCACACCGGGCAACAGGTGGGCATTTGGAAGGATTGAGTCCCCTCTGGGCGGAGTTCTGGCAGTACGCGCACCACTTCGGGAATGATTTCCCCGGCTTTGTGGATAATCACCGTATCGCCAATCCGAATATCGAGCGATCGCACATAATCAATATTGTGCAATGTGGCTCTTTGTACGGTTGTCCCAGCTAATTGCACTGGCTGCAACTCTGCCAACGGCGTCAGCGCCCCCGTTCGCCCCACATTGATAGAAATATTTTCCACTCGCGTTGGTGCCTCTTCCGCCGCGTATTTCAGCGCCACTGCCCAGCGGGGAAACTTTTGCGTAAATCCCAACTGTTCCTGAAGCGGAATCGAATTTAGCTTCACGACAACCCCATCGGTCATATAGGGTAGATTTAATCGCCCCGTATTCCATTCGGAATAATAATCCCCAACCTCTTCTAAAGACTGACAACGCTTGCGATTGGGATTTACCTTAAATCCCATTTCTTGCAGCAATTCCAACGATTCCCACTGAGTTCGGGCAACCTCGGCATCATGCTTCCCAGGAATTTGCAACGTATAGGCAAAGAAATCCAGCCGCCGCTTTGCCACAATCCGAGAGTCTAATTGCCGCAAGGTTCCCGCCGCTGCATTGCGAGGATTGGCAAATAACTGATCGCCCGCTTGCTGCCGTTCCTGATTAATTTGCTTAAACACATCTAAGCCTAAAAACGCCTCGCCGCGAACTTCTACGTGAGTGGGAGGGTTTTCTAAATTCAATCGCAAGGGAATAGTGCGAATTGTCCGTACATTCTGAGTAATATCTTCCCCCGCGATGCCATCCCCCCGCGTGGTTCCTCTCACCAAGATGCCATTTTCATAGGTGAGAGCGATCGCCGAACCGTCAATTTTTAACTCGCAAACGTATTCAAACGAATCGAGTTCGGGGACTTGTCGCCGCCAGCGTTCCTGCCATTTGGCAAATTCCTGAATATTAAAGGCATTTTCCAAACTGTAAAGAGGGATATTATGCCGCACCGAGGAAAACTGAGTTGCCGGTTTCTCACCCACGCGCTGAGTGATGCTGTCCGGTGTTACCAGTTCTGGATACTGGGCTTCTAAGTCTTGCAGTTCCCGATACAGCCGGTCATAGATGGCATCCTCCATGATGGGAGCATCCTGGACATAGTAGGCATAACTGGCTTTGTCCAACAACTGTCGCAGTTCCTGTACCCGCTGCTTGACTGCCTGTGTCACTTCCACGGCATCCATCCCTACTTAAAACTCTATCGTTTCCGCTTTTAGTCTAACTGCCATCACCAGATATAGAACGGCTCTCAATGGATTTCAACACAACCGGAACCTCGCCCCCAGCTCCCTCTCCGCTTTTCGAGAGCCAGGGGGGTTTCATACAGTCAAAGAAAATATCGAGGCATTGCGACATTTAGTAGGGGCGTGTTTATGCTCCTACTCAGTGAAAGAGGGGAGAATCTTGATTTTCCTGGGCAATTTATTGTTGAAAGAGTTTTAAAGCGCGATCGCTTAGCCTTATCTGACGCGAAACCTCTCACCTCGTACCAGCAGGCGATTTTTGTATTTAAACTTCATATTTCTGGTTTGCGGAGTTTATCCAAATCAGGTTGAAGTATTCCAATAACAATCCTTTTAGTAGGAATCGTGACTAAGCAAAATTACGAATTTTCCTTACAGCGATTCCCGCTAAATCCGCAAAATCCACAATGCCATTTGTGGATGTATCGATAACAATCACAAGCAGTAATAATCTAAGGAAAAATTTAAATGTCTGAAAGAAGACCAAATCGTATAGTTCCTATTATTGTTGGCACTGCCGTTGTAGTAGCCGGAGGCATCGGTACTTATCTTTACTTGAAGGGTTCTTTTAGCGATGCGACCAGCCCTCTTGCAAGTGCCAAAGTGGTGCCGGATGAAGCATTAATGGCGGGTTTTGTCTCCACCGATCCGAAAAACTGGGCGCAATTGCAACAGTTTGGGACTCCGGAAGCCCAAAAATTGGTTGATAAAGGGCTGAAGGATTTCAACAAAGAGATGTTGACTGAATCCAACATCAATTATGAAAAAGATGTTAAGCCTTGGCTGGGTAGCGTGATGTTTGCTGTTCTGCCATCACCGACTGTAAAACCGGCACAAGCGACACCCCCAAAATCGTCACCGGAAGTCCGGATGTTGATGGTGGTTGGCGTCAAAGACAAAGTAAGTGCTTTAAGTTTTGCAAATAAGCTGAAAGCCAAGAAAGCTGGAACCAAACAAATAGATTACAAAGGCATCAAAATAGAGGAAACCACAGATAAAAGTGGCAAAACCTACACGGCTTTGTTAGACAGTCATTTAGTGATGTCCGATGAAAAAGAAGCAGTGCAACTCGCCATTGATACCTTTAAAGGACAACCTTCATTTGCTAGCAAAGCAGGTGCAGCCAGCCTTCTGACTAAGGGTGTAGACGTACAAAACTCCATCGCTCAATTCTATATCCCCGATTATGCGGGGACGGTGCAGCAAGCACTGGCAAATAATCCGAATACGCCCCCGCTTCCTCCAGAAACCCTAAAGCAGTTAAAGGCTGTGCAGTCGGTGGTGATGGGTGTTGGGATTGATAATGCCGGTGTGAGGATGAAGGCGATCGCGAAGGTAGATCCCTCGGTAATGAAAGTTCAGTACAAGGCTTCTCCCGGCAAAGTCGCGTCTCAACTTCCGGCTGAGACAATTGCCCTCATCGCTGGAAATGGGATCAGCCAAACTTGGGCAACGGTTGTCGAACAATCCAAAGCCGATCCCCAAGCCCAGCAGGGGTTTGACATGGCAAGACAGCAACTCAGACTCGTCAATCTTGACCTAGATAAAGATATCTTCGGATGGATGGATGGAGAATTTGCTCTCGCGGCGATTCCATCGACCAAGGGAATTTTAGCACCCGTTGGATTTGGTGGAGCCTTGATATTTCAAACCAGCGATCGCAAAACGGCTGAAGCCACTTTCAACAAATTGGATGCGATCGCTAAGGGAAATTCAATCGCCGTAGCGCCTAGAAAAATTCAGGGTAAAACCGTCACAGAATGGCAAATCCCGCAACAAGGCGCTTTCTTAGGGCATGGTTGGATAGATGAAAACACGATGTATGTGGCGATTGGTGGCCCCATCGCCGATGTCATGGCAAACAAGCCCAGCCAGCCTTTGGACAATAGCACATCTTTTAAAACGGTCACGGGGTCTTTGCAGAAGCCAAACGCAGGCTATTTTTACCTCGACATGGACAAAACCATGTCTTTGGTGAATCGCCAGCTACCTCCAGCCCAAAAGAGTTCCATCACGCCTGAAACCACTGCAATTCTGAATTCCATGCATGGTATTGGTTTGACCGTGACTCAACCAGACGCATCAACGGGTCAAGTTGAGGTGTTACTTGCACTCAAGCCTAAAACGGGCAAATAGGAAGTCGCGGGGAATGAGTAATTGGTAATATTCTTGAAGGGTGGGCATTGCCCACCCTTCAAGTTTTGGTGGGATAAAAGCTCATCCTACTGAGACACCTTTATTCAGGATTGGTAATTGGTCATAAGGTCATTTGTTACTTACTATTACCCATTACCTATTACCCATTACCCATTACTTATTACTTTATGACTGCCACAGTAAATACTGAACTCGGATTATCTTCACGCTTGGTAAACGGATTGCTAGCGATTAAGCCATTAGCCAATCTAGCCAAGCAGCAAGCGCGTTCTATGATGATCAAACGTGCCGAGAAGATTGGAGTGCCTTGGAGAAAGCAAGTACAGACGTTTTCACAATACGACTGGGAAAGTCATCTGGCTCAAGTACAAAACCCCCAACTGACCTACCCAGAATATTACCTGCGATCGTTCCATGCTTACGAAAGTGGTAACTTAAGCTGGGAAGCCGCTTGGGAAGTAGAAGTTGCGGCTTATGCCGTTCACGCCGGAATTTGGCCTGATGCGGGGGCGCAAGGAGATGCCCGACTGCGCCAGAGTTATCTTGATATTCTCAAAAACGAAATCGCTACTCAACCACAAGATATTTTAGATTTGGGGTGCAGTGTGGGAATGAGTACGTTTGCCCTCCAAGATGTTTATCCCCAAGCAAAGCTGACGGGTTTGGATCTGTCGCCCTATTTTCTAGCAGTTGCCCAGTACCAATCCCAACAGCGCCAAAAACCGATTTCCTGGGTTCATGCTGCTGCTGAATCTACAGGTTTGCCAGATGCCTCGTTCGATTTGGTTTCTATCTTTTTGATGTGCCACGAGTTGCCTCAGTCAGCAACTATGCAGATTTTCCGAGAAGTGCGGCGCGTACTGCGTCCCGGTGGCTGTTTGGCAATTATGGATATGAATCCTCAATCTGAGATTTATACCAAAATGCCGCCCTACATCTTGACATTGCTCAAGAGTACCGAGCCTTATTTAGATGAGTATTTTGCGTTAAATATTGAACAAGCGCTAGTAGATTCCGGTTTCACTACGCCGACAATCAGCCGCAATACTCATCGTCACCGCACGGTAATTGCCAAGGTGAAGCAGAATTAAAAATTCAACATTAAGAAAGATTTTCTTTTTCGTTTCGCGCAAAGATGCAAAGTTTTTCTTAGCGTCTTTGCGCGACACTATCATCCGTCCAATGTGCAACGTCTGGAAATTCTTCAATTTTTAATTATTCTGCTTCTCCAATTAAAGTGAATGCCCCCCAGTCTTTAGGATTTGGATGTTGCTTCATAGTGCTTAACATGGCGCTTCGCAGAGCGGCGGCTTTATCGGGTGTTTTTTGAAGATTTTGATAAAATTCGGTCATCAATGAAGCTGTAGGAGCGTCTGGCACTTGCCAGAGGGACACAATTACACTGGGTACACCCGCACTCATTAAGCTGCGGGATAAGCCGATCACGCCATCGCCAGTGATTCTGCCTCTACCTGTGTCGCAAGCACTCAGGACTACTAATTCGGCATTGAATCTCAAGTCTAGAATTTCTTCAGCGGTGAGTAAGCCGTTATCGTTGCCAGATGGAGCCAACGCGATCGCACTTCCCAATCCTCGAATATCATCTAGTAAACCATGAGTCGCGAGATGAATGATTCGTGCTGTGGGTATTTGTTGCAGAATCGCTGCTTTCGTTGCCTCAGAGCCGGTGAAAGCTTTAGTCTTAAACAGAGGCGCGATCGCTAAAGCTTCTCGTTCTGCACCCGGTAAGCTCGGTAACTGAGTCGGCGGATCGCCAATTTTTTCAGGAACCCTCGGCATTGTGGGATTCCCAACTATCAGCACATCTTGATTTTGTACAGAAGTAGAACTTCGCGTTCCAACAAGCTGTTGTTGCTGATTTGTTAAATCCAGTACCTGAATTGAAGGTGCGGTGAGGATAGTATGTTGTTCGATTAAGTATTTGCCAGAAGCATCTTGCAATGCTGGGAAAGGAACTAGAAACAGTTCGCTTTGTGGAATAAAGATAACACGAGCATTTGGGTCTTTTGGGAGCAGGTCAGCAATGGGTTTAATGAGTAGTTCGTGAAGTTCCTTAAAGCCTTGTTTTGCTTGACTTCCAGGAACTTTAGCCTCTACACCTAAACCACGGCCTCTAACACCAATCGATTCGCGGCTGCTGACAACAAGCTCTTCCAAAGAACTCTTTTTTTGCTGTCGCAAAGACTTAAGGTTGACTTTACGAAAGGCAATTTCGCCGGTTGGTTTAACTACCCAAATATAAATTTCAGATGTTTGGGATTGCGAGCTTTTTCCTATGGCATCTATGTCTTCGTAAACAATAGAATATTCAACCAAGGTAGCGTTCTGAAGCTTGGCAATCTCTTTGATTTTGTTGATATTCGGTGAGGTAAGCGTAGCTTGAACGGATGCTTCAGATAACCGCGAAGCTAATAGCTCAACAAAGGCTCTTGCTCTCCCCCGTTCAGCAATTTCCAATGCAGCTTCTATTTTATTTTGAGCAAGTAAAACTTGTTGCAAATTGCGATAAGTGCTGACTTGATCTTCAAAAAGTGATACTTTATTAGCATCATTTCTACCTAATCCGGTTCGGACAGATTCTAATACTTCGATTCCATTTTTTAAATATGTTTCGGCTTCCGATAGCTTACCCGCACGCATAAAAGTTAGCCCTAAATTGTTTAAGGCGATAGCTTCCCCTCGTTTATTTTTAATTTCACGAGAAATTGCGAGATCCTGCTGAAAGTAATTAATCGCTTTATCGTACTCGCCCATAGAATTATAAACGAGTCCCAAATTGCCTATCGCTTTTGCTTCCCCGCGTTTATTATTATTTTGTTTGGCTAAGGCTAAGCTTTGTTGATAATATTCACTGGCTTGCCGGTAATCTCCCAGATTTTGATAGGAGAGAATTCCCCAAAAGTTTAAGATGTCTGCTTGCAAATCCCGATCGTTGATTTCTTGAGCGATTTTCAAGCTTTGCTGATAATATTCTTTAGCTTGATCGCTGTTTCCACCTTCCTGGTGGATATTTCCCAAGTTTAGTATTGTTTGAGCAAACAATTTTCGTTTTTCTCGAATTTCTAAAGCGCTTTCTTGAGAATTGACTTCTTCGCTAACTGCTAAACTCTGTTGATAATAGCGAATTGCTTGGGACGAATCGTTTAAATTTTTATATACAGTACCTAAGTTAGACAGAATCCCCGCTTCTGATTGGCGAGCGTTAATTTTTTTGGCAATGGTTAAACTTTGCTGATAATATTCAATTGCTTCCTGATATTTTGATAGATTGGCATAAATACCGCCTAAATTGTTCAAGATTTCTACTTCAATTGCCGATTCCCCCATTTCCCGCGCCAGAACTAAACTTTGTTGATATTTATCAATAGATTGGGAGTATTCAGCGAGGGATTCATGAACATGACCCAGAAGTGCAAGAATTACCTGTTGGCTAGAGCGATCTTTCAGTTCTTGGGCAACAACTAAACCTTGTTGGAAGAACTTTCGAGCTTCAGGGTAGTTTTCTAGCAACTGATAGTAACTTCCAATAGATGTGAGAGCAGCTCCTTCAGCCCTACGTTCTTTGAGTTGCTGAAAAATAGGGAGTGCTTGCTGCCAAGAATCAATCGCCTTCTGATAGTCTCCTATTTTTTGATAAGCAAGAGCCAGCATACCAAGAGCGGCTGCTTCACTTTTAGAATTTTTAATTTCTCGTGCAAGAGTTAAACTTTGTTGCAGATACTCAATTGCTTGGGGATGTTGTCCCAGCGCCGAGTACGTACTTCCCAATTGTCTTAGATTCTTCGCTTCTAAGGGACGATCTGCAATCTCTCGCGCGATCGCTAAACTTTGCTGTTGGAAATCAATTGATTGAGAGTACTGTTGCACCCAATAGTAAATACTTGCCAGGTTTGCTAGAGCGGTTCCCTCTCCCTGACGATCTTTGAGTTCTCGATAAATTGTCAATGCCTGTTGTATCGACTGTAAGGCTTTGTCAAGTTGACGGTTATCAATCTGCTGAATACCTTGCTCTAAAAGGCGTTCAGCTTCTACTTTGCGGGATTCTGAAGTTTGTGCTAACACCTGTGTTATGGAAGGCGCGTTCAAAGGCGCTGAAATGGTAGCTAGGAAAGCGATAAGCGCAAAGATTCCGAGTTGAGGGCGCATAGCTGAAAGAAGATGTTGATTGAGTGCAGCTTACAGTCTTAGCCCAGACTGATAGGGAGTGTCCAGTGGTGCAGGGGAAAGAAAACGCGATCGCTCTCGGTACACATTCCCGTTAAGATTATCCAGTAACTTGTCCGATAATGGCTTGCGTCTTGAGTAATTACGCGATCGCTAAATGCTGCTGGTGAAACTCAAAAGTATCTCGCGATCCTTGTGACTAGGGTTTACCGTCTAATTACTCAATAGCCATAAAAAAAGCCCGCTGAAGCGGACTTTATCGGTGCGTTCGGATAGATGTGTTCGGATAGATGCGTTCGGCGATGTTTAGCTCAGCATCTACAGAGGAAAGCTAATAGAGGAAAGTGATCTGAGTAGCGCGAGTGTAAGACGGCTACTCAATCAAGCCTTTTTGAATTTATTTTGGCGACGGCGCAAAATTTCTGCGATTGGGAGAATACCAAACGCCAGTAAGGTTGTGGGTTCGGGAACGTCTTTGCTGGGATCGCCAGCAATCCGGTTGCGAACTGCAACAGCGGTATCTGGGAAGTCGCTAAAGACGCCATCAATCCCTAATTTAAAGAATTGTTCGTACTCCAGCTCTGGGTTACCGTTGTAGTCTGGAGCGAGGAAGAAGTCTTCACTGCGGAAAGTGTAGGCATGAACCAGCAAACCCGCCGCATGGGCGTCACTAATTAGGGATGTGGGTTGTAACAATGGCTTGTCAGCATCGCTAATCACCCCATCTCCATTGAGATCGTCAGGTTGACCATCGCCATTTTTATCGACCGTCTCAGATGGAATAATCAGGCGTTTCCAAGGGCCAATTCCGCTTGCATATTGAGCGATCGCATTCAATCCTGAAGAAGTTATGAGATCGCCATAGGTGCGAGAATCACCGCTGACAACAAAATCATACGGCTTGGCGGTACTTGCATCAAACAACTGAACCAGCGGCAAATTCGTCAGTGTTTTGAGAAATTTCAAGTTTGCAACTTCAAAAGATTGAATGAAAACCGCATCATCCGCATCGGTGTAACCGTTCTCGCTGAGGATTTTTACCAAAGGTTCCTCTAACGATAATCCGATGGAATCAAAGTAGGTCGGATGCTTCGTTTCCGGATAAATACCAATCGTGCGACCTTTTTCGGCACTCTTTTTCTTGGCTAGGTCGATAACTTCCTGCAAAGTCGGAATTTCATACAAACCATCATATTTAACCGATCCGGGGCGCAATTCAGGGATACGCTCTTTCGCCCGGAGAGTCTTGATTTCAGCCAAGGTAAAATCTTCGGTAAACCAGCCGGTGACTGGTTTTCCATCAATTGTTTTGGTTGTCTTGCGGTTAGCAAATTCTGGGCGATTTGCAACGTCTGTCGTTCCAGAAATTTCATTTTCATGGCGAGCAATAAGAACGCCGTCTTTTGTCGAAACTAAGTCAGGTTCGATAAAATCAGCGCCCATCTCAATTGCCAGCTCATAGGCTGCTAACGTATGTTCTGGACGATAGCCGCTAGCGCCCCGGTGTCCAATCACAATTGGAGGGGCACCCGTCAAAGTTGCTGCTGCTGCTTCACCCACTGGAAAAACTGCCAAAGCTGCTGTTGTTAATAAAGCTAGCTTAAAAACGCGCCACATATTGCTTTCCTCACCAATCGGCTCAAGCTTGGTTGATATGAAATTCATCAGTAAATGTACTTAAGTAAATGTACGGTGCCGAGATTAAGCTTGAGCATTAGGCTGGGTAAAGCTAAGTATAAATACCATTTAAAGATTGATTAAAAGAGCAGAAATATAGCATTTGCGCTTGGATAGAATCTGCGATCCCACCCTTTCTCGCTCTGCTTTTTCTCAAGTTGACGCCAATGGGCATAAACACGCCCCTCTAGCCAGCACTTTTTTGAGAGCGCAAGTAGACACAACGCTAAGTGAAGTTTGAAAATCATCGCGCCTGAAGTGACAAAGCATCTGGGTGTTCGCTACAAATTTGGATACCCCGCGCGTCGCCGTCCTTAGAAGAGAAGTCCACCCAGTCTGAAGGCGTTAACCTAAAGAAATAACCTCCTTAGCCCTGATTCTCGGCTATACTTCGGAGTCTTACAGGTCAATCTCACCATGAAGTTGCAGACTTATTTCGATTCAGAAAATGACGGTCACAAATCCTTTGAACTGCCCGGTGCCCGTCCCCACTACAACCCAGATCGACCCGGACAAGTCGAGCATATTTTCCTGGATTTAGCCCTGGATATTCCTAATGAAACCGTCGGAGGTACTTGCGCCATTACCTTACTGCCGGTGCGGAGTGGGATTGACCGTTTAACCTTAGATGCCGTCAACCTAAATATTCAGTCAGTGCAGGTTGACGAAATACCGCAAAGCTTTGACTATGACGGCGAACAACTGCACATCCAGATGCAGACACCTACTCAGGTGGGAAAAACGATCGAGATAGCGATCGCCTACTCGGTGGAAAAACCCCAGCGCGGTATCTACTTTATTTCCCCCAATAAACACTATCCCGACAAACCTGTTCAAGTTTGGACGCAGGGAGAAGATGAAGACTCCCGCTTCTGGTTCCCTTGCTTCGACTATCCTGGACAGTTAGCCACTTCAGAAATTCGGGTCAAAGTTCCCAAACTCCTGGTCGCCATCTCCAACGGATTGCTCATCAAAACCGAGGAAGATAACCACTACAAAACTTATCACTGGTTACAAGAGCAAGTTCATCCCACCTACCTGATGACTCTCGCGGTGGGTGACTTTGCCGAAATTCAAGATGAGTGGAACGGCAAACCCGTCACCTACTATGTGGAGAAGGGCAGAGAAGAAGACGCCCGCCGCAGTATGGGCAAAACGCCGGAAATGATTGAGTTTTTCAGCGAAAAATTTGGTTATCCCTACCCCTATCCCAAATACGCCCAAGTTTGCGTTGATGACTTCATCTTTGGCGGGATGGAGAACACCTCCACCACGCTGCTAACCGACCGCTGCTTGCTGGATAAACGGGCATCTTTAGATAATCGCACCACAGAAAGCTTAGTCGCTCACGAACTCGCCCACCAGTGGTTTGGAGATTTAGTCGTCATCAAGCACTGGTCTCATGCTTGGATTAAAGAAGGGATGGCTTCTTACTCAGAAGTGCTATGGACGCAACAAGAGTACGGTTCGCAAGACGCAGCCTATTACCTGCTCAATGAAGCTCGTAGCTACCTTGTAGAAGACAGCAGCCGTTACCGTCGCCCGATTGTCACTCACGTCTACCGCGAGGCGATTGAACTGTATGACCGCCACCTCTATGAAAAAGGTGCTTGTGTCTATCACATGATTCGGGCGGAGTTGGGAGACGAGCTATTTTTTAAAGCCATCCACACCTTTGTTCAGGACAACGCCCATAAAACAGTTGAAACTGTTGACCTGCTACGGGCAATTGAAAAAGCGACGGGTCGCAACCTCCTATTTTTATTTGATCAGTACGTTTATCGCGGCGGTCATCCAGATTTCAAAGTTGCTTATTCCTGGGATACTGATAGCAAGTTGGCTAAAGTTACCGTTACTCAAACTCAAGCCACCAGCGATACAAATGGCAGCCGTAGCGATTTATTTGACCTAAAAATTCCCATCGCCTTTGGCTATGTCCCAGGAAATTCCCCCAGCGAGAATAATGTAGAGACGCGAGATTCCTCGTCTGAACAATCCTCCACCGTCAATTTCAAGACTTTCGCAGTCAGGGTTCACGAACGGGAACAAAGCTTTTACTTCCCCCTTGAAGAGAAACCAGATTTTATTAGCTTTGACATCGGGAATAATTTCCTAAAAACGGTGTCCTTAGAGTATCCAGTTCAGGAACTCAAAGCCCAACTGCAATCCGATCCCGATCCCGTCTCTCGCATCTACGCGGCTGAGGCGTTGGCGAAAAAAGGCGGATTGGAGGTCGTAAAAGCGCTTTCTTTTGCCCTCAAGAACGATTCTTTCTGGGGCGTTCGGGCGGAAGTTGCTAAACAGTTGGCAGAAGTTAAACTCGATCAAGCGTTTGACGGTCTAGTTGCGGGTCTAAAAGATAAAGAAGCCTTAGTGCGTCGTGCAGTGGTGCAAGCATTGGGAACGATCAAAACCCATGACAGCTATAAAGCACTGAAACCATTAGTAGAAGATGGCGACCCTAGCTATTATGTGGAGTCCGCAGCGGTTAATGCGATTGGCGGAATTGGGGCGGCAAATCTGGACGAAAAGCCCAAAGAAGAGAAAGTGCTGAAGCTGCTGCAAACAGTACTCAAAGAAAAGGCGGGTTGGAATGAGGTTGTGAGAACTGGCGCGATCGCTGGTTTGTCTCAACTGAAAACTTCACCCCAAGCGCTGGATCTGATTCTGGAATACACTGCCCAAGGCGTCCCGCAAGCGTTGCGTCTAGCAGCGATTCGCGCTTTGGGAACCATTTCAACGGGTCAGAATAATGTCAACTTGGAACGAATTCTCGAACAACTTGCCGCACTCTCCAAAGAGACATTTTTCTTAACCCAAGTATCAGTCGCGATCGCACTAGGGCAAATGGAGACACCCAAAGCGATTGGGATTTTGCGAAGTCTTGCCGACCAAACTCCCGATGGGCGAGTCCGTCGGATTGCCGAAGAAGCGGTTGAGCGGGTGCAAAAAAATGTTGGATCGGATCAAGCGATCAAGCAACTGCGAGACGAACTCGACCTGATCAAGAAGCAAAACCAAGAACTCAAAAGCCGCTTGGAAAACCTAGAAGCTAAATCCAGCAGCTAGCTAACTCCGAAGCGATCTCGATCGCATCAACCCGATCTCTCCCCCAATCTCCCCTAACCGGGAAACTAGGATCTCCTTTCCTTGTCACAGTGGAGTTGGGGGAGAGAACCGATAAATATTGCCTCTCTACACTTTAGTTTGTTCCCTTTGAGGCTCCTCTGCGAGTTGCCGGTTCGATTGACCGCCGGGAATTAGCATTTCCAATCCACGGGCGATTAACGGTAGAAACCCGATAACCAACACTACGCCCAATACGTTGAATATCACCTGAGCATTGGCAATTTGGCGGGCAACATCAGCCCCCCCAGAAATCCACTGAGCGAGACCTGCTAATTGAGCCGCAAATAAGATCCCCACGACTGCGGTTAGCACATTGAAAATCACATGAAAGACACCCGTCCGCACAGCTTCGCGCGATCGCCCAATCGTCGCTACCAGCGTGTCAGCACAGGTGCCTACTTCCGCACCCAGCATCAAGGCGATGCCTGCGGGCAATGAGATCAAGCCAGAAGCTGCCAGCGTAATGACAATGGCTACTGTGGCGGAAGAGGATTGAATCAAGACGGTAAACAGCGCCCCAACTAAGGCACCCAGCAGCGGATTTTCCCCTAAGGTTTTCATCCAATCAATAAAGGGTTGGTAGTCCCGGAACGGTTTCATCGCCTCGTCAATCGTGTCTAGACCGAAGAAGAGCAAGCCTATCCCCAATAAAATTAAACCGATGTTCTTCCACCGGTCTGTCTTGCCCAAAAAATGCAACAAGAAACCAAGGAACAAGGCTATCGGTGCATATTCGTTAATCTTAAAAGCGATCAGTTCAGCGCCGATAGTCGTTCCGATGTTGGAACCTAGAACCACGCCGAGAGACTGGACGAACGTCAACAACCCAGCACTCACCATCGCGATCGTCATGATGATCGTGACCGACGATGAATCTAATATGGTTGTTGCCACCGTGCCAGTTGCCACTGCGGCAAAGCGATTGCTGGTGAACTTGTCGATGAGATTTTTTGCGCGATCGCCTGCGATCGCTTCGAGTCCCTCAGCAAGCCGGGTCACACCATATAAAAACAGCACCAGACCCGCCAGCACACCCATGACAATTTTGAAAATATCGATCTTTCCTTTCGTTTCTCCTTCAGACGAGGCACTCTCAGCCTTGTCACTTTTTCCCTTTTCTTCGCCTTCAGGGGAAGCAGGATTCTGCTGTGCCGCATCAGTTCCAGCCGGAGGCTGAGCGTTGACACTGACTTCTAACGCCGGTGTGTTAAAGAAGTGAAAATTATTGCCTGATAGGGAAGGACTAACAATCAAAGCTGTAACTACAAGGCTCAAACCCAACAACTTGAGTATTTTTTTCTTTGAATTTCTTGAAAACAACATGAATGACCCCTCAAAACAATGGCTAGATAAGTTCTCAATTACCGCTAAGGACTAAGTAAACGCTCATAGCAAAGCAAAGCCATCGCACTCGTCATGCTGACCTAAACCAAATTGATACTGATAAAACTCGCTATCGGACTGGCGCTGCGCTTTGACTACCTTGCCAAGCGTCTAGACTCGAAACAGCATTTTCGAGCTGCTGGGTAGACACTAAAGATTTTCGATGTCTCTCCCCTACGGTGCTTACCTCTTCAGAGGGAGATTCACGGCTCTACTACACTATTTATTCGTAATTTAAAATATACTTAAGATTATTTTAATTTCTTCCTTAAGAATAATTAGTCGCTGCTGGTTTTGCTGATAGGAGACTTTAGCAGTTTTGTCATGGAACCTTGACAGAGAAAAAATAGCAAGTGAGGGAACTGTTTGCTCTCTCAAAGCAGATGGGCGATCCCCGCAAGTGTCTGTAGTTTTGTATACTATAGTTAATAAAACGTTAAAAACCTGGTAAAAATCAATGAGTAAAGTTACGAAAGAATGCGGTCGAAATCCCTGGAAATTAATGTTATTCGATTGATTAGGTTAAATAGTGGCTTGAATACTCCCAGAAGCCGCTAATGGCGAATTAAGTTAGGTTAAAAGAGGCAAGCACAAGCGTGAATCGGTACTCCCTCATCCAGTCTCGGCGCTACGATCCCGAAGCGATCGCCCAGTACTTCCGCTATCGTCCCTGGCGAATTCTCTGGCGAGCCATCAAAATTATCTGGTTATTTGCAGGGTTTGTTCTGGGCTTAAAGTGGGACGATTGGCTGAACCAGGACTGGAAGAATCGAGAGAAACGCGCCACTCAACTGCGGGAAATCCTCACTCGCCTGGGTCCAACCTTTATTAAAGTCGGTCAAGCTCTCTCCACAAGACCCGACTTAGTGCGGAAAGACTTTTTAGAAGAACTCATCAAATTACAAGACCAACTGCCGCCATTTGATAATGCGATCGCATTCAATATCATTGAAACCGAGCTAGAACGCTCAGTAGAAGAGATATATAGAGAAATATCCCCAGAACCACTTGCTGCCGCCAGTCTGGGTCAAGTTTATCGAGCGCGTCTTCACACCGGCGAAGAAGTCGCCGTCAAGGTGCAACGCCCCAACTTGCTACCAACCATCACCCTCGATCTTTACTTGATGCGATGGATGGCGGCTTGGTTGAGTCCTTGGCTTCCCCTAAATTTAGGGCATAACCTGACTCTGATCGTCGATGAATTCGGTTACAAGTTATTTGAAGAAATTGACTACCTCAACGAAGGACGAAACGCCGAAAAATTTGCCACTAATTTCCGCGACGACCCCAGCGTTAAAGTCCCAGCCATCTACTGGCGCTACACCAACACTCGCGTCCTGACTCTAGAGTGGATTGACGGCTTCAAACTGAACGATACCGAGCGCATTAAAGCAGCCGATTTGGAAACCGATACCTTGATCGAGATTGGCGTCACCGCCGGTCTACGACAGCTATTGGAATACGGCTTTTTCCATGCTGATCCCCATCCAGGTAACCTGTTTGCCCTGCCAGATGGTCGTATGGCTTATATAGACTTTGGCATGATGGATCAGATGGAGGAGGATACCAAAGAAACCCTCGTCAGTGCTGTCGTTCACCTAATTAACAAAGACTATATTGAGTTAGCCAAAGACTTTGTTAAGCTAGGCTTTTTGACGCCAGAAACGGATATTGTTCCGATCATTCCAGCGCTAGAAAGCGTACTGGGAGATGTCATCGGCGAAAGTGTACAAGACTTTAACTTTAAGACAATTACAGACAAGTTCTCGGAACTGATGTACGACTATCCGTTCCGAATTCCGGCGAAATTTGCCTTAATTATTCGTTCCTTGGTGACACAAGAGGGATTGGCTCTCAGCTTAAATCCCAATTTCAAAATTGTCGAAGTTGCCTATCCCTACGTAGCGCGGCGTTTGCTGACTGGCGAATCTCCAGAAATGCGGCGACGTTTAATTGAAGTCTTGTTCAAAGACGGCAAATTCCAATGGCAGCGGTTAGAGAACATGATTGCGATCGCTCGCTCAGATGATAACTTCGATCTATTGCCTACCGCTCAACTAGGATTACAGTTTCTCCTCTCTGAAGAAGGACAATTTCTGCGACGCCAGGTGCTAATCGCTTTGACAGAAGATGACCGACTTCATACCGAAGAAGTGCGACGTCTATGGAATCTAGTGAAAGATGACCTGAAGCCGTCACGGTTGTTTAATGTAGCCCTCGGAGCCTTGACGGAACTCTCCACTGAAGGAGTCGCCGCACTATTACCTTCTTTTGCCACACTTGCTGCCTTGCAGGAGAGAGAATAAAGCGTTGGGTCTTAGGGAATCGGTAATGAGTAATTGGTAATTGGCGCAGTGTGAAACTTTGTGTCTTTCTCCCTCCAATTAAGGGGGGGATTGGGGGAGCTGACAAAATTTTCTTGACATTTCGATCGCCCCAACCCCTGATAAATTAGAGGCTGAGAAAAAGTTGCACATAGCGGTAATTGGTAATTCCATTACCGATTCCCCGTTGCCCATTTACCCGTTACCCATTAGGAGTTTTTAGTGTACTATTTCCCAGATCCGCCGTATTTTTTACTTGTTTTCGGTTTGTTTGCTGGAATAACCTGTGGTCTTGCTTTTGAAGCCACCCTCAAACAGCAAGTGCGGGAATGGTCAAAGAATCGCTCTACCCGGACTTTGGCTCAGATGCAAGGGATACAATTACAGTTGCCATTCCTGGGAATTTGTGGCGGAATCTGTCTGTTTCTAGTAGCTGGATTAGAGATTTTTGGCTTTCCTGGATGGCTATCTTTTGGGACTTCGATGCCACTTACTCTATTTATTGGCTTGTTAGTTTGGTCGCAACTCAAGAGTCTTTTAGGCCAACTAGAACGTGGTGGCTCTCGCGCACTTGATTTAGATGCTTGGGAATAAGCGATTAGCGATTCGCTTTGCTATTTAAAAGAGAGAGGGTAAGCAACTGCTTACCCTCTCTCTTTTAGATTAGATAGCCATGATTATTCGGAAACGATATTAGTAGACATCCGCGAAGTCCCAACCATCAACATAGCCCAAAGGCCCTGGTGTCGCCCCAGGAACAACAACTTTATACCACTTGTTGCTCCATTGGTTTTGGTCTGGATGGAAGTCCAGTGTTGTGCCAGTGGGTAAAGTTTTAATAATCCGACCCGAACATGGCGATGACCGAACGTTTAACGGTCCTTTAGTAACGCGAACCTTTCCAGGAGCGAGAGGATTAATTATCATCCATCCTTGAGCCCGATTGCTTTCACAAGCATTAGTAGAATTGAATCCGTAAGTTACGCGAATCCAAGTATAACCATTGCCTTGCTGAGTACCTCCGCTAGGATCGTTGAGAACATCAGCTCCGGGTCTAGCGACCCGCAGGACACGGCAGCTGGTACTGGGACAAGAGCGAATATTCACGGTACTCAAGACGTTATAAACTCGACCATCATCCGTTGCCGTGCCAGCTACACTTGCACCGAGAGCGTTTGCCGTACCAACTCTAGCTTTTATCGCTTCGCGGGCTGTCTGAGCTTCTGTAACACCTCCCGCTTGTTCTGGTGCGACAGTTCTGGGAGCAAATTTGTTACCATCTTGAGAAGGTTCAGCTAAATTTTTGGGGACGGACAAACCTACTGCAAGGGCTAGTAGCGTAACCGTTGTGGCACATCCACCAATTACTTTAAGAGATCCAAGGCGCATAGCAGTTCTTTTCCTTTAAATCAGTCCGTGAAGGTCGTTTTCCTTCCGCATGTTATTAAACACAGTGCTGCAAACTGATTTTTCGGACTTGCCTAGAATCGAGAATTACATATCCATCTAAAGGTAGATTTAGAAGTTTGTTAGGAACTTTTTGATTCTAATTTTTATCTTTATTCCAACTTTCCGGCTATAGAAAAAGGCGATCGCCTTTACAACTGAAAGCGATCGCCTTGATGATTTAAAGCGGGAAAAAATTCAACAGCTTGCCGGTGTGAAGATAGCGGCTTCGATACGATTCAGGGCTTTTTCCAGATCGTCGTTCATGATTTGAATATCGAATTCACTCGCTGCCGCAATTTCGGCTTCGGCACGGTTAAGCCGTCGCGCGATCGCCACCTCTGAATCTTGCCCGCGTCCTCGGATTCGATTTTCTAGTTCGCTGACGGAAGGCGGTAGGATAAAAATCTGTAGGGCGCTTGGGAAATTTTGTCTGATCTGCCGCGCCCCTTCTAGTTCAATTTCTAATATCACCCACTGACCCTGCTGGATTTGCTCCTCCACTTGTCGTCGTAGGGTGCCATAACAGTTACCAGCAAACTCAGCCCACTCCAGTAATTCACCAGCTTCCAGCATTTGCTCAAACTGGTTGCGGCTAACAAAATAATAGTGTTTTCCCTCAATTTCGCCGGGACGAGGGGCGCGAGTCGTCGCGGATACAGAATAATACAGTTCCGGATGACGCTGCAAGAGCGATCGCAGCAAAGTACCTTTGCCTACGCCACTCGGCCCAGTCAAAACAATCAGCCTGCCAGTTTTCATGCTCCTATCACCCGTGAAAATGCCTATTGCCTTAATTGTTGCTGGCATTCACGTCTTTGCCAATCACAAAGCGATGAGCAACGGTTTCAGGCTGAATGGCGGAGAGAATGATGTGGCTGGAATCGGTAATAATTACCGCGCGAGTGCGACGCCCATAGGTTGCATCAATCAACTGCCCTCTATCTCTGGCGTCGGTGATAATCCGTTTAATGGGCGCAGATTCTGGACTGACAATGGCAACCACTCGGTTTGCAGACACGATGTTACCAAAACCGATATTGATTAACTGAATGTCCATATAAAACTAGCGGCATAACCGCCTAAAAAGCTTATTTAAGTCTAGTTCCCATGTTATCTACAAAATTTTTGACTTACAAGCCTAAAATCCACAAAAACTCGCGTTTTTACGGGATCGCTGCTTTTTTTTCCCTTTTACCCCTATTATCTATTCCGAAAGGCAGAGGCAGGTTTGGCAGCCACGTCAATGGTTAACCAACACATTTGGTTTAATTCATCTTTCCCGCCGCTGGCTGTGAACTAGATGAAAAATAAATACTAGCGTGGCTGGAACAGGTTGAACGACGCGATCGCTTCACGATTGTCTGTAGAATCGCTCTCCGTTCACGGGGTGGGAAGTATTTCTTTGTATTCCTATAAAAATCAAATTCTACCAGAGGATGGCTGGTTGCAACTATTTACGAGATTTTACATAGATCGCTTCTCAGTAGAATTACAATTAATCCGCTTTTTTAACCTTTTTTAAAAATTAACTACAGTATTTTTATTGAGAAAAATATTTTTTTATACCCCAAGATATCGAAAGTAAAATGCTTTTATCTAGGTTTTTCCATAACTTCAAAATACAAACTATAGCGATAAAGTTTTCGTAAAATAAGCTATTTTTAGCAGCGTTTATTGGCATGAGTCATTTATGCTAAAAAAGTAGCGCCAACCAAAGCACGGCAAGCGGGGGCGTAAAGATCAATCCTGATATACCGTGCTTCACTTACCAAAACCAGGGAATAAAAAAATGGCTATTCGTAAAACACTTATTGGATTATTGATTGCCACTTTAGGGATATTATCGGCTCCATCTGATGCAAAAGCAATTTCTTTAAGTTATTTAGAAACCGACCAAGCCTTTAAGAATTTAAATGTAGATTTATTGTTTGTTGCGGAGGGTCGGATTGGCAGTAGCAATAACAGCACTTACGAACTCGATTTGCACGATGATACTGGCAGCACTAATTTTACAGTGCAGAAACAACAGGAATTAACAGATTCAAATTACTGGCAAAGTGGAAGAGTGGATGCTTTCACTTTGGCTTACGACGCACTCACAAAGATCGTTACCTACAAAGTCGGAAACCAAACTTTAGCTTACGATTACACATCGAAATTTACTCAAGGCGTCACAGATATCTTTGTCCGCACTAGAGCAAATAACACGAATAGCAGCATGATGGTCAAAGACTTATTGCTGAAAGATGCGTCGGGTACGAAGTCCATCGCCGAAACTTCTAGCGTTTCATGTACCCTGAGTCCTAATTGCACAACCTGGTACAAGGATGCCAATGGCAATATTTTTGAGGATGTGAAGGGGGGAGTGCAATATCTTCGGATCGGCGATGTATCGGGGAGTTTCAGCCTTACAGGGAATTCAATTATGAGTTGGACGGGAAAAATGCCTACCCAATCCAATCTCGCCTACCAAATCAAAGTTGGGACGACCGATGACTGGAAAAACCAACAGAGCGTTCCAGAACCCAGCGCGACGCTAGGATTGACCTTGGGCGCGATCGCACTCGGCTTAAAAACTCGCCGCCGTCGCCAATCTGTCTAAACAGAAACGAGTCATATTCATCTACGCACAAGGCTGTTTTAAAATAGCTTTGTGCGTTTTTTGTCGGAAGTAGCCTGAAACTGAGAGGATAGAAAGAGACCGCTCCTCGAAATCTTTACAAAAAATACCGATCGCGCGTGCAACTCGTTGACTTTACTACCTTAACTGCCGCTTGTTCTGAGCTGCGTGCTGAGTGGATACCGGCGCGGCTGGAACAAGTTTATCAGCGCGATCGCTTTACAATTTCCATAGCCCTGCGAACCCTGAAGCGGAGGAGTTGGCTGACAGTTTCTTGGCATCCGCAAGCAGCGCGTGTTTGCATTGGGGATCCACCTCCCCGCACGCCAGATACCTTTACCTTCAGCGACCAGCTACGGCATCAGTTGGGGGGCTTTGCCTTGGTGGCGATAGAAGCGAGTAGCGCTGACGCAAATACACCTTCAGCGATCGCGCCTTGGGAACGAGTGATCGATTTACAATTTGCCAAACGCCCAGGAGATCCGGCTATCTGGCACTTGTACGTTGAAATCATGGGCAAATACAGTAACGTCATCCTTACAGGTGCAGACAACCTGATTGTCACCGCCGCCCATCAAGTCAACGCCCAACAATCTAGCGTCCGTACCATCCTGACCGGACAGCCCTACGAATCTCCACCCGCCCTCACTGCAACCATCCCGACTTTAAGCGAATCCCAAGAACGCTGGCAAGAACGGCTGAGTTTAATTCCCGCAGCACTGCGGCGTCAGATGCTGAAAAATTACCGGGGTTTGAGTCCAGCGCTGGTTGTCTCAATGGTACAAGCCGCTGGTCTAGATCCAGAGCAATCTACCGATACCCTCACACAATCTGACTGGGACGCATTATTTCTCCGATGGCAAGAATGGCTGCAAGCAATTCTGAAAAGCCAATCCTCTCAGTCTTCTATCCCCTCGCCTACGACACTCGTGACGCAGAAGGAGACTGGGGCAGTTTTTCATCCCGGCTGGACACCTGAAGGATACAACGTCTTGGGCTGGGGCATTGTTAAGCCTGCTGAATCAGTCCAAGAATTACTCAACCGCTACTACACCGATCGGCTCAATCAACAAGAATTTAACCAGATTCATCATCAGTTGAGCCAGAAACTCAACAACGTTCTGGAAAAATTACGCTTGAAGGCGTCTACTTTTACGGAACGCTTGCAGCAATCCGATCAAGCAGACCAATATCGGCAACAGGCAGATTTGCTGATGGCTTACCTTCAGAACTGGGAACCAGGGATGAAGTCAATTGACCTCAATGAGTTTGACACCGGCAAACCTGTCACCATTCCCCTCGACCCTGAAAAAAATGCCGTCCAAAATGCCCAATCCCTCTACAAGCGGCATCAGAAGCTGAAACGCGCTCGCTCAGCCGTTGAACCGTTACTTAACGAGGTGCAAGCGGAAATAGACTACTTGGAGCAAGTAGAAGCAACCCTGACTCAGCTGGATTCTTACGATGACCCAGAAGATTTACAAACGCTTTTAGAAATCCGCGATGAGCTGATACAGCAGCAGTATCTACAAGATCCGGACAACCGCATCCGTAGGGACGAGGAGGGAAGTCACCCTTATCGTTACCAGACGCCCAGCGGCTTTGAGTTATTGATTGGGCGCAATAACCGCCAGAACGACCAGCTAACCTTTCGGATGGCTGGAGATTATGACCTCTGGTTTCACACGCAGGAAATTCCCGGAAGTCATGGATTGCTGCGTGTCGCTCCGGGTTCCGTCCCGGAAGAAGCCGATTTGCAATTTGCCGCCGATTTAATTTCCTACTACAGTCGTGCCAGACAAAGCGATCGCGTGCCAGTTGTTTACACGGAACCCAAGCACGTCTACAAACCCAAGGGTGCTAAACCGGGAATCGCTATTTATAAGCAGGAGCGCATTATCTGGGGGAGTCCTCAAACAGGAATCAACTATCTAAGGTAAGAAGTTTACAAAAAAATGTAAATATTTCTTTCAAAAAATGTGTATTTCCTGTTACAGTAAATATTAAAGAAATCTTACGGCTGGCGGATGGGAACGCGCAGCTCTGGATTTCCTCGGATTAACGACAACAAAAATAAAGATTTTGTTCAACCAGCTGTCACATCAGCTGGTTTTTTTTCAGTGGTAAGTGGTCATTAGTCATATCGCAATCCGCTTCAGAGTTGTGAGCTGCCAGGGTTTAGATCCCCGACTTCTTTAAGAAGTCGGGGATCTCGTCTTCACGAATCCTTTAGGAGTGCTATCTCAGATCTGGTTGTATCCACAATTAAGAAACGACCAATGACGGTTGACTCTTAACTAGAATGTAAACGTGGTGCGGATAGTACCGATCACAATATCATCGTTACGATTATTGTGGTCAGGGGCAGTAAGCCAGATAACCCCAGGCGTGATGGCGATATTGTCCGTTAATTGATACTGATAGAACGCTTCAATGTGCAGTGAAGTATCGTCATTGTCTCCCACGGGCGGGGTGGGGATGCCTGCTGCGGTTAATGCGGCGACTGCGCCGGGATTGATATCGATGGTTGAGTTAGTGACTTTCGGCTCCATCCCAACGATAATGCCAGCCAAGTTGCCTTGTTTACCCAAATCTGGGAAGGCTAAGGTGACAGCCCAGTTCCAGATGTCAACTTTGCCGCGCTCAATGAGTCCGCCTAAAGTGGAGAGGTTGCGCGTGTTGGTGTAGCCAACCCAGCCACCCAAAACAAAGCGATCGCTCAGTTGCCAAGATAACTCTACCCCATAAGAATTGCTGATCACGGGGAGATTGGTGCTGAACCCTAAGTTAGTTAAACCCCCGCCGACCGAACTACCGTCAATATCGGTATCGAAGAAGCGGGCAAGTCCGCCCTGGAAATTCGCGAGATTGCTACCAGTGCCGGTGTCATTGTTGTTGTAGGAATGAATGTACGTCAAGCCCAGCTTCAAGCGATCGCTTGGCTTGATCAATAGCTGTGCTAAGGCACCGTAAGGGCCATTGAACAAACCACCATCTTCTTCCGGGTTAGCGGCGTCCCCTGCTAAATAGCCTAAGCTGAGTTCAAAGCGATCGCCCAACTGCTGCCTTAGCCCAACTCCAGCACCTTCTGCTAGGTAATAAATCGGCGGGCGCGTTCCAAAAGTAGAGAGTGCCCCAGTTGTACCGTCACCGTCGAGGAAGTTGACGGTATCGGTAAAGTCATCTGCCGCACCTGCATTTGCCGCAACCACCACTTCTGTTCTCTCACCGATGGGGAAAGCGTAAAGAAACGCATCCACGAAAACATTACTGTCGGTATCACCTGAGAAAAACAGGTTGCCTTCTGGTGTCAAAGTGCGTTCGGTAAGAGAACCCAGTCCTTCCGCTTGCAGTCGCGTTCTCAGCACATCTTTCCCGGTGAAGCTGGTTTCAAAATTCAGACGGGTCCGATGACCAAAAATCGCTACATCGTCGATCTCATCGCCAGTCGCATCTTCTCCCTTGAAAATCCCTGCCAGCGCAAAGATCGCTTCTCCCTGTAGTTTGGTGGTGGTAGAAAATTGATGGCTTTCCAGAAAAGCGGTGCGACCTTCTAAATTATCAACCCGCGTCCCCAATGTCGCCAATTCCGCGCCAAATTCATCAATCAGTCGCTGTAATGTAGTTAAATCTGCTTTGGTGACGAAATCTGCCGAACTGGCGGCAATCAATTTCTCGATTTGTTGCAGACAAGCATTCAAACCGGCGGCAAATTCATACCGGCTGAGTGCCCGGTTGCCGCGAAAGGTGCCATCGGGATATCCTGCAATACAACCGTAACGTTCGACAAGCGATCGCAGTGCTTCATACGCCCAATCTGTCGGTTCTACGTCTTGCAGTTGGGAAACATTCGTGACTTGTTCTAGAGAACTATCCAGAGAACTATCCGTGTCCTCTGGATTGGTATAAACATCGATTTGTTCTAAAACGTCGGCATCAGCCGTTACTGATGTCGGGGTGGTAGCTGGGATTTGGGCTAAATCCGCCACTGTTGACTGATTCGGCGCGATCGCCGCTGATGCGGGTGTTTCTACCTTGACAGCAGATGTCTCGTCCAGCTTCATCTCAGAAGTGGTAATTGGGGCAGCTGCCACGGCTACCGAGTTTGATACCAATTCTTCATTTTTTTGATGTAACGCTTGAGATTCCTCTTGATCCTCCTTGATTGGGAGAGTCGGAGCGATCGCATCCTCGATTGCGTTCTCCTTAACTTCCATCACCGCCGGGGTTTCCGTTGCGAATGCCCCCGCATCCGTTAACAGCATTGCACCGAACACTGCTGGGCTTACCAGCAGCGCATTCCACAGGTTTTTAAATTTCATTTCTCACTCCTGACACCCTTTCAAGATTCTCCGCTGCGACTGACTGCTCTACAGTTTGCTAAAGACAATTTATTGACAATTTTGCTGAATTTTGCTTATAAATTGCCTTTTTCCAATGAAAAGCATCCGTTGCTGCTGAGAAATTTTGCTTTTAAACACTTAAGAGACAAGATTTCTCCAACTTTTACAATCCCCCCTGATGGCATTTACCAGTCAAAACTCAACTATCGGCAGCAATATCATACTAAAATGAGAATTATTCTCATAATATTAAAACAAGACTCATTCTCAAAAAAAGTAGATTGACACTTCCACCGTCAATCAGGAGATAAACCGTGACGTGCCTTAGAATCCGACATTATTCGAGCAAGCTTGCCCTACCTTTATTACTGCTGCCAGTGTTCGCTGCTACTGGGTGTAGCTCATCAAATACTTCTGTCCCATCCCCACAGCAGAGTGCTGCGCCGCAGTCGGCAGTGGGGGCGCAGAATCCGAAGTCTCCACGGGTGGTAGCAACATTCTTGCCGATTTATTGGTTTACCAAGGCAGTTGCGGGTGACAAAGCGCAGGTAGAAATTTTGGTGCCACCCGGATCGGAAGTGCATGAGTATCAAGCGACACCCGCAAACGTGCAAGCGATCGCTCAAGCAGATGTGCTGGTAAAAAATGGCTTCGGCTTGGAAGAATTTCTTCAAGAAACTATCAAAAATTCTGGAAACGCTCAGATTAAAGAAATTGATAGTAGTAAAAGCATTAACGCCTTAGAAGACGCCTCACCCGTGGTGAATGGTCAAGCAGCTAGCCACGAAGACCACAACCACGAGGGAGAAGCCGGTGCAAAGGCAGAAGAACACGACCATGCAGAAGGTAATCCTCACGTTTGGCTCGATCCAGTCCGAGCAAAACAGCAAGTAGAGAATATTCGGGATGGTTTAATTGCAGCCAATCCTGAGAACAAAGCGACTTATCAAGCAAACGCCACCGCCTACATTCAGCAACTGAAGGCGCTAGACAAAGAATTTCAGCAGCGTCTGCAACCTTATCGCGGTTGTACTTATGTCACCTTCCATGACGCCTATCCTTACATTGCTCAACGCTACCAGCTTCAGCAAGTTGCAGTAGTTCAGATTCCCGAAGATAACCTTTCGCCTGCTGACATCCAAAAGGCGGTTGGGGCAGTGAAAAAGTACAATGTTAAAGCCCTACTTGGCGAACCAGGAACTGACAATAAATTGCTTGAAAGTCTCTCTACCGACTTGAAATTAACCCTGAGAACCATCGATCCTCTGGAAAATGGCCCCCTGACTCCGGAGCATTATTTCACCGCGATGAAGCAAAATCTGCAAACCCTGGAAGCTGCCTGCAAGTAGACGTGAGAAACTCTGACGCCCCTATCCCATCGCCAATTCTGAAAGTTGACGGCTTAACTGTATATCTAGGCAGCTATCTGGCGCTTCGGGATGTCTCTTTTGAATTGCTACCCGGAACTGATACAGCAGTAGTTGGCCCGAATGGTGCGGGTAAAAGTACGCTGGTGCAAGCAATTCTGGGATTAATTCCGCGAAGTGCCGGAAAAGTAGAAATTTTTGACCGTCCAGTTGAACGTTTGGGGCATTGGTGTCACTGGTTAGGCTATATGCCGCAAAATTTTATCTTTGACCGGAGTTTTCCAATTTCTGTCGCCGAAATGGTGGGGTTGGGATGGGCGAAGAAAAATCAGGAGTCAGGAAAACTCACGGCTCAAAACTTTTTGTCATTCTGGCGGAAAGATGAAAAGAAATCAGAAGCGATTGCTTCTGCCTTGAAACGGGTAGACGCTTATCACCTGCGCCGTCAATCCATTGGTACTCTGAGTGGTGGACAACTCAAGCGAGTTCTGCTGGCTTATTGTCTGGTGATGCCTCGTCAACTTCTAGTCCTGGATGAAGCGTTTGCCGGTGTGGATGTGCAGGGTGCAGCAGATTTTTATGCTTTGCTGAATGAACTCAAACGCGAGCAAAATTGGACGGTGTTGCAAGTTTCTCACGATATCGACATGGTCAGTCACCACTGCGATCGCGTTCTCTGCCTCAATCAAACGGTAGTCTGCACTGGCACCCCGGAAATTGCCCTTTCCCCTCAAAACCTGCTAGCCACTTATGGCCCAAGTTTCAGTCGCTATCATCATCACCACTAAAAAGAATCAAAATGCTAGGAGTTTTTAATATTTAATTGGCTTCATCCAAATGTTCTGCAACAGAGCGATAGAGGTCTAAAACGTGATTATCTTGAAGGCTATAGAAGACCTTGCGCCCACGCTTGCGGTAGCTAACCAGTCGCAGGGCACGTAAGGCTCTCAACTGATGGGAAACCGCTGATTCGCTCATTGCCAGCGCTCCTGCCAAGTCACACACACACAGTTCTTTGAGTGCCAAAACTGATAGAATCCGCAGGCGATTGGCGTCTCCTAAGAGACTAAAGAACTCCGCCATTCGCTGGGACTTCTCGGTGCTGAGAATCTGACTTTGCAATTGGTGAACGTTATCTATGTCAACCGGATGTGGCGGATTACAATTTAAAGTTTCTGTCTTCTGAAGGTCGCTATTTACAGCTTCATCAGATGAAAGTTGCACTGACATTTCTCAAGCTATAGGTAGATACTCTTATCGTAACTGATTCGCTGACGTGGATGGAAAGCTCATGACTCTCCTAGATTGGTCGATCTCATTTCATTTTCACTGCCTAGCGATCGCGGATAGCGCTAACTTAATCACCTTGTTGCAGTTTCCCTTCATGCAACGAGCGATCGCAGGTGGCGTCCTGATGGGACTTCTCGGCGGATTTCTTGGCAGTTTTGTCACTTTGCGCCAATTGTCTTTTTTCAGCCACGCCGTTGGTCACGCGGCTTTAGTCGGGCTGGTGATGGGAGTCTTATTGCAGCTAAATCCCACCTGGATGCTACTACCCTTTACGGTAATTTTTGGTCTAGCGGTTCTCTACTTGATTGATCAAACCAATCTCGCCAGCGACAACATCCTCAGCATTGTGCTATCCGGTGCCTTGGCAATTGGCGTCATCCTCAGCAGTTTTATCCAGGGATACCGAGGCAACCTCTTAGGCGCTCTATTTGGGGATATTCTCGCAATTAATAACACCGACTTGGTGCTGGTTTTTCTATTGCTTGTGGGCAGCGGTATCTTCTTACTGTCAACGCTGCGAGAGCAAATCTTATTGACGCTTAACCCCGATGTAGCAAAGGTTCAGGGTGTTCCAGTTCAGCTCTATCGCTACTTATTTGTTGTACTGCTGTCCCTGGCAGTTGCCGTTTCTATCAAAGCCGTAGGCATCTTACTCGTAAATGCCTTTCTAGTGATTCCCGCTTCTACTGCCAAGTTGTTGAGTCACCAATTTATCTACTTTCTCTGGCTCTCCGTTTTCTTGGGAGCGATGAGTAGCGTTGCTGGAATGATTGTATCCGGTCTTTTTAACTTTGCTTCTGGCCCTAGTATTGTTCTCGTCCAGTTTTTGCTGTTTCTAGCCGTTCTTGGCTGGGCAAAGCTGAATCTGCAAACTAGCTGAGACAAGTAAGGTTAGCGGGTTGTGGATTAGCCGGTTGAAGGTTAGCCAGTTTATAAGAACTTTCCACTGCTGTAAACCTTCAACCTTCAACTCTTGTAAGCTTTCAACCTTCAGTTAGCCGCAGTTACAGCCGTGATGGGAGCAGCCTTGTCCAGATTCGTGACCATTGGCACAAGCTTCGCCGCAGTAGTATTTACCACCTTTTTCCACCGCTTCGCTGATGGAAACAACGCACAGGCAAGATTCACAGGCACATTTCATCGAAGTTACGGTAGTCATCACTTTGTCCTAGTCAACTCTTCACTTACTATAACATCTGAACAGATATTCAGATATCCGTCCTTTTCAGGAATCGTCATAGAGATAGCGATACAGAGATAGCGATCGCCCTTGCTGGAACTGGGATCTCTGACAAAAACCAAAAATATTACCAAATCTGCCACTAGGGGCTTGTCAACACCGTCTAACTTTGTTAATTTAATAAAGCACCAAAAAAAGTGCGCCGGGATAGCTCAGTTGGTAGAGCAGAGGACTGAAAATCCTCGTGTCCGGAGTTCAAATCTCCGTCCTGGCATTTTCTAAAACGTAGATTCAGCACAAATTTTAGCTGATTGTCACTGCTACATTCTTATCGGGATTCTGTAGAGTCTACATAAATCCTGATTAATAATAAATAGCTATATAGCGATAAATTAAGGAATTTAGATTCACGGCAACCCGCTTTTCTGCTGGATTGGCTTTGTCCTGCTCTTTCTGGTTTATTCGAGAGGTCTATGCAGTACGTACCGGATTGCGTAGTGATATTGCCGGAGAGCGTGCGATCGCGCTTAACAGACAAAATAAAATCCCTATGCCAGTAGTACAATCTGGAAATCCGGGATTAGTGGCTCTCCAAGAGCGCGTGAAAGTAGCGCCTCTTGGTTAGAGTTGGCTTAACTCTAATATCCACGCAATCGGGCTTGTCAAAACCACTTGGTTTTGGCAAGCCCGATTAATTTACGCGAACTTTTGAAACCCGCGCAAGTGGATTTAGGCGAATTTCACTCGCACTTGTTACGACAGCGCAATATTATAATTTCTGTTTAGTTTTTAAGACTTCTATGTAAGCGATGGGAAGAACCACAGGCCAGAAAACTGTTGCGACCGTCAAAGTGATAAAAGAGGAAAATCTTTCTTCCGTATTCCAACTGCGATCGCGCTTAAACAATTCTAGCCAGAGGGTAAACAAAGTAGCAGCTATCAACAGGTAAATCACTTCTATACAGATCATAAGTTTATCCGGAGTCCTTTATCTCTCTCTATTGAGCATTCCCATACCAGAGATCGAGAATTTTTATTGCTTAACAAAACTTAGCACTAAGGCATTTTCTCCCCTTCTCAGAGGCAAAGCCTGTTATGCCAACAACAGGAGCAAGTTATGTCGAAAATTCATAATTCAAGGATCTAGTAACGAACCATCAAGGTTGTTGCTAAAGTTAATTTTTGCTTTGCTAGGTCGCTCTATTACTTATCAACGCTTGCTTTGCCATTTACGCAAGCAATTCCGAGATTACACACGTTCCCTCCAACCGTAGGCAGTAGAAAGCGCAACAAGCAACAGTGCGTTAGTCCGGAAATCTATAAAAATTGAGCGCTTCAACAAAAGCCCCATACAGCCATTAGCTCAAGTATGACCGTCAAGCTAAAGGCAAGAAAAAACGAAACGTACTACCCTTTCCCAGTTCACTTTCTACTTCAATCTGACCGCCTTGCAATTCGAGCAACCGGGAGGAAATCGCTAAACCGATGCCGGTTCCTCTAGAATTTTGGCTTCGAGACTGTTCAGCCCGCCAAAATCGCTCAAAGATATGGGGCAAATCCTCTGGTGCAATTCCTTGACCCGTATCCACCACCGCAATCCAGAGGCGTTTTGGTTCATTCCAAGCTTTGACCGTAATCGAACCAGCACTGGTATATAGCAGCGCATTTCCCAACAAATTGACCAGAACCTGCTCCACACGGTCAATATCCGCTAAGACCGGGGGCAACTGGGGCGGACAGTCTAAGCGCAGCACCGGCCCATCGTCCAGCACTTGGTCAGAAAATTTTTCCAACAGGGACTCTAATAAAGGTCGTAGATTGACCGTCTGGAGATTTATTGGTAAATAACCCGCCTCTGCCTTAGAGAGTTCTTGCAAATCGTTGACTAACCGTTCTAGCCGGATTGTTTCCCTCACCAAGCGCTGGTAAATCTCTGGCGATGGTTCAATCCTGCTATCAGCCATCTCCTCCAGGTATCCGCGAATTACAGTTAGGGGCGTTCGGAGTTCATGGGTCAGGTCGCTAATCAGTTCTCGCCGCCGCTGTTCCACACCTTCAAGACTAGACGCCATGCGGTTAAAACTAGAACCCAGGCGGTTGAGTTCGGGAATTTCACTTTTTGGTAGTCGCTCATCTAGATGCCCAGCAGCAAACTTGCGGGTAATTTGTTCCATCTGGGTCAAAGGCTGGGTAATTCGGCGAGATACCCAGTAACTCAAGCCACCAGCAGCTGTAGCACCCGCGATAAATGACAAGAACGTGCTGCGACTCCAGGCTGTTTCAAACCCTCTCACCAGCTGCCTGCGAGCATAGCGTACCTGTATGCCGCTGACCTCGATTTGTTCGAGTTGGACGATAAAGAAGCGGGGAGAAGACAGTTTACTGATAACGAGTAGACTACCCACTCCTACCATCATTACTAAGAGATGGGAAAGAAACAAGCGCGATCGCAGTCCCATTTTATTCCGGGGCATTTTATAGAGGTGAATCTTCAAACTTATAGCCCACACCAACTACTGTCTTAATAAAGGTAGGATTCGCTGGGTCTGGTTCAATTTTTTTCCGCAACCGAGCCACATGAGTATCCACCACCCGTTCATCGCCAAAAAAATCGTTCCCCCAAAGCTTCTCAATGAGTTGCGTTCGGTTCCAGACGCGACTGGGATGACTGATAAAGGTTGTTAAGAGATTAAATTCTAAGGTAGTCAAATCAAGTGCTTCCCAAGGATGGGGACTCAGTTGACGAGAGGCAGAGTGCTGCTCTACATCAACCGTGAAATGCTGAGTGCGATAAACCTGATGTTGTCCGCCCTGACGCAGGCTACGCCGCAGTAACGCCCGAACTCTGGCAACCAGTTCTCTAGGGCTGAACGGCTTGACAAGGTAATCATCAGCACCCGTAGACAGACCGATTACCCGGTCAATTTCTTCCCCTCTAGCCGTTAGCATCAAAATATAGGGATCTTTCGCTCCTGGTTTCTGCCGTATTCTGGCACACACTTCCAGGCCATCCAAACCCGGTAACATCAAGTCGAGAATGATTAAATCTGGTTGTTGCTCTTGAAAAACTTGTAAAGCTCTCAGACCATCGCGACTCAGATGACAGGAAAACCCCTCTTTTTCTAAAGTTATTTGGATGAGTTTAGCAATTTCCGGTTCATCCTCAACAATCAAAATATCCATATTGCTCAAGAAACATATAAAGATAATAAAAAAATTCTTTCTATGTCATTTTAAATTCATCCATCTGGTGCAGAACCAGCAAATAATTCTGCAAGGATTGGATTCAGTGATGATAAACTATGAAACCTTAACTTACTCAATCCTAAGCTAAGTAATGTTAAACCAGTTCCTTCTGAGATTCTCAATACTTCGATAGTTCTAAGGGGAATTCGGGGCTTTGATAGGCTCCAATCGATCGTGCTTCTTTCTCGTGCGAATACACCAAACTCAGACTCAGCAAGGATTTTAGCCTATCATTTTGTACCTCGCTAGAGTTCAAGCCGCTGTAGTGCAAATGGTGAAAACGCGCTACCGAACGTTAACATAGCCCCAGCGTTGGGCAATCAAAGACAAGGCTTCCGGGAGTTGAGAAGCTTGTAATATTGAGCTAAGCTACTTGGATAAGTTTAATATTTGCTTTAGCTATAGCGGTTACTTTTTGAATATTTGGTTTAGCCACAATGGTTACTTTCAGAACCCTGATAATTAAGAATTAAGGAATTTAATTTTTAATCTTTTGGACGCATTGCCTCTCGACCTAGCATCATCATTCCGGCAACGCCCAAACAGACAAACCAAATATACTGATACCAATGTTCCCGCACCTGCTCAACAGGGCTAAGTTCTGGATGCAAGAGATACAGATAAAGCAGCAACAAAACCAGAAAAAGCGCCCCAAATCCCGAAAAAGTCAAACCAATTAGAATACGAGCTGGTTTCAATTCCTCATCGCTGATTTCATCCAAGTCAATCTCTGCCAGTTGGTTGAGAGATTCATCAGCCACCTCGGAAGCATCTTGCAAACTGATTGCCACTGGCGGCGGCAACACCGGCGACAGAGTTGCTAAGGTTTTGCGTCGCAGCAACCCTTCGGTGTCTCGCAGAAACTCCAAAGGTGTTAGCGTGGCAGCTCCAAAGGCGCTTCGCTCTGGTGGTTCAGCAAATTCAGTTGCTTCGGGAATTGAGGTTGCAGTAACTTCTGGTTCAAAATCCATCGCTTATTTCAATCCCTAATCGGAATTATAAACTTATGCCGACGCCTAACATTCTTTTAACCTGAAACCCTTTGTCATGTCACATCAAATTTGTCAGATTTTGTAGAAACTGCCTCGCGCTGCCAAGCCGCCGAGACAGTTTCTAGGAAACAATCAAAGTGGTGAATTTTCTAAACTTAGACGACACCGATACAAGGAATAAAGTAGCCCACCCTATCCCCTAAAAGCCCAATTTTTCCAACACTGGATGAGTCGAGACAATATGTCTATCCAAACCGAGCTGCTTCGGGCTAATCCCCAGCGCCAGAGAAATTAACTGGGGTAAATGCAGCACTGGCAAACCTAACTTATGCCCGATCGTTTTTTCAACCTCCGGTTGACGAGAGTCGAGATTTAGATGGCACAGGGGACAAGGCGTCACCATACAATCAGCACCTGCATCGAGGGCTTCTTGAATGTGCGACCCAGCCATCTTGAAAGATTGCGTGGTGGCATAGCTGGAAAGAGGCCATCCACAACACTGGGTGCGTCCTCGGTAGTAAACTGGCGTCGCCCCTACTGCCCGAAACACATTTTCCATCGATTCGGGTTGGAGAGGGTCGTCATAGGGGATATGAGTTTGGGCGCGGAGCAAATAGCAGCCATAAAATGCCGCACACTTCAAGCCAGCTAGTTTGCGGCTAACTCGATTTTGCAACTCCTCTAGTCCATAATCGGCGACTAATGCCCAAAGCAGATGTTTGACTTCTGTATTGCCTTGATAAGGAGAACAGCCTTCTTTCTTCAGTAAGCCATTCACCTGTTCTATATAAGCCGGGTTTGATTGTTGGGAGTCCTTCAAACGCTCATCCACATGACCAATTACGCCCTGGCAGGTACTGCAATGGGTTAACAACGGCAGATTCAGTTCTTCTGCTAGAGCAATATTGCGAGCGTTTACCGTATCTTCTAGCAGTTGAGAATCTTCTTTGTAGGTACCAGAACCACAACAAGCAGCTTTTTTTAGCTCAATCAGTTCGATGCCCAGGGCTTGGGTGAGGGCTGCTGTAGACTGGTAAAGCTCCCGGCAAGCGCCTTGAGCAACGCAGCCGGGAAAGTAAGCATATTTAAGAGTCGGGGATGCCATATTTTGACGAAAGACCAAAGGCAATTCAGAAGGACTGAGAATTTCAGGACTGTTAGCGTAGCGGGGCGTTAGCTCGGACTGAGCAGAGGAATGTCAGGAATCAGGAGGAGCAAAAAATTACTTTTTTCTTTTTTTCACTCAGTCCGCACTTTCACGCCTCTACGCTAACAGTTCTCAGCACTCCCTTTACCCCTATCATCGCTTGTCCATCCCATACTGGGGGTAACTGGTGACATTCGTTTAAGTTTCAATAGAACAGTGCCACTTGGAGAAGCGACTATCTAGCGTTTTTGTTGTCCCCTCTTTCAGATAAGATGAAGAGATGCTTAGAACCGTATAACCCTAAGAACATAGCTTGAGGGAATGGGTAGAGGATCAATATGAGCCAAGAGGAAATTTTTGCAAGAGTCAAGAAGATTGTGGCGGAACAACTGGAGGTTGCACCCGACGAAGTCACGCCACAAGCTAACTTTGCTAACGATCTGGGAGCGGATTCCCTCGATACGGTTGAACTCGTAATGGCATTGGAAGAAGAGTTTGATATCGAAATTCCAGACGAGGCAGCTGAGCAAATTGCCACCGTTCAAGCCGTTGTGGACTACATCAGTGGCAAAGTGGCGGCTTCGGCATAAATAATCGTGCTGAATGCTGTAGGGGCGGGTAAAGAAGAATTTTCTTCGGGCGCGTTAATTAAAACTAATTAAAACTCGGTGCAAAACTCGCCCACAGGGAAGTCCTAAGTTGAAAATAACAATAGATACTTAGTTCTGAGTCTTCTTTCCTCGGTCCTATTACTGTTTTGCGTTTTGGGTGCAAAACCCATCTATTACTGGCATAATGACAAATTTTGAACGGAAGCGCGTTGTTGTAACAGGTCTCGGCGCGATTACACCGATAGGCAACACTTTGACAGATTATTGGTCAGGGTTGTTGAGCGGCACAAATGGCATTGGTCCGATTACATTGTTCGATCCTTCCCGGCATGATTGTCGCATCGCTGGTGAAGTCAAGGGATTTGACCCCCACACATACCTGGAGCGTAAGGAAGCAAAGCGGATGGATCGCTTTGCTCAATTTGCGGTAGCTGCGAGCAAGCAGGCGATCGCAGACTCTCAATTTGTCATTAATGAGCTGAACGCAGAACAAGTCGGCGTCATCATTGGCAGCGGGGTGGGCGGTCTTAAAGTGTTGGAAGACCAGCAAGAAATCTACTTGAGTCGTGGTCCCGACCGCTGTAGCCCGTTTATGATTCCCATGATGATTGCCAACATGGCAGCGGGTTTAACGGCAATCCACACGGGTGCCAAAGGGCCAAACTCTTGCCCGGTGACAGCCTGTGCCTCTGGCTCTAACGCGGTGGGAGATGCCTTTCGCCTGATTCAAGGGGGATATGCCCAAGCGATGATTTGTGGTGGCAGCGAAGCCGCCGTGACACCTTTATCGTTGGCTGGATTTTCTTCAGCACGGGCACTTTCGACGCGCAATGACGACCCGGCTCATGCTTGTCGTCCTTTTGATCGCGATCGCGATGGCTTTGTCATGGGTGAAGGCGCTGGCATTTTAGTGTTGGAAGAACTGGAACACGCCTTGAGCCGTGGCGCTCGGATTTATGCAGAAATTGTTGGCTACGGCATGACTTGTGATGCCTACCATATGACTGCACCCGTTCCAGGTGGTGAAGGAGCTAGTAGAGCCATGCAGCTAGCTTTGAAAGATGCAGGATTGGCTCCCGATCGAGTTAGCTACGTCAATGCTCATGGAACCAGCACACCAGCCAACGATGTGACTGAGACAGCAGCGATCAAAAAGGCTTTAGGTGAGAGTGTTGCCTACAAAGTGGCGGTTAGCTCCACCAAATCGATGACGGGGCACCTGCTAGGGGGTTCTGGCGGGATTGAAGCAGTTGCTACGGTGATGGCGATCGCCCAAGACCAGATTCCTCCCACCATCAACCTCGAAAACCCCGATCCGGGTTGCGACCTGGATTATGTACCCAACAAAAGTCGCTCTCAAACCGTCGAGGTGGCGCTGTCGAACTCTTTCGGGTTTGGCGGTCACAACGTGACACTCGCATTTAAAAAGTACAGATAGGGGCGATAAAAATATCAGCGGGTCGGGTGAGGGGAAAAAAATTTAATCCTTCACCCTTTATAATTTATCCTGTTTCTCACAAAGTATGGGATCTCCCATTCCGAATCGACATGGGGTAAGCAAGACCACCTATTTCGATGGAATGGCGATCCCTTAATACTGCCCACGACTTGCCCATCCATCCGGCTAATGGGATGATCGGTTAATGGGTGCTTAGGGCGATCCAGAGCATTCAACTTCCCGCTCAGCCAATTAGCGTGCTAAACCGTCGTTAAGTAGAAGAGATTATGGCCGTTGCAACCCAATCACTCGAAGAACTTTGTATTAACTCCGTCCGCTTTCTGGCGATTGACGCCGTAGAGAAGGCAAAATCAGGGCATCCAGGGCTACCGATGGGCGCGGCTCCAATGGCATTTGTGCTTTGGGACCGCTTTATGCGGTATAACCCAAAAAATCCCAAATGGTTCAATCGCGATCGCTTCGTCCTCTCTGCCGGTCACGGCTCCATGTTACAGTACGCCTTACTGTATTTAACTGGTTACGAAGATTTAACGATTGAAGACCTCAAGCAGTTCCGGCAGTGGGAATCGAAAACTCCCGGTCACCCGGAAAACTTCATGACTCGAGGCGTAGAAGTCACTACAGGTCCCCTCGGTCAAGGAATTTCTAACGCTGTAGGCTTAGCAATGGCTGAAGCTCATCTAGCAGCTAAATTTAACAAGCCCGATCATACGATCGTAGACCACTACACTTATGTAATTTTGGGTGATGGTTGCAACCAAGAAGGCGTCTCTGCCGAAGCTTGTTCCCTAGCCGGACACCTGGGGCTGGGCAAACTGATTGCCCTGTACGATGACAACAAAATCACCATCGACGGTCACACCGATTTATCGTTCACCGAAGATGTCGGCAAGCGCTATGAAGCCTACGGCTGGCACGTCCTAACCGTAGAAGACGGCAACACCGACCTAGAGGCAATTCACAAAGCAATTGAAGCCGCTAAAGCTGTTACTGATAAGCCTTCATTAATTAAAGTTGCCACTACCATTGGTTACGGTTCTCCCAATAAAGCCAACACCCACGGCGTACATGGTTCTGCCTTGGGTGGGGATGAAGTGAAAGCAACTCGCGAGCATCTGGGTTGGGAATACGAGCCTTTTGAAGTTCCAGAAGATGCCCTCAACCATTGGCGCAAGGCAATCGAGCGCGGTGCTAAGTATGAGGAAGAGTGGAATAAAAACTGGGAAAATTACAAAGCCAAATATGAAGAGGAAGCTGCTGAATTAGAACGGCTAATTAGCAACAAACTGCCAGAAGGTTGGGACAAAGTTCTCCCCACCTACACCCCAGAAGACAAAGCAGATGCTACCCGCAATCACTCTGGAAAATGCTTGAATTCTCTAGCTGGAATTTTACCCGAACTCTTGGGTGGTTCAGCTGACTTGGCTGGTTCCTGCATGACCTTAATCAAGAGTTCTGGGGACTTCCTCAAAGGTCACTACGAAAATCGCAACCTGCGCTTTGGCGTCCGCGAACACGGTATGGGAGCGATTTGTAATGGCATTGCTCTGCACGGCACAGGTTTGATTCCCTATGGGGCAACCTTCTTAGTCTTTGCTGACTATATGCGGGCAGCGATTCGTCTCTCAGCGCTCTCTCATGCGGGCGTGATCTGGGTAATGACCCACGACTCAATCCAGTTAGGTGAAGATGGCCCTACTCACCAACCTGTGGAAACGATTGCCTCCCTGCGGGCTATTCCCCAGCTAACGGTAATGCGTCCTGCTGATGGAAACGAAACCTCTGGTTGTTATAAAGTGGCGATTGAGGCAGCTAACCAGCATCGTCCGACCCTTCTGGCGCTGTCTCGTTTAGCACAGCCCAACTTGGCTGGCACTTCGATTGAAGGCACTACTAAGGGTGGTTACATCCTTTCCGATAGCGATGGCACGCCTGAGATTATCTTGATTGGCAACGGAAGCGAACTGCAACTTTGCGCCAAGGCAGCAGACCAGTTGCGCGGTGAAGGGAAGAAAGTCCGTGTCGTTTCCCTGCCCAGCTGGGAGTTGTTCGACGAGCAGGATGAAGCTTACCGGGAATCTGTATTACCCAAGGCTGTCACTAAGCGCCTAGCTGTAGAAGCCGCTTCTAGTTTCGGCTGGTGCCGTTACCTCGGAAATGAAGGCGCGATGATTAGCATTGACCGCTTTGGCGTTTCTGCTCCAGGGCCAGTTGCTCTAGAGAAGTTCGGTTTCAATGTTGATAACGTAGTCGCGAAGGCGAAGGCTCTGTTGGGCTAATAGCTAGGAAATAGTCTCTTGTAGGGTGGGCTGAAAAGTCCCCCCTTTTTTATTCACATCTGAGTTAAGTAGGGGTGGGCAATGCCAGAACCTCATCCTAATCCCTACCTGCTCTTGGCAAGGAAAGCTGGAGCCGCAGGCTCTATCAGGGTAGGGTTGCGCTTAATGGCGGGGAATCAGGCGGATTTAACATGGCATTGTCACTTCGATTGATTCCCATCTTCAACTTCAGGAAAAAAAATTTCAATTTGATTGTGTGTGCCGGTTGAAGAATTGTCTACTGCTAGAGGCAGTAGTTGTTTGGACTTCAAAGCGCGCTCGCTCGTTTTTCCCCAAGCCGCAAGTGTTGATACAGCAAGGAGTAGCCAACTACATCGGCTAAAAAAGAACACAGAAATAGCATCAGGGTAGAAAGTCGGCTAAGAGAGTGACACAACAACGATTGTGGGCTATGCGAAAGTTTTTTATTTTAAGTAAGTACCGCAACAAGAACACGCTGCTCGCTCAATCTGAGCGATTTAGGCGTAAATCGAGCAAATATTGAAAATAAAGAGCGAAAGTCATGCAAAAAGACCTGAACTACCCAATGATGGCGATTGTTAACGATTTAGATGCTCTGATGACCGAAATAGATGAAAATCCACAACTCTCTTCATGGGTCGTTCGTCTGGTACTCAAATCAATTAAAGAAAAAGCCAAGAGAATGGCTACCGAGACAGCGCCTCAATCAATTTATTTGAATCAGCCTCCTTATCTCGATGCTTTTACCAACTCATCCACACTCAACACCTCACAAATCAAAGTATTACGGCAGCTACGGTAGATTGTATACGGCGTGCGATCGCATCGCATCTGTCATTCACCCGGCTTTTCTAGCTGCAAAGGCACGTAATACTCGGAAGATATTAGAAAAATCATCTGTCCACAGAGGCGCTGATTTTGTTTCCGGAATGGGTTGCCAGCGCGAGTCACTGACGAGATTGCCCAAATCTTTTTGATTACGAGCAAATAGCACCCAGTGAGAAGGAGATTTCCCGATTTCCCGCTCAGATTCAGAAATATCTGCTTCTCTCTGCCTCAGTGTAGACAATCCTAAATCCTGAGCTAAAGCGCCCAAAACCGGCTCAAGATTCAGGAATCGATTAGAAATGTTAATGACAATTAACCCTTCTTTAGCTAACTTACTCAAGTAAAGCTGAATGGCTTCCTTCGTTATTAGGTGGATGGGGACTGAATCCGAGCTGAAAGCATCCATGAAAATCAGGTCATAGCGATTATCTGGAACTTCAGTAAATCGCAACCGAGCATCCCCTAAAACTACAGATAATGGCGCTTTTGAATTCTGTAAAAAGGTGAAGTAACGAGTGTCACGAGCTAACCTTTCAATAGTCGGATCGATTTCATAAAAAGTCCATTGTTGCCCCAATTCTGAGTACGCAGCTAGCGTCCCAATTCCCAACCCTAGCACCGCAACATTTTTTGGAGGTTTTGTTTGATTCAAAGAGCTAAATAATTGCCCAATGGGACCAGTAGGATAAAAATAAGTTAAAGGTTCATTGTGCCGTTTTGGGTCGAGACTTTGTTTCCCATGCAGGATCGTTCCATGCAAAAGACTATGATAGCTGCCGCGCCTATCATCTAAAACCCGATAGACGCCAAAAAAGCTGCGTTCGGTATCGAGAATACCACCGAGAGTTCCTATCGAAAACTGGCTAATTAAAACAACCAAAACTAAGCCTAAACCAAACCGGATTGGATGTAGATTGAAGGCGTAAAAAATGCCAGCTAGGATGCTAAAACCGATAAGGTCGCCTATCAGGTTATTCGTAAAATTCTTGCCAGTAAAACCAACCAGCAAAGTGCCGATTAAAAGACCTAAACTGATGGGAAAAGTTAAACGTCGCTGTAGGTTAGATAGGGGATCGTCTGCCTCCTTAGAAGTTTGCATAAGGAGGAGACAAAGTACCATAATCAGAGGATACTCCAGGACAGATTGAAATAAAAGCGGAGCCGCGATTGCATTAAATAATCCGCCGAGGACACCCCCGACAGAAATCCACAGATAAAAATTAGTGAGATACTGCGTACTGGGACGACTTCGAGCTAATTTTCCATGAAAAACACAAGCCGCCACAAAAAATCCTGCCAAATGTAAGGGAAATAATACCCATATTGGCTGCATCACCTGAATTAAAAATAAAATTATTAGTATAGTCAACCATAAAGGTAAAATTGCCACTAAAACTTTATGAGGCAAAAGTGGTTTACGGGCAAAAGTTAAAATAAATGTTAATAGATAAATCGCTAAAGGAATTGCCCACAAAAGCGGAATTGCTGCAATGTCTGTCGTTAGATAAGTGGTAACTCCTAGAAGTAAACTAGAGGGTAAAAATGATAGTAATACCCATTGTGCTTTCTGTCGAATCGTGGGAGTTTCTTCTGTAAGCGCGGATTTGTTGCCTACATTGGCGTCCCCAGAAGCATTTTGAATAAACCCGGCGTTACCCGCTTGTAAACTGTTGAATTTTTCAGGCGATCGCCATAGGCATACTGCACATCCTAGAGTGAGCAAAACCAATAATCCGTAACCGATTGTCCATAGCCAACTTTGGTGTGTCAGCGAAAAATTTGGTTCAATTAAGATGGGGTAGCTGAGAACCCCTAACATACTGCCCAGGTTACTCGCAGTATAGAGGAAATAAGGATCGGAACTCGCTGGGTGTCCTGTCTCAGCAAACCACTTTTGCACTAAAGGCGCACTGGTAGCAACCACAAAAAAGGGAAATCCGACACAAAAAAGCAGCAAAAATAACAGCCAAGGGATAGGATTGGCATCATGAGGAGGAATCCAATTCTTAGCAGGAGTAACGGGTAAAAAGGCTATTGGTAATAGCAGAAAAATAGTGTGAATAACAGCTTGGTGGCGAACCCCAAACCAACTCGTTGTGATGTGGGAATAGCCATAACCTAGTAATAAAATTGCTTGGAAAAAGAATAGGCAAGTGTTCCATACTGATGGAGATCCGCCTAATAAAGGCAGAATCATCTTGGCAACCATCAATTGTACCCAGAAAAGGAGGAAAGCACTAACAAAAAGGGTGAAAGAAAAAAGAATAATCAAAAGCACTGCTCCTTTGGTAGATAGCTGAGGCTTACATTAATTATATTTGCAACAGCCCACAATGCAATTCAGTTTGTATAGCTAATTAAAAAAATCCAGTTTTTATTCTATTAATTCGTTTAATCTTGGCTTATTTTTTTTAATGTATACTTATGTCAAATTCAGCTTCCATTTTTGGCCGATTTCCCACTTTTTCTCAAAGGTAAAATCAGTCAATTCGTTGTGATTTTGCACCAACTCATAACTGATGCAGATATCGTCTTGGCGCGTCGGTTCAACTAGCGATCGCGTATCCCTTCATCCCTCACTCCGCGCATCCCTCAAGCCTTCTAGGAAGCCGCGTTGAGCGTGCGATCGCATATTCTCCTCGCTCAACTCCATCAAGCACACCAATTCATGTCCTTTGTAATATTCTGGATTCCGTTCTAAAAAGTAGCGCACATCTGGTTTATGCTGAAATCCTTCTTTAATCTCTGCCCAGCTTCCTCGCAAATGCCCTAGCGACGAGGGAAAGCGAATTAACCCACTCGCAGGATCGTAGTCATCTCCAAATTTTGTCTGAGCTAGGTAATCCATCAACGCCTGATAATTTACTGGCGTTGGATATCGCCAAGTCGGATAAAAACGTTGGGCAAATACCGACAAGTAGCGATACGTCCGGTATCCCTTAACAATTAGAAACCAATATAAAGGTTGCTCCATTGCTTCGCCTTTAATCTTCCCAGCCAGACGACACCACGCCAATGGCAGGGTTTGTTCTCCCCAATATTGATGATGGATAATCGTATCGCCGGAGAAAATAGCACGTTTCGGCTTTCCTTCAAATTCAAACGAAAGAATCGCCAGTGTGGAAAAACCTTGAAGTTTTTCCTCTTCATTCCACAGCAGGATTACATAATCTTTGTTACTCAAATCCTGTTGAAAAATTTCCCAACTGCTGCCATCGTAATACTGGGTATATAAGTCATACATCAAGCGGATTAGGTACGTTTGGATTTTTGGTTTAGGGACAACTTCAGCTTTTAAACGGTTCATAGAGTCAGAAAATAGCCAATATAAACTGCTGGATTGTCAGTCCATCATAACAGTCCAATTTCTGAGTAGGGTCTAAAAAGGCTGGCTACCATGTAAACGCTTCCTAAAGCTGTCAGAACAGGGGTCAGCTAAATTAAGTCAAGTAACTTTTAATCAAAAATATCCAATCTGGGATTTTAAAGTTAGCGATCGCTGTCTGCTCAAGCCGGGTTTCAATTTTTACTGCGATTGCCCATCATCGCGGGTAGAGAGTGAATGACGCAACAAATACCAAAACACAGCTAAATTTACCAAAAAAACTGCTAGCTTTAGTAGCGATATTCTGCGGAATAGCTCAAAAATTTCAGGTGGAATACTAATCCCTACCAGTACCAAAACTAATATTTTTGCCCAACCTTTTTGATACCAAAGACCGATTCCCTCAATCGCAGTTAAAATCGCGTAGAGTCCAACAGCTATGCTGGTAAACTGCAAAGTTTTAGGGTTAAAATTTAAAATCTTGTCCAAAGTCCATTTAATAATGTCTAATTTACCTTCTAAAGCACAAGATTCTGAAAAATCAACCAAAAGCTGATGTTCTTTGACTGTTAATCCTAAAGCGATCGCAATCACCGCAAGCAGTAAAGCACTGAAGATTTTGTAAATAACGATTGCCACTAAACCCGGTGGGCGCTTAGTAATATTTTTCACATGAATTACCCGTGATTTTGGTGAATGAGTCAGCCGCTTCTGGGACGCCCGAACAATTAGGCACTCGCTTACGTTTGATCGTATGCGGGCGAGTGGGGCAAAGCTGCTCCTTTGAGAGGTATTCCAAAAAGTAGATATCTCCTCTCCAGCCCCAAGAATTTTCATTAGAGTGCAACATCAACGTCACAAGCACGTCACATGAGATGTCTAAATTAAGAGATGTAGAGATGTTAAACAAAGCATCTATACAGGCAAATTTACATAGCGTTTTCACGCGGACGCACTTGGTAAACCAGCGGATAACAGAGCTGTCTTCACCAGAGCCAAGCGTACAGAATTTTAACTTCCTTGTCGCAGGTGTCAACAATGAAAAGCAAACAGCAAGATAGCGATTATAATTCCAGGCAACCCAACCAGAAAGGATTTGACGCTTCGGCACCTAAACCCTGGCAAAAGGCAGCCACCTATGTATCGCTGGTGCTGCTGGGAGCTGGTGTCACCTTCTCAGGCGGCTATCTGGGGTCAAATACCCTGCTGTCCTCCAAGGAGTCTACTTCTAAAGTGTCTCTAACCCCAGGAGTTGCGGTTGCTCAGGCACAACTACCACTTAGCACAGACACTAACTTTGTTACAGAAGTTGTGGACAAGGTGGGACCAGCAGTGGTGCGGATTAATTCTTCCCGCACGGTGACACAACAACTCCCTGACGCTTTCAATGACCCCCTCTTCCGCAGGTTCTTTGGCGCTGAGTTGCCGACTGGCCCACAAGAGCGAGTGGAACGGGGTACGGGATCGGGCTTTATTATCAATACGGATGGTCAAATTCTCACCAATGCCCATGTAGTCGCTGGTGCCGACACTGTAAACGTCATTCTCAAGGATGGGCGCACCTTTACAGGTAAGGTGATGGGTACAGATCCGGTAACAGATGTCGCCATCGTTAAAATTCAGGCGGATAATCTGCCGACGGTGCGTTTGGGTGATTCAGATCGGCTGAGACCTGGGGAATGGGCGATCGCTATCGGCAACCCCTTGGGTCTAGATAATACCGTCACAACAGGGATCATTAGTGCCACCGGACGTTCTAGCTCTCAAGTCGGCGTTCCCGATAAGCGGGTAAACTTTATCCAAACGGATGCCGCGATTAATCCGGGTAACTCTGGCGGGCCACTGCTGAATGCCAAGGGTGAAGTAATTGGTATGAATACAGCAATTATTCGGGGTGCCCAAGGATTAGGCTTTGCGATTCCCATCAATACTGCTCAACGCATTGGCAATCAGCTGGCGACGACTGGCAACGTGCAACATCCTTATCTGGGCATCCAGATGGTGAAACTCACGCCTGAAGTTAAACAGCAAATCAATGAAGATTCCAACAGTCGCGTGAATATCGATGCGGATCGCGGCATCCTTGTCGTCAGAGTCATGCGAAACTCCCCCGCAGCTAATGCAGGGTTACGCACGGGAGATGTTATCCAAAAAATCAACGGTCAATCGGTCACAGACACAGACACAATACAACAGCAAGTAGAAAGGAGTCAGGTGGGTAGTAGTTTGCAGATGGAGGTGCTTCGGAATGGGCAAACGATTAACCTACCTGTAACCACTGCCGCTCTCCCGACCCAGAGCGAGTAGTCTGTTAACAGCTTTCTAAAACAGTGAGTAAGACAAGGTTTCTGAGGATGGGTATTTTGCCCATCCTTTTTGTATCTTGTATGTATTATCAGATTCGGTAAGAGCATGGCACAAACACGCCCCTAGGTCAGGAATGGGAGATTAATAAATCCACGCTCTTTAAAGTCTCCTCAACCCAGAAAATTATCCAACCCTAAGCACTAACTACTAGCACGGTGGCTGAGGACTCGATGAAGCAGAAAATGAACGCTCAAAAAGCGGTAGATGAGGGAAACTAGAGAGGCTGGGTGCTTTCAGGATGAGAGATGGTGACAATTGTTGTGGTTTTCAATGTGCTGCTCTCGCTGATGCTGTTGTATGTTGCCTGGAAAATCCGAAAACTGCGATCGCGTCTGGCAAAAATTACAAAGATTGTACTCGCGGCCGAGCGGAATACTTATAACGTGCTAAGGGGTGCCCCCAAGATTCTTTCTAAAGGTCAGCTTGGGGCTAATTTGCTCACAGAGCGATATCAGCAACTCGATCCTCAACTACAACGGGTGCAAAAAATTTTGGCATTGTTCGGTTTGGGACAAAAACTCTGGCTGCGGAATAAGCCAAAGTCCATAGGAATAACGCAGCGCTTCTGGCGCAGAAGTTGAAACTACCTAAACCACTGCTGTTAAGATAAGGGCGATTTTCTTTTTCCAAAGGTACTCGTATTGCTGCCTGTACCGACGACGGATTAAGGAAAACTGCCTAAAATTGGAATTAAGACATAGAGACTAGAAAATGTCAAACAACCGTGCTGGATCATTTATTGGTGGTCTGCTGCTAGGCAGCGCTCTTGGAACCATTACCGGATTATTGGTTGCCCCTCGTACAGGTCGAGACACGCGGCGGCTGTTAAAAAAATCTGCCGATGCCTTACCAGAATTAGCCGAAGACCTATCGACCAGCGTGCAACTGCAAGCTGACCGCCTCTCAGAATCAGCACTGCGAAACTGGGATGAAACGCTTTTGAGATTAAAACAGGCGATCACTGCTGGAATTGAAGCCTCTGCACGCGAACAAGAAGCACTCAAACAAATCACGGAGGAAGAAGTCCAGGCTGATGCACGCCCCCTTGTAACCACAGACGATAGGCGATCGCAAGAGTGACTGAACCCTTATTTTGGTTAGGATTGTCGGTTTTACTGGTGGCGGTTAGCTTAGCTGCCGTCTTAGTATCGCTGCTGCCAGCGGTACAAGAATTAGCGCGGGCAGCTCGCAGCGTAGAAAAGTTAGCAGATACGCTAAACCGAGAAATGCCCCCCACACTAGAATCAATTCGCCTGACGGGTTTGGAAATTAGTGACTTGACCGATGATGTCAATGAAGGCGTCAAGAGCGCCAGTCAAGTTGTTAAACAAGTCGATCAAAGCATTAGCGGTGCTAAGAAGCAGGCTCAAAACGTGCAAGTTGGCACCCGCAGCGTCTTTGCCGGTGTGAAAGCTGCTTGGAAAACTTTCAAGCGTCCTACGGGAGGGCGTAGGTCAATCGATCGTTTGCCACCAGGGCAAAGAAATGGTTTTGAGCCTCGTGGATACGGTGATTCTTATCAAGACACTGAAAATGCCTCCACTTCTCATAAAAATTATCAGGGGTGGGAGTCGTCAGACTCAGAAGATTATTAATACAGATGCCGTTGAGAATACCAGCTATGAGAAAGAATCAGGGAAACTCAGAACCGACCGATTCTGCAACTGACTTGCTACTAGAGGATCGTTCATCAAACCGCAGACGAAACACCCAATACAACGGTGTTTTTGCCCTGATTTTGATCAACCTAGTTATCTTTATTGCTGACCATATTCTCAGCCTCAATCTTCAAGGTTTATATCTCAATCATGCCCGCCCAGCCTTTTATCAGTTCTTCACGGCGATGTTTTGTCATGCCAGCTGGGCGCACTTGTCGGGAAATCTATTTTTTCTTTATATCTTTGGTCGCCTAGTTGAGGAAGAGGAAGGGATCTTCGGGGTGGTCGCTTCCTACATCATCTGCGGACTGGGCGCTAGTCTGATGAGTTGGCTTTTCCAGCATGGGCCAATCTATTCTTTAGGGGCTTCGGGAGCCGTCTTTGGCTTATTCGCGGTCAGCGTGTTGATTAAGTTGAGCTGGAATTGGCGCAAAGTCTTGGAAGTTCTGATTTTGGGTCAGTTTGTGATTGAGCGAGTGTTCTTTGAATTTCAACAAACTGGGATTCAAGACGGGGTAGACCATTTTGCTCACTTAGGAGGCGCTGTTGTAGGAGTAGCGCTGATTATGGGTTTGATGCGGCTTGACCCCACCCGGTTTCGGAAAACTTAGTTAGTGCAGTAGACATCGCAGTAGACATCGCACCAGAGCAGCACAAGAGTCAGGGGTGATTCCATGCAACATCAAAGCTGGCATGGAATCACCCCTTTTTTCTCTTCCCTCTCCCCTTTTCCCTCAGCCCTCAGTCCTTATCCTTAGTCCTTTTCCCTCTCCCCTCCTGAATAGATACCCCTAGATACTCCTTGTATTAAAATATGGTAAACAAGTGTAAAGAAATATTAGTTTACCTAACCCATTCGCTTTTAAAGAAACCGAACTGCCAATGAAGCCTCTTCCTAAACAACGAATTGTGGCATCTTTAGTCGCATTTTTCCTGGCTTTGTCCATTTGGGCGATCGCTCCCGTTGCTCACGCCTATAACAATCCCGACTTACTGCCGGAGACTCCTACCCCGATCATTGACTTAGCCAAAGCCTTGACAAATATTCAGGAAGAGGTATTGGTCAAAAACATAGAGAGTTTTGAAGCAGAAACAGGTTGGAAGCTGCGGGTATTAACTCAATACGACCGCACCCCTGGTCTTGCCTTAAAAGATTATTGGAGCTTGGATAATAAAAGCGTGTTGCTGGTTGCCGACCAACGCGGCGGTAATATTCTCAACTTTAATGTAGGCGATGACGCTTATAAACTCATGCCCCGAACCTTCTGGATTGAGTTGCAAACGCGCTTCGGCAATCTCTACTTCGTGCGCGAAAATGGCGAAGACCAAGCCATCATTCAATCATTAGAAACCATTCAAACCTGTCTGCGTCAGGGAGGTTGCCGGGTTGTACCCGGACTGCCCAGAGAACAGTGGATTCTCACTCTAATTACCTCCATTGTGGGCGGAATTATCTGCGGCTTTGCCGCTGTACCCCGCAAAGAGGGACAAATTTTTGCATGGCAGTGGGCTTTAATATTCTCTCCCTTGTGGGGAATTCTATTCATTGCTTTTGGTCTCGGCCCCGTTGTCACTCGCACCTCGGAGTGGTTGCCCCTGTTTCGCAACTTCGCCGGTTTTTTCATCGGTGCTTTAGTCGCTTACCTATCACCAATGATCGTTCAGTCTTCGGCTCCGGAAACTTGAAAAAATCCGTCAGTGTCTAGAATATTTCCAGGCTTTGCCAGAGAATGAGGGCAAGAGGCAAGAGGCATCCCCTCACACCTCTTGCCCGGAAAAAGCTGATATCGCAATCCTATTTGATTTGTCAGATTTTTTTAACGAATTGCTAAACATACCTGCATACAGCAAGAAGATTTCATAACATCTTTCTATCTTCTTTCTCTTCCTTTATTTCTTTGTCGTTTAATAACACTCTTTTGGTTTTCAAAAATCATTTCGGACTGCTAGCTGGTAAGCTGATAGCTAAAAGCTGAAAGCGAATCGCTATGGAATGGCACGTAACGGATGCCCAAAGTTTGGCAATCATTGACCGAGAAATTGGCGACCACATCTTCTCACCAGCGGAATTTGAGATTGTGCGTCGAGTCATTTACGCAACCGCTGACTTTGAATATCGGTCTTTAATTCGCTTTTCTGAGCGGGCACTCCAAGCTGGCGCAGCTGCTTTGGCAGCCCGTAGTACCATCGTGGTAGATGTGCCAATGGTGCAAGTCGGCATTAGCCCCACGATCCAAAGTACTTTTGCTAATCCGGTGTATTGCAGTATGGAAGCCCTAACGCGGCCCCAAAAAGACAAAAGCCGCGCTGCCTGGGGAATTGAAACCCTCGCTAGACGCTATCCAGAAGGAATTTTTGTGGTAGGTCAGGCTCAGACGGCTCTCATTTCCCTGGTCGAGCTAATTGAGGCAGAAGAAATTCGACCAGCATTGGTGATTGGCACGCCTTCGGGATTTGTGGATGTGGATGTTGCCAAGGAACGGCTGAATGATTCGCTAGTTTCTCACATCCGAATTGATGGACGTAAAGGTAGTGCGGTGGTAGCAGCGGCGATTGTCAATGGTTTAGTTGACTTAGCATGGCAAGCTTATGGGCAGGATACGAATGGTGTCGGCTAAGGGCAGGGAGGCGGGCATTAGCCATTAGCCGGTTCTCGATTCAAGGGCGACGCGATCGCCTACGCTTAGGAGTACGGTCTTCAGGATAGGAAACATCGTCATTGTCTCCTAACTGACGGCTGACATCCTCAAAAAAGTCTCGCCGCAGATAAGGATAGTCACTCACCCAGAGATTCTGACTGGGAATATAAATGTCTGTCACCTTGGCAATCCGACCCAAGTCTTTTTGATTGGACAGCACGACCATCTCAGCAACTTGACCGGGTTTAACTGCTTTATGGATGCGGCGAAGCGGTACTTGCATCTGGGTCGTAAATCCGGTTTCATCCCCAACTTCGATGTTCAACCGACGCTCTCGGTTTTCAACAATCACCAGTTGCCCGCGATTGTTGACGGTTTGCTCTTCGCCAATTAACTCTTCAGAAACAAAGATATCCACGACTTCACCCCGCCAGAATCCACTGTAGGCGTAGCGGCGATAAGAAGCATTCCGGAGACTCGCCCAATAGACGGGTGCCCACAACCAGTAAAGACCCGCAATGATTCCCAGAAAAAAGGTGATCGCGCTCAGATCCTCGCCCAGCAAAAACTTGCCGACGAGTAAAACCACCACCACAGCTACTACAGAAATTAGCAATCGCTTTAAAAAGTCTGGGAACTTGCCCCAGCAGTACGCATACTGCGGGCCAGTGGCAATCTGGGGAATCAAGTCTTCAAATTTCTTGCGCGTTAATGGGACTAACATATTGTTCAAAAGCGAATTGCTAATTGAAGGATGGCTAATTGTTTAAGAGCAATCCTTCGCTCCTTCGATTAGGGATTAGCCACTTATAGTATCTTTTCTAACCCATAGACTAGGGATTTGAGCTGGATAACTTTGCGGATGGCGAGAAGAACACCAGGCATATAGCAAGACCTATCTGAAGTATCGTGGCGTAGGGTATAAATTTGACCCGGTGCCCCAAACATCACTTCTTGGTGAGCGATGAGACCGGGTAAGCGAACGCTGTGGATGCGAATCCCCTCATCGGCTTGGCTACCTCTAGCACCGGGTAGTTTTTCAGTTTCTTTTACCGTCGGTGGATTGTAGGTTTTACCCAGTTCGCCTAACATCTGGGCAGTTTGAAGGGCGGTACCGCTAGGAGCGTCGGCTTTTTGGTTGTGGTGTAACTCGATAATTTCAACGTGGTCAAAGTATTGGGACGCCTGGACAGCTGCCTGCTGTAGTAACACCATGCCAATGGAAAAGTTGGGGATAATCAGGGCACCCGTGCTGGCTTTGTCGGCAAATTCAGCAAGCTCTTGGATTTGCTGCGGGCTAAGTCCAGTTGTGCCAACGACAGGTCGGATGCCGTAAGCGATCGCAGTCCGCACATTTTCATAAACTGAGTCAGGATGAGTAAAATCCACCATAACGCCCTGTTGTTTTTCCTGGGTCGCTAGCACCAGCATCCCTTGTAAGTCACTGACAATGGGAACTTCCAAGGGTTCGCAACCCGCCACTTCTCCAACGTCTTGACCCTGGTATTCCAAAGAGCGATCGATTGCCCCCAGCAAAGTCATATCGTCTGCTTGAGCAACGGCTTTGACGACTTCGCGACCCATTTTTCCAGCCGCACCGTTGACGACAACGGGAATCGGATACTGTTGATTTGCCATGATTTAAGAATACCCTTCTCGACAAGCGCATTCTAGACCAAGAAGGGCTTCCCACGATAACTGAATTATGCGATCGCGTGCAAGACGATATTCTTTGTAATTTCTCTTTCTGTCGCAAACACTGCTCGCTAGAACGGCTGAGGATATAGCAGCGGCTTTCTCTAGCTTTAAGTCACAAAACTTATTGAAAGTAATTTTCAATAAGCTATACTCCAAAGTAGAACATCTTTCTGTTTAAAAGTTTCAAATTTAGTTTATTCAGCGGTTATAAAACAATGCCATTCCCTAACAATTCGGCTACTTACGATCTGAGAAGTTTTGGCAATAAACCTGATGCCACCTCTGCAAAAATAGAGAACCGATCGGATGAGACTGACGCCGCCTCTGTCGATTCGCCACTCTTCTGTAACCTCGACAAAAACGGGTCAGCAGAGGATTCCACTCTTAATAATCAAAACCTCCCGCTTACGGAGAGTAGCGTCCCGACCTATTTTGAGGATGAAGACCCGGAACGCACGCCAGAACGATGGTGGAAGAGACGGCAATGCCAAGGATTGACCGGATTTTCTTAAATGAGTTCTAGGCAGAGTAGGGGTGTACATCTTGTACATCTGGTGTACACCCCTGGAAAATACTACCAGCCCCAGGTTCCTGACTCACCTTTGAACGGGCCAACAATATCGCTGGTGATCCAACCGCCGTAGAAACCTCCAGGTTGCGGCTGCACTTGTTCTCCATCGACCGAACAAACATCCATCATCTGGGGATAGAAAGCGAGATAGTTCTTGATGCTGGCGAAGTTTGGTGTGGGATTGGGATAACCCCAAGCGGCATTCGGTGCCTGTTTGTCACCGACAACGACTGTGTAGTAGAAAGCGCCTCCCTTCCATTCACAAAACGATTCCTGAAGAGTTCGCACCAGATATTCCATTTTGATATTTAGGGGAGGAATGTAGTAGACAGGCGGGTGACTGGTTTCTAGTACGCGCTTTGCCCGCTGAGTATCAACAATTGTGACGCCGTTGAAGACGATCTGGATGTGCTTGGATGATTCCTCAAGACGTGGGGGACGAGGGTAATCCCAGACTGACTCTTGACCGGGTCCGGGTGCAATGCGATCGCGTTTCATGCTGGCTTCTTCTGTTGTAGAATCACACTCGCTATTTTAGATGTGTCGCGCTGTCGCTTTGCTGATTGTTGTAGCGAGCGATAAGAAACGCGAGAAGCCGTGTATAGGAGCATACAAAAAGAGCGATCGCTCCAAGAGAAATTTTTGCTGAATCTGACTTCTAGTACAGGCACCTGACAAGCTGTGCAAGGAATAATGAAGCTTAGGTAGCCATTCTCAGGGTGCTTACTTTGACAATAAATAGCAGACAAAAGCGGTGGATATACCAATACAGTTCGGGTTAGATACCCAAAAACCCAAAACTCTAGAGGAGATATCCCTAAACACAATACGGTCTGCTTTTCCGGATTGGGAGATCCTGCAACCCTCTGGAAAACATTGCTATGAGCCAATTTCCCTCCTTTGCAAAAGGGTGGAGAAATTTTCCCCTTAGAAACTCTGCTTGGGGCAATCAAATATTTTGCATTGAAAAAATTAACCGAACCATAGTAGGTGGATGTGTTTGATTCCTTAACCCTGAGTATTAGTGTTTTTTTTATCGCTGCTGCGGTGATTGCCGTTGTAGGAACGATGATGGCAAGCACAGCGGATCGTCTAGCGGATGAAACGGGTCTTGGAGAAGCACTGATGGGTGCCTTGTTCCTCGGCGGTAGCACCTCATTAGCAGGCATTGTTACCTCTGTCACCGCCGCTGCCGGAGGTCACGCCGAACTTGCCATCAGTAGTGCTTTAGGAGGGATTGCTGCCCAAACAGCATTTCTTAGCATTGCCGATCTTGCCTATGGGAAAGCCAACCTGACACACGCAGCTGCCTCCGTGCCAAATCTGATGCAGGCAACACTTCTGGTTGCTTTATTAGCAATTCCTCTGATGGCAATGTCTGGGCCAGATGTCAGTTTTTTTGGAATTCATCCCGCCTCGTTCCTTATCCCAGCCGCTTATATCTTTGGCTTACGTTTGGCGGCAGAGGCTCAAACTACGCCCATGTGGTGGCCTCGGCGGACTGCGGAAACGCAAGTTGACGAACCGGAGGCAGATAATTCCGAGGGTACTAAATTGACTGTGTTGTGGTTAAGGTTCGCTTTGCTGGCGGGGCTGCTTGCCGGTGCCGGTTATTTTGTGGCGGAAGCTGGAATCTCGATCTCTATGCACAGCGGTCTTTCTGAAACGATGGTAGGAGGGCTTTTTACCGCTTTGTCAACTGCCCTACCGGAACTGGTAACAACCATCGCGGCGGTGCGACGAGGGGCGCTGACGCTTGCGGTGAGTGGCGTTATCGGGGGAAATAGCTTCGATGTGATGCTGGTGGCGTTCTCTGACTTTGCTTATCGGCAGGGTTCGATTTATCATGCTTTGGCACAGCCTCAGATTTTTGCGATCGCGTTGACGATCCTGATGACCGTCATTCTAGTTTTGGGCTTGTTGCGGCGGGAAACACATGGAATTGGAAATATTAGCTTCGAGAGTTTTTTAATTCTGCTCCTATACTTAAGTGGGTTTTCGCTGCTGTTTTTTGGGAGTTGAGCAACTATCACTGAGGTTTGCTTTGTTAAAAAAGAAACAAAAACTTTGAGTTATTCAAAATAATTAATTCAAAATTCAAACGTGATTTATCGCTCTATCTTTAAAGATTTTTACCGATTATCGATTACCCGACTTTCTCCTGTTTGATATCAAGCTGCCACTTTTCGTTTTGTGATTTTATCTAGATGCGGCAAAAAATTGCTTTTTATTTAGAAGACATTGAAACACCAACAGGAAAAGCGTTCAACTTCCTAATTACAGGAATGATTTTGCTGTCTTCAGCAATTTTTGTTATCGAAACCTATCCACTCCCAAATTACGTCCGAATTAATCTTAATACTATAGACTATGCAATTTTCCTACTTTTTGCATGGGAATATTTGCTTCGTTTATGGTGTGCAGACAATAAATTTCAACATATATTAAGTGTTTATTCAATTATAGATTTAGTAGCAATATTGCCATTTTTATTAGGAGTGGTAGATATCAGCTTTATCCGGGTATTTCGATGGTTTAGGATTTTGCGATTTCTTCGATTTATAGAAGGTAAAAGATTATTTGGTCGCACCATCAATGAAGATGGAGAGATTTCAGCTCGAATATTATTTACTTTATTAGCAATCATATTTGTTTATTCCGGCTTGATTTATCAAGTTGAGCATCCAGTAAATCCTCAAGTATTCGCTACTTTTTTGGATGCTGTATATTTCTCTATTGTCACAATGACAACAGTTGGATTTGGCGATGTAACACCAATTTCACAAGGAGGTCGCTTGATGACAGTCTTAATGATTTTGACCGGAATTGCTCTGATTCCTTGGCAATTGGGCGACTTGATCAAGCGATTGGTTAAAACAGCTAATCAGGTAGAAACCCTTTGTCCTACTTGCGGTTTATCATCCCATGATACAGATGCTCGGTTTTGCAAAATTTGCGGAGCAAAGTTGGAAAAACTAACAGGTAGCTAGTAGCGAAGGAAAGCGATCGCATTTGCGCCATATTCTGCTGTCGTTGCCTAATGGGCGATAGTCCGGTAGAGCGATCGCGCTTTTTGCAAGAAACCTATTCGAGGTTTAAAAATTTCGGTCGTGTCTGCTGGTTGATAGAAAGTTTCTCCTGCAATGCGTTCCAGTCTTCTTGTTCAATTTGAGAAATAATTTGATCGAGTCCGATTCGATATTGTTGAAGACTTCGCAGTAATTCCCCGCGATTGTACCGCGCCATCATCACGCCTAACTCTGGATTGCCTCCGCCGACGCGGCTGGTATCCCGGAAGCCAGAACTCGCCAATTGTTGCGCTAATTCTAGAACCGCTGGATCGGTTTCGTTGATGCAGGCATGAATTAAACTAGCACTCACCATCACTGGCAAGTGAGAAATCCAAGCCACCGCCCGATCGTGATCTTCTGGACGGCACTGATAGATTTTAGCTTTGAGCGATCGCGCAATTTCCTCGACAATATTCACGGCTGCTGGGGGAGTCGTCTTCACCGGCGTCAACACATAAGCTTTCCCAGCAAATAGCTGAGTCTGAGCTGCTTCCAGACCACTTTCTGCCGTCCCCGCCATCGGGTGGCCCCCCACGAAGTTCGTCCAAATCGGTTCTAGCGCTTCCACCACCGGCTTTTTGACCGAACCCACGTCTGTGATGATGGCGTTGGCAGACAAATGAGGAATCAGCTGCTGTACGGTTGGGGCGATCGCGCTAATGGGCGTACACACAAAAACTACATCGGCAGCTGCCAAGAGTGCCAGATCCACACTCGCATCATCCACAACCCCTCGCGCGATCGCATCAACACAGGTTTGCTCTCGACGCGCGATCCCCAAAACCTGATAGCCAGCCGCTCGTAAGTCCAAACCCAGCGAGCCGCCAATTAGCCCCAACCCTACAATCCCAATATTCATGGTTCTGTCTAATACTATTTCACCGTAAAATCGGCACAAATAACTTGCTGGAAATGGCTACTGGCTCAGACGCGAACAGACAAGTCAGCGCTTCGCTATCACCGCAAGTCTTCTACAGTTCAAAATCTCAAATCCAAAATCTAAAATGGTATAAGCTCCTAAATTTCCTCAAAATGAGGAAAACAAGAGCAATTTAGCTGTCTCCCCGAAACAAGGAGGGCTGGAGAGGGGTTCTCTCTGGGACTACTGTACCGATGTTCTAGCATGATGTTCTAGCATACAGTGCCAACTTACCCCACGATCCAATCAGCCGCTTGTTAGGCTTCTGTCAAAATGGCTGGACGACTATTTTCTTAAAGTAAAGCCCTTCCAAACAGATGAGGTAGGGAGCATAATAGATTTCTTCATTCATCCTTCATCACTCTGAGGATGCCCTCACTGAACTTACTTCTAAGATTTACAGAGGGGCACGCTAGATTAGTGCTTGTACAACTTTGTACAACTTTAGATAGATGCCGGGGAAAAATCCCGACTCAACGCAAGCAAAGCCAGGGTTCATCTGCTGCAAACTCACCCAGCCACTCAAAACGACAAATGAACCTCAAGGCTTGCTGGTAGCGCCCTCCTCCTAACCATAAAATGAGAATGCTGGCAAGGTGGCTCGAAATGAATGTCGATGAACTGATAGTAAGATACGCAGCCGGTGCGCGAAACTTCGCGGCAATTGACCTGAGTGAGGCAAACTTGAGTGGCATCAACCTCAGCGGCGCTAATTTGACAGGCGCTAATTTAAGCGTGGCGAATCTCAGCGGTGCCAATCTCGAAGCCGCTAACTTGACTCAAGCCAAACTTAATGTCGCGAGGCTTAGTGGAGCCAATCTTAGCAATGCCATCTTAAACCAGGCAAACTTCAACGTTGCTAACCTGATTCGAGCGGATATGGGGGGGGCGCAGCTCATTCAAGCCGTCTTGATTCGAGCCGAGCTAATTCGCGCCGATCTGAGTGGATGCAATCTCAAATCAGCGAACCTCAGCGGTGCTGATTTGCGTGAAGCCACTCTTAGAGAAGCCAATCTCAGTCGCGCCAGTTTGAATGAAGCCAACCTCCGGGGTGCCTTTTTGACGGGAGCCAACTTGGAGCAGGCAAACTTAAATGGCACCGACTTGAGCCGCACCGACTTGAGCGGTGCCAATTTCCGAGAGACAGAACTAAGACAAGCCAATCTCAGTCGCGCAAATCTCAGCGGAGCGGACTTAAGCGGCGCAAATCTGCGTTGGGCAGACTTAAGCGGTGCAAATCTGCGTTGGGCAGACTTAAGCGGCGCAAAATTAAGCGGAGCTAACTTAATCGGCGCAGACCTTAGCAATGCTAATTTACTCAATGCCAGCTTAGTTCACGCCGATCTTACCCAAGCTCGATTGATTAAAGCCGATTGGATTGGAGCTGACTTGACCGGGGCGATTCTAACCGGGGCAAAACTGTATGCAGTCTCCCGTTTCGGCCTGAAAACCGAAGGAGTGACCTGCGAGTGGGTTGACTTGAGTCCGGATGGCGATCGCACGGAAATTTTTCGTCTTACCACTGAAGAATCAAAAAAGTTCTTCAATGAAACGCTGCCAACCGTCCGAATTATCGTAGATGCACCGTTAGATTTAGAAGCAAATTTAGCACTAGCCACTACTTATCATCACCTCTCTAAGCATTATCCGGGGATCGCTCATCCTCCCAGTTTGGAAGTCAGCGCTCGAAAAACAATTCTCACTTTCAGAATTGATAGCAACGATCAATTATTTCCCTTGGCTTACGTGGCTATTTTTCCCTTCAACGATGCAGTAGCAACTCAGAAAAATATCAGCGCTCTAGTGAACCTACTTCAATCTCAAAATCAATCATCACTAGGGCATAAAGATGCTCAGCGGGTCAAGCAATTAACTGCCTCCCTTAATAAAACAATCGATCAAGTCGGTAGTCTCGATATTTGCAAAATGGTGCCCGAACTGAAAAGAAAATTAAACTTCTTCCAGGCTCCAACCCAGACGGTGCTAAATAATTCTACGGATCAAACCTTGAATGTTTATCATCACCCAGTGTTTGGGAAACGGTTTATGAATCAAAGTCAATCTAATTCCAGGGCTTTGCCAAAAAACAACTTAGTTGAAGCGCAAGGCTCAATTCTCCCTCCTGTGGGTACGTTGGTTGAATTTGTCAAGGAATTTGATTATTTAGAAAAATTACAGCAAAGTTGAACAAAGGGTCAGCAGGCAAAAGGCGAAAAAAAAGAGAAAATATGTAAAGCGATCTTTTTTACTTTTTGCTTTCCTAACTCTAAAGTCTCAAATCTAAAGTGATAGAGGTAGAAGTTCATTCCTCACTACGTGCATTCCTTCGCGAGCAGGAGAATCGTTCTTGGCCTCATCATCTGACAATGGCGAGGCTAGTGGCACGGGCTTTAAGATTAGGGCGTTCTGCCCTGATTCAGACTGGAGTTTCTTCGCACGGTACGGGGAAGTATCGCCTGAGTTACCTAGCACCGGCACTGCTATGGACGAAATCTGTCATCCTGGTGGCTCCAGAATCAGTTCAGCAACGCTTGCTAGAGGTGGAAATTCCTCAGATGCGACAGTGGATGGGGAGGGAAAAAGCCATCCTAACAGGCGATGCATGGCCTGACGCTGACTTTCAGGGACTGCTGTTAATCTCTCCAGAGGTTTGGTTAGCTGACCGCCTCAAAGGGCTAAATCGGATACCCTTTGGCATTCCGACTATTTTTGATGGTGCCGATGACTTGGAAGAGTGGGCACGCGACCAACTGACTGCTAGCTTGCGACCCAGCGATTGGGAAGAGTTGATGCTGGCCTTTCCCCGTAAGGTAAAGGCAATCCGGGATGCGCGGGTACAGCTAACAAAAGCTGTCTTCCAGCATCCAGCCAATCCTTACGAGTGCTATCTGATTTCACCTGCTGAGCAAGACATCTTGAGGCGTCTCTATGCGGTCTTAGAGAATGCGATAGGAGTTGAAGGCAGACAGAATCTTGTCGAAACAAGAACGATCCCGTCTGGAGAGCAGGGGAGTGGGAGAGGGGGAGAATTTCCCGCCTCGCCAAATTTACCCCCGGCTTGGAGAAATTTTTGGCATCGGTTGCAAGCAGAAGACCAACTCATGTGGGCAGAAATTGCTCGGAGTCAGGGCCAATTTTCTTTGTATTGCGGCCCCGTTGAGGTGGCAACTGCTTTAGAAAAAATCTGGCACCACGAGCCGGTGGTATTGATTGGTGCGGCACTGGATTTAGAGACAGAAGCGATCGCCTATCGTCAGCGGGTAGGATTGGGCAACCTAACGTGTCTGAAGTTTTCTCCAGATAGGCAGAACGAACTGATTCAGCTATATCTCCCCGATCGGCTGCCCATGCCAAATACGCCTCAATTTCAGGGAGTTCTGATTCAAGAAGTCCAGATGCTAGTTGAGACAATGGATCGGTCGCTGGGAGAAAATCCCGACATTCAAAGACTAGCGGTGATCCTGGTCGAGGACACGCCTTTAAAAGCCCAGGTGGCGTCTGTGATGGCGGCTGAGTTTGGCTCCCGCGTGCAAGTAGAAAAAACCAGTTTGTCAAACAATGGCATTCTGGTTACGGGATGGGAATTTTGGCGGCATTATCAGGAGGCGTTGCCTGCGCCCCAGTTGCTAGTGATGGCGACGTTGCCGATCCCCTCTCTAGAAAATCCCCTGGTAGCGGGTCGGGTTGCTCATTACAAGGAACAGCGTAAAGATTGGTTTCGCTTGTATTTGTTGCCCGTGGCTTTGAGTGAATTGCAGCGAGCGATCGCCCCCGTGCGAGAATGTCGGGGCGTCGTTGCTCTCCTCGATGGTCGCGTAAATAACCGCAGCTACGGCTCTCAGGTGCTGGAAGCACTGAGTCCTTTGGCTCGGATCAACTATTTGGACAGCAACTGGTTTACAAGCGATCGCTAGCTTCTCCCACACCCCTCGCAGCTCATCGCTTTGTCTCAATACTTGTAATTTAATCAATCATTCAGCTGCGGCTCCCACGCCAGCGTTATGATAAACAAATGTCTAAAGGCATCACCAAAAATTATGGGTGAATCCAAGCGTCGGAAAGAAGCACTCAAAGAGAAGTATGGTCAAGATACCTACATCCTTCCTTGGGTGCCGATCACTAAAACTCAGGCACAACAGTTTGTGAAAATCTCCGGTCAGGGGGCTTGGTACGGTATCGGTTTCCTGATCCTTTTTTGGATAACTATCCGCTTCATCGGACCTTCCTTTGGTTGGTGGCAGGTCGTCAACTAGACCTTCCTAAAAATCTGGTTGGGTGAAGTGCTTAGAGACAAAGTATTTGATAGATTTGTCTTGCCAACAGGTAAACCAAAGCTATCAGAGGCTTTGTCTCTAAATCTATAAGTAAGTTTCGCCCATAGGACTAGATTTAATTGATTATTCTTATCCTTAGCGAGCGATCCCCTTAAATGCAGCGATGATTCTGCCCCTGGCAACACTTTACTGCTAAGTCCGTCTTTAGTTAGAAGTAACCTTTAGCACTGCTGTTTAGGATGCAGGAGTATCATTCAAACTGTTATTGTTGATACTTGGCTTTTCTGAATAGTCAAGTTAACCTGGTGCAAATCAGGGAGCCGTCAAGTTCTAAATTTTCCTATGCTCCTCAATTAATTTACCGTCATGCCTGGGGAGCAAAATCTTAAGAAAGTATAAAAGGTTTAAACTAAGGTGTGGTGGTTGGAGGACAACCGTGTTTCTACGACTTGCAGAGCAACACCGTCAATTTGTACAGGATCTAGTGATGAACCTCCAAGCTCTGGCGATTGTGCTAGAGCAGCGGGGCTATCTGGCTTCTTGCTATACCTGCGGAGGCCAAATGAATAGCGCATCATTTATGGTTAGTCTTGGTGACAACCATCTAATTCGCTTTTTAGTATCGGATTATGGGATTACCTGGACAGAAATGCGGGATGACCGTGAATTAATGAAGCTAGAGGGCGCTGAAGCGATTTGTCAGCTACAAGACCTAGCCAATCTAGTTAAATACCAAATCAAACCTTCTGAGTATCGTCCTGCCGTGCCCCAGCGAGGCTAAAGGAGTTAGCGTAGCAAGGTTTCGCCACTCTCTTTAGACAGATTAGCTCCTAGGACTGCTAATCTGAAAAGTGAGAAACCTACGTGCTAACCCCTGGCGATGGATGCCGGAAGAGATGTCTATGACCGCCCTTGATTGTGCATGGCAACACCATTTTATTGAGACCAACAACATTCGCTTACATTGTGTCACCCAAGGAGAGGGAGAGCTAGTTATCCTGTTGCACGGGTTTCCAGAGTTTTGGTATTCCTGGCGGCATCAGATCCCAGCACTGGCTCGCCATTTTAAGGTGGTGGTTCCCGATTTGCGGGGCTACAATGATTCGGATAAGCCCCTCAGTGGTTATGACCTGGATACTCTTAGCGCCGATATTCGGGGTCTGATTGAGAATTTGGGGTATGTCCGGGCACATATTGTTGGTCACGATTGGGGCGGATTGATCGCATGGCATCTAGCGCAGAAATTTCCAGACGTTCTGAATCGTCTGGCTATTTTGAATGCGCCGCATCCGTACAGGTTTTGGCAGGAATTGACGGGAAACCTAGATCACCTGCGTCGCAGTTGGTACGTTCTGGCGTTTCAGATTCCTGGTTTGCCAGAGTGGCTGATTCAGCAAAATTTAAAAGATTTTGTAAATAACGTGTTTCGGGGACAGGCGGTTCGCAAAGGCGCGTTTTCTGCCGAGGATGCCCAAGTGTATCAGGCAGCACTGGCAAAGCCTGGGGTTTTGGCGGCGGCAATTAACTACTATCGATCGTCTTTGTCGCCTCAAAATTGGCTGCATCACTGGGGACGATCGCCCGATCCCGTCACTGTGCCTACCTTGATTTTGTGGAGCGAAGAAGACGCCTTTTTGACTCGAAAACTCACCGAAGGCATGGAACGCTTAATCGCTGCTCCTTTCAACCTAAAATTTATTAGTCACTGCGGTCACTGGATGCAGCAAGAAGTTCCTCAAACCGTCAATCGAGAACTCTTAAACTTTTTCCGCTCCCCAATATTAACTGGTGGCAAAAAAAACTTCTAAATCTATTGGTAAAAATCTATCGAAGAAACTGCTGCCAGTGTGGTGAGATTTAAAACTGGCGACTTCGCTCATGTCAACAATCTTTAACAACACGCTTGATAGCGCCAAATTAATTGGCGCTATTGGTTTTGGAAATGTTAATTTAGCAAAAGTTAGAAGAAACTAAGCTGATTGACCGGAATAGCCCAAAAGCCCTATAGTCCCAGTTTCTTCGACTACAGAATTTTAGGCGATCGCGTTGAGACTCATTTTCCAATTTTTCAACAAACTCAAGTCATAAGGCAGTATCAAACCCCCATCTGGCGGTCAAAGAACGAATTGTGATGCGAAACACAGAGCAACCATGACAATTAACAACCCCAGTCGCCAAATTTTGTTGCATCCTGGAAGGGTAGGGGTTGTATCTATTTCGTTCGACAGAGGACAAGGTTGTATCCTCGGATTAACTCGATTTATGGCGTAGCGCCACCAGCAAAATGATTGGGTACCGTGAGAGCAATCGCCTCATGCTCAATTATTTCCCAAATCAGCAACGCCCCCTCACTGCACTCAGTATCAGCGAGAACTAAGGATGTTTAACGCTACAGAAATTCTAATTGACTCTTTTGTTCAAAGAATTCGTGAAGGCTACCGACGCACTTACGGCGGCTACAAGCCCGACTACGAAGATATTATTGCCTGGGCGGGGGGTATGGCTCTGGAAAACATTGCCAACAGCGACGCCCTTTATCACAATGTTGAACACTCGATTTTAGTCGCTCTGGTCGGGCAAGAAATCTTGCGCGGTAGACATATCCGCGAGGGCGGGGTGTCCTGTGAAGACTGGTTGCACTTCATTCTCTCCTTGGTTTGCCATGACATTGGCTACGTGAAGGGCGTGTGTCGCCTAGATAGAGACTACGAAAGACTGTATGCGACGGGGCAGGATGCAGAAATGGTTTCCGTGCCTCGTGGATCTTCAGATGCCAGCTTGACACCGTATCACGTCGATCGAGCCAAACTCTTTATTGAAGAGCGCTTTGGCGGTCATAAGCTGATTGATGCGGAATTGATCAAGCGCAATATTGAACTCACTCGTTTTCCAGTCCCAAAAGCAGAGGATCATCAAGATACGGTTAATTATCCAGGCTTGGTTCGGGCATCTGACTTGATTGGTCAGCTGAGCGATCCCCGCTACCTGAAGAAAATTGGTGCCTTGTACTATGAGTTTGAAGAAACTGGTGTCAATCAAGCCTTAGGTTATCGGCATCCTGGAGACTTGCGGCGGAACTATCCCAAATTTTACTGGCATGGGGTATTTCCGTATATTCAAGATGCGCTGCGCTACCTGTCGCTAACTCAGCAGGGTAAGCAAATCATTGCCAACCTCTACTCGAATGTGTTTGTTGTTGAGCACGAAAGTGCCGAAGATGAGCGGAGGCAACTGGAAGAACAGTTAGTAGTTGGAGCTTAGAAAGGGAACCAGTGGGGAGTTAGGAGCGAACAATCCAAATAAGCTTGGAAATCCTAAATTCTAGCTTATGATTTAATTTAAAACTCCTAACTCATAACTCCTAAGCACTAACTTTATGAACTGGTGGCAAAAGCTTAAAAACAATCCCTTAGCTCGTTTTGGCGCTTTAATCCTGTTAATTTTTTACCTTAGCGTTATTGCAGCTGATTTTGTTGCGCCTTATCGTCCATGTGACTCTTATGACCTGTCTCAAGGACTGTGTGATGTACAGCCAAATACGTCACTTTTGCCACCAACTCAGATTTACTGGCGCAACCGTGAGGGACAATTTATTGGGCCGCACGTTTATCCGACGACTCAGGGGCCGACAGATTTAGAGACGGGCGATCGCAAAGTGATTGTAGACTTCCAAAAACCTTCACCTGTTCGCCTGTTTGTCCGGGGACCGAAATACCAACTATTTCAGCTTCGCCTACCGCTGCCACCCAAATTTGATGAGGTGGAAATTCTTAGCGGTATTCCCTTTAATTGGCATCTCTTCGGCACCCTTGGGGAAGGCAAACTGAATTTGTTAGGCACCGATGAACAGGGGCGCGACCAGTTCAGCCGTCTACTGCACGGGGGCAGAATCAGCCTCAGCATTGGTCTAGTGGGAATTGCCATATCTTTCCCCCTAGGTTTGTTGGTTGGAGGGATTTCTGGCTTTTTCGGAGGCACAACTGACAGCATCTTAATGCGCTTTGTGGAAGTGCTGATGACAATTCCCAGCCTTTATCTGTTGGTTGCCCTTGCCGCAGTGCTACCGTCAGGACTAACGAGTGCCCAGCGATTCTTATTAATTGTCCTGATTACCTCATTCGTCGGCTGGGCTGGGTTAGCACGGGTGATTCGGGGACAGGTGCTGTCCATTAAAGAGCGGGAATTTGTGCAAGCAGCACGCGCAATGGGTGCAAAACCGCTGTACATTATCATTCGTCATGTGTTGCCGCAAACTGCTACCTACGTGATTATCTCGGCAACTTTGGCAATCCCTGGTTTTATCGTCGCGGAATCAGTGCTGAGTTTGATTGGGCTAGGAATTCAGCAGCCAGATCCGTCTTGGGGGAATATGCTATCGCTAGCAACAAATGCATCAATTTTGGTGTTACAACCTTGGTTGATCTGGCCTCCAGCGCTATTGATTATCCTCACTGTATTAGCATTTAACTTGCTAGGCGATGGGCTGCGGGATGCCCTCGATCCCCGGAGTTTGCGGCGGTAATTTTAAAAGTTTTTTGCGAATTTGTGTGACATATTTAACCTGAGTTCGGGATAAGGAAGGGGCAAAACAGGTAGGGTGAAAGTGCTAACTTCTCATCCATCTGAATTACCCCATGCTTAGTCTAGAAGAACTATTTTGCTGTGTCGACGACTTCTGCCAAAGCTTTGAACCGCAGTGGGAGCGCCAACTGCTTGGGCATGGATTACAGCTACGCAAACGAGAGCGGAGC